>NZ_JBDQZI010000009.1:0-163975 GCF_042920265.1 Lysinibacillus sp. KU-BSD001 | reverse complement strand
CCGCTCGACTTGCATGTATTAGGCACGCCGCCAGCGTTCGTCCTGAGCCAGGATCAAACTCTCCATAAAAGAATTTGAGTAAGCTCAAATTTGCTGGCATCATGTTTGATGTCCAAAATTTTGTTTCTTATTCAGAAACGTTTATTGTTAACGTTTTGCTTGTTCAGTTTTCAAAGTTCATTTCGTTAAGTTGTTTTGTTATCTCTTAACGACTTGTCTTATATTACAGGCTTATCGGTAAAAGGTCAACACTTTTTCGTAAAAAAAATTTCATTACGCTACATTTATTAAAAGTTTCCTTATTATATAAACCTTTAATCTTTTTTAGACTCTTCACTAAAAATTGTACTTAACCGCATATTGTATTACGGGCAGGCGAGGTTAAGCCTCCTCGTCGCTCATTTTTTTGGGTACTCCCGTAGCTTTGGTGCTTGCGCAGATAAATTGTCACAAGGCATGATGGTTTTAGCCTTTGTTTTTCTATCGCTTTTCCCGTCGGAAGCTTTGCACTTGCCGCTTCACTTCCGATGCAGAAAAACATTGCTCTGTAGCGAAAGACGAACACCGTAAGCCACACTCGCCCCCCCTCCACTATAGGCACTTTTAGAATCCCGCATTTTTTCATCAAGAACATATTTTAGCATTGAACCTTTTTTATATTCATTCAATCATTGTTTCATCATACTCACCAAAAACTTCACTTCAAAACACAAAAAAGAGACACCCTATAAAAGGTGCCTCTTGTTCTAACTAATGATGTACTTTAAATTCTAAAAATTAAAGTTTAACAATGTTAGCAGCTTGTGGTCCACGGTTGCCTTCTTCTACGTCGAATTCAACTTTTTGACCTTCTTCTAATGATTTGAAACCTTCGCCTTGGATTGCTGAGAAGTGAGCAAATACGTCAGCTCCGTTTTCAACTTCGATAAAACCGAAACCTTTTTCTGCATTAAACCATTTAACTGTACCTTGTGCCATGTGTGATGACCTCCAAAAATTTAATTTATAATAATATAGAATTTCTCCGTATAAAAAAAATCCGCCTATTACAAAAAGTACCGAATGATCACGATTACTTTTTGTAATAGGTGAATTCATAGTTTCTCCGAAGAAATTTAATTATTGACCTCATTATATAACATGTTTTTCTATTTGTCCAATTTCTCAACATTTTTTTATAATTTAACGTACGTACGCCTTAGAGAAAACTACGCAATTAATTTCTTACATCTCACTTAAGCCACCGTCAATATCTCATGAATGGTTCTTTCATTCTATCTGCAAAACACGCAAAAAAACGGCAAATTATAAGCGTTTCACGTGTTTCCCTAACATATTAATTTCAATAACCACATCGGAATTAACGCAACATCTAGTTGACTAAATACAGCATTAGACGTTCTTTCAAACGATATAAATTCTTTTAAAAAAACGATTCAATGGCCTACTGTGACTTATCCCTCTTGCCGATTCTTTCTATTGTCACATCACGCAATTCCATTACCACATACACTGTTTGTTTTTTTGAAATATGCCCAATGAAACGTGAGGCTGCCTAACAAAAGTAAACACTTCTGACTGTCCTGCCAAGCATTTTCTACCCTAAAAAAAGCTATCGTTCTCAAGGTTATACATCTAAGCTACTTCGCTTTAACCTATATCCTCTAACCCATAGTACTCATCCTGTAATGCGCCTATTTGATCATGTGTTATTTTAAGGCGTGTTTTTAATTCTTTTAACTTTTCTTTCTCTAATGTAATAAGTGCATCATAATGCAATGCTTTTTCACGGTGAAGAGTCGCACTTGCTTCATATAGTTGGATTTGCTCTCGCTCTGCTTGCAATACAGAGCTATCCATTTCCAAAAAGGCTTCTGTTAGCACTTTGAGCTTTTCATCAATGTCCTTTTGAATTTGTTTTTTCTGTGCTTTTAATTTTGTGTTATCAATCGTAGACGCAATGACCTGCCAAAGACCCTTTCTGGCACGGTTTTCTTCCTGTTGATTCTCTAGTGCTGCTCGTTCACTGTCCTTTATAATGAGCCAATCGATCCCCTCTTGTAGTAGCGGCGTACGTTCCTCTTTCGGTACGGTTGCGATATATTTTCCAATAAAGGCTTTGTATGCTTGCACTTTTTCTTTATCTAGTTCCATTTGCCTCACATGTTTCTCCCGCGCTTCCTCATAGTCGGTAATTTCGAGTTGTTGCTGATGAATAGTTGCTTTATAGCCTTCTCTTTTAGCGAATAATTCCTCATAACGCTTTACTTGCTGTTGCCAATGCTTTGTAAATGGCGTGCTATCAATTTGCCCAATACGATTTTGCGCCACAATAGGTAAGGTTAGCTGCAAAACCCCTAAAGGTAATAACTTTTTCTTTACATGCTTATTTTGATGCTTCAAGAGCAATCCTCCACCACCCAGTGCTAGCGGGATTAACATAAATGGGCTCATCATCATTGAAAATAAGGCTGTCGCTACAGTGTATACACCAAATGGTAAAGCAACACCGCTAAGTGCCATCGTGGATGCAATCGCCGTTGTCAGTGTTGTATAGGCTGAAAAACCCGCCACCTCCACAATCATTGATAAGACAATAACGGACCCTTGCGTTAAAATGGCTATGCGAAGCGTCTCATGTGTTAACTCATCAATGCCTAACCCTTGCTTCAATTGCTGTTGCTTTTCTATCGGTAACTCTGTCAGCAACTGTTGTATTTTCTCCGTAAAGTTCGTTGATTGCTCTTCACTCAACTTACGGAACTTGCCATCAAAAGCAGCAAATAACTTTTGCATGTGGTATTGAATCATTAGCTGATACGCTTCCTGCCCATTAGCTGATTCGATAAACACCGCATAGTCTTTATCACTTTTTAACATTTGTTCATGTATTGCTTGCACAATGACTTCACTTTGCGTCTCAATATCCTCTAGACAATCGTAACGCATCCCTTTTATTTCTAGAACACGCGTCATTTCTGTTAATAATTTCACTTTTAATTCTATATCCGAATAGCGTTCTAACTTTTTTACTTCTTCTTTTAATGCTTCATTGAAATGATCGATGTCTTTAGAGAAAAAATCTTTCGTTTTCGCTGTTAGCATATCGATTATATTTGTCTTACATAATAATGCGTATACCATGCGTAGCTCTTGACCCGTTGTCTGTAACAATGCATGCGCAAGTACTCGACCGTTCATACTAATCCCTCTTTCCCTTATTCATTCCTTCTATATAGTAATCACTTTCTTCCCACTGTGCATCTTTTTCTTTTTATATGATGCACGGTATAATAGAGCTAGTGTAAAACAGAAGGAAGGATGATTTTGATGAACATCACATTAATGGAAAAAGGCGAAGTACTTGCTACGATTGTAGAGAAGCAAGTAACTTGTGACGATAATAAAGTACGCGAATGCTTAGAGGCGCTTATCTTGAATCATGAACTCAATAATTTCCCACCGCATATCGATAAAGACCAAATGCTAAAAGATGCCATCAAAGGCTTTGCATTTGCAAGCGGCTATGAGCTGAAATAACATATTAGCAAAGGATTTGTTATACTATGAAAACTAAAAGAGACGGAGTGAACAATATGTTAAAAGATGAAGTATTTGCTCAATTAAAAATAGCGATGAAAGAAAAAGATGTCGTAGCAAAAGGCGTATTACAGCTCGTAAAATCGGCATTAGATGCGGCAGAAAAAGAAAAAGGCACTGCATTAACAGAGGCAGAAGAAATTGCGGTGATTAACCGTGAAGTAAAACAAACGAATCAAGCATTGGAAGGGGCTCAAGCTGCTGGTCGTGCAGATTTAATTGAAAAAGAAGAAACGAAATTAGCACTGCTAAAGAGTTTTCTACCAAAACAGCTTTCAGAAGAGGAAATTGCGGAAGCATTAACAGCTGCAGGCGTTGTAGCAGGGATGAGTATGGGCGATGCGATGAAAATTGCTAAACCACTACTTGTCGGTAAAGCAGAAGGAGCCGTTATTTCAAAAGTAGTGAAATCCCTTATTGCATAGTTCACCTAGACGTTGCCACAAGCAGCGTCTTTTTTGTCTTTACCCTCTCCTACTAAACTAACAGAAAACACAACTTATTACCTAGCATTTTATAGGAATATAGTATTTCATTTAAAACTCATTATGTTAATCTAGAACTAGTAGTTATATTACTCGGAGGGATTATTTTGCAATCTTATTATGAATCACAACTAGAAGTAGCAAGAGAACTATTCCGTAAAACGCAATGCGATATTACGATTTCTATTCTTGATGCAGAACTACCTAAAATTGAGAAAGAAAAAAATTATAAATTATTATGTGAGTATTTAAATTTAAAAATCGCTGCCTATCTTACTAAAGGAGATATTAAATCGGTAGAACCACTACTAGAACCATTCAAAATTGCACTAACCGAAAGTGGCAACGAAGAGTTAAAAGCAAACTATCCATATCATGCAGCAACCTTCTTTTATATGAGTGGGGATATAGAACGTTCGATTGAGTACAATTTGAGAGCGTTTAAAATCATAGAAAACAACCCTTCTCATCTATACTATATAGGTATTTGTATTAATCTAAGTTCTTGTTATTTATTACTAAAAGATTTTGAAAAGGCCCAATATTACCGAGAAAAAATTGTGACACATATAAAATTCAATAAACATGAATATCCCCTTGCCTATTTTCACTATATGAACAACTATGCGTTTCATTTATTTGAATTAAAACGATACGATGAAGCTTATGAAATGCTAAACAACGTCTTAACCCATCCTTTAATAAGAGAAAATACAAAACATTACGCTATGACAATTTGTAATATGGGTGTGTATTATTCACGGGTCAATCAATGGGAAAAGGCTGACAATTACTTAGAAAAATCTTGGTCGATTTTTGAGAACTTTTCTGACGTACAGGCTAAAGGACGATTTTTAACGTCTATTATTAATGCGTATGAAGAAATGGGCAATTATAAACAAGCATACAAGTATGCGCGAATCAAAAATGATTTATTAGAGTCCGAAGAATCTCAGCGTCAGCAAGCCCGTTTACATGAGTTTGCATTAAGCACAAGTAAAGATTCACTCACTCTATTAATTTATACAGATAAACTAACACAAGTGCATAGTCGGTACTATTTCGATGAGCAATCAGAAAAGTGGCTCCAAGAAGCGATTGAGCAACACACGCCGCTCTGTTGTGCTCTATTTGATATCGATAATTTCAAAAAACAAAACGACTGTTACGGGCATGTCGTAGGCGATCAAATTCTTCAGCAAATCGGCATCGTAGCAAATCAATTCCAACACGAGAACGAATTATTTATCGCTCGCTATGGTGGAGATGAATTTATTGTATTTAGTAAAAATGTTGAATTATTTAACAAAACAATTGAACATTTATTCTCTACTTTGCAAGCAGTCGAAATTCCGTATGAAGATACGTACCTCTCTTTTACGATTAGTTTAGGAGCTGTCGTCATCGAAAATCTATCTGACTATACTGTCTCGATGATGATTGAACAAGCCGATAAAAAGCTATACGAGGTAAAGAAGACGGGTAAAAATAATTTAAAAGTCGGGTAAAGGATGGGGCTGTCCGGAACAGCCCACTTCCATACTTATTAACAACACTAAAAAATATCGCTCCTGCCCTGATTCCATCATCCTCGTCACAAAGCATATGTCTCAAAAGGACTTTTCAGACCCACCCTTTTCACCATAACTGCGGCTTCGCAACCATTAACCATAGCATAATTAACATAATGGCAATATATTTGACTGTTGCTATTTGCATCGTTTTTATAAATAGGTCTCTCCGAAATCCATCAGCATCCGCGATTCGCCATGCAGGCTTAAATGCTTTTGCTAAAAACAGTAGCGATGCTAACATCACCACAATTGTCGCGAGTACCCAAGAAGTTTTCCATGACCAGCCACCAAGCCACATTAATACTAATCCACTCGGTATAACTACATGCCCTGCCAAACTAACCGCTCTTACAGCGCCGCGTAACGCTTCTACAATGCCATGGACTACTCTTTCATCTGCCTGCTCCATTCGTTTTAACATTGGAAAAATAGCAAATAACGGACCAATGGCTACAACAGCACTGAGTATATGTATAAACAACGCGATTTTATATATCACTAACTTCCCCTCTCCATTCATCATTCTTCTGTTCTGTATTTTACCTCATTTCTATTAAAATAATAGCATGACATTCCTATATACCATTTTTTATCAGAATGTTATGATTAATCCATTAAGGGGGGATGTATTGTGAATCGTCAACATGCAGGGGTATTATTTGGGGGAATTTTACTTCTTGTTGTAGCAATGGGCATTAGCCGATTTGCCTTCACACCATTACTACCATTTATGCGAGCAGATGAGGGCTTATCGTTCCAAACAGGCGGCTGGCTCGCTTCAAGTAATTATGTCGGCTATTTTGTCGGGTCACTTGGTGCAGGGTTTATTTATAAACGCAAAAAGTTTTTTCTATTAAGCAATGTTTTATTAAATGTTGTCTCTATTATTGGGATGGGACTCACTCACGCTTATGTATTATGGATTGTTTTGCGATTTATCGCAGGGGTAACAGGTGGATTTATTTTCGTGTTAACTTCTAGTATTATTATGGATTATTTAGCTAAACATCTTCTTACACGCTGGTCTGGCTATGTGTTTAGTGGCATCGGGATTGGGATTGCTATTTCCGGTTTATGTGTCCCCTTTTTAGAAGTCCACTTTATGTGGGAAGGGACTTGGATAGGGCTTGGGCTTTTATCTACACTATTTGTCCTGCTGACGCTTGCCTTATGGAGACATATTGTCGTCCATGATGGTGAACGTGTTGCGAAAACAAATGATACAAATATTTGGCGAGGATTTATGCCCTGGCTCATTATTGCATATGGTTTAGAAGGACTTGGCTATATCATTACAGGGACATTTTTAGTGGACATCGTATATAACATCGAAAATTTACAAGCGTATGCCAGCTACACCTGGGTGGTCGTTGGCATTGCCGCAGCGCCCTCTGCTCCTTTCTGGATGGCGATGATGTCGCGCTTTAAGCCTGTACACGTGATGTTTGTTGCTTACATATTGCAAGTGTTTGGTATTATTTTACCTGTATTATCGCAGACCGTATGGAGTGTACTATTATCTGCCTTTTTATTCGGTTGTACATTCGTTGGACTCGTAACACTGTCGACAGGATATGGGCGCCAACTATTCCCACGTCAAAGTAACTTTGTTGTCTCCATGTTGACTACATTTTACGCCTTCGGACAAATTATTGGACCGATTATCGCAAGCCGCTTAGAAGTATATTTTTCGAGTTTTAAAGCGCCTTTACTATTTGCTGGTAGTATTGTTTTTTGTGCATTTGTTATTTTAGTGAGCGGGTATGTGCTGACACATCAGACACAGAAGGTACAAGTAAAGAGCATCAAATCACCTTCCTAATAGCTTTTACTAGTACTTCCTTCCAAAATCAGCTTAAAATGAGCGGGTACTTAAATGTATACTTGCGATGTTTTTGAAAAAACAAATAGTTATTAGCGAAAAAAGTAGGCCTCGTGTCTACTTTTTTCGTATGATAAGAGTACAAAGGGAGGCATGATGATGGATACAAAAACAATTATTGCTCAAACAGAAGCGTTTGGGGCAAATAACTACCATCCCCTACCAATCGTTATTTCTGACGCTCTTGGTGTGTGGGTGTATGATCCAGAAGGCAATAAATATTTAGATATGCTTTCGGCTTACTCAGCTGTCAATCAAGGGCACCGGCATCCGAAAATTATCGAAGCCTTAAAAGCACAAGCTGACCGCGTTACATTAATATCCCGCGCATTCCATTCAGAAAATTTAGGTGCATGGTACGAAAAGGTTGCCCAATTAACCAATAAAGACATGGTCTTGCCAATGAATACAGGTGCTGAAGCGGTGGAAACAGCGATTAAAACCGCACGTCGCTGGGCATATGATGTAAAAAAGATTACCGGAGAAGCAGAAATTATTTGCTGCGAGGGAAATTTCCACGGGCGTACAATGGCAGCTATTTCGATGTCTTCAGAACAGGCGTATCAGCGCGGCTTCACCCCTTTGTTACCTGGCTTTAAAACGGTTCCTTATGGTAATATGGAGGCCATTCGTCAAGCCCTTTCAAAAAATACGGCCGCTGTCATTTTAGAGCCGATTCAAGGAGAAGCAGGCATTGTCATTCCTCCTAAAGGATTCTTACAAGAGGTTTTAAAATTATGTCAAGATAATAATATATTAATGATTGCGGACGAAATTCAAACAGGGCTAGGTCGTACAGGCAAAATGTTCGCCTGCGATTGGGAAAATGTCGTGCCAGACATCTATATACTCGGTAAAGCACTTGGCGGTGGTGTGATGCCGATTTCATGCGTAGCCGCAAACCGCGCTATTTTAGGTGTTTTTAATCCTGGCTCACATGGCTCCACATTCGGTGGGAACCCACTCGCTTGTGCCGTATCGATTGCTGCACTGGATGTATTGATAGATGAAGAGCTTACTACACGTTCCGTTGAGCTTGGTACTTACTTCATGGAAAAGCTTAGTAACATTCAACATCCTGCAATCAAAGAAATACGTGGTCGTGGATTATTCATCGGCCTCGAATTACATGAAGCGGCTCGCCCCTATTGTGAAAAACTAAAGAATGTCGGTTTATTATGTAAAGAAACACATGATAACGTTATTCGTTTTGCTCCCCCACTCACGATTTCACAACAAGAATTAGACTGGGCAATCGAGCGAATCAAAGAAGTATTTGCATAATCATCCCATCATGCCTCAGGAGCCGCTCGCCCTGAGGCATCACTACTATGTATACTACGGACGAAAAAGGAGTCGAAATCGATGAAGACCATTTATGTAACAGGCTACCGGGCACATGAACTCGGTATTTTTAATGATAAACATCCCGGCATTGCCGTTATTAAAAAGGCACTATATGATCAACTTTATCAACTTTGTGATGAAGGATTGGAATGGGTTGTTATTAGCGGGCAGCTTGGCGTAGAAGCTTGGGCAGCCGAAACAGTGATCGAATTAAAAGAGCATTTCCCCGAACTTAAATATTCCATGATTACTCCCTTTCTAGAACAAGAGAAAAATTGGAATGAACAAAAGCAAGCTCAGTATATACATATTTTAAATCACGCAAATTTCGTGACGAGTGTAACAAAACGCCCTTATGAGGCACCTTGGCAATTTATCGAAAAAGATAAATTTATTATTCAGAATACAGACGGCATATTACTTGTTTACGATGAGGATAATGAAGCTTCACCTAAATATGTACTCAAACTAGTTGAAAAGTATATGGAAAATAACGACTACGAACTACTACGTATTACTGCCTACGATTTACAGATTGTTGCCGAGGAATTACAACGTTCTGACTGGTAATTTTGTTAATTTAAAGAAAATTCTCTAAAATCAGAATGTTTAAGGTACAAAAAGTAGGCCGTCTTTGCTATAATGAAATTGTAGTAAGTTAGTTTTTCTAACATAAGAGAGGAGTGTTACATGAATGGATACAATTAAAATGGTCGTAGAGCAAAAACCGATTAATATTTTGCACCACACGTACAATCGTGAGTGCCGTTACACACGTGGGTTGCATATTCCAATCGAGGATTTCCAACATATTATCAACCGTATGTGTCCAGATACAAAAACGTATTTCGAGTTTCATAATGTCGCAACGAAAATGGAACGTGGCGAATACTTAAATGGGTATGCAGGTTTAGCCCGCAATATCGTGAACTACTACAAAACTGAGAAAGGTGCCGAAGTAGCAGGCCTAAACGATGGACGTGACTTCTACGTTAAAATCGTTTAGAGGAACATACAATTGGAAACCAAAACAAACACCGCCACTAGGAGCAAGCAAACAGCAAGCAACTATAATGGCGGTGTTATTTATTTTCACATACGATTATTTTTTCTTAATCGTAATCGTCCAAGCCGCTTCGCCTACTTGCTCAAAGTTTGTTACTTCATGCCCTGCCTCTGCAGCCCACCGTGGGATTGATTCTGTTCCTTGTGTACAATCGAACTCCACAATTAACTCGTCACCTGAATGGATTTCTTCAATTGCTTGTTTTGCTTCTACTAAAGGAAATGGACAAACCATTCCCATCACTGCCAATTTCTTTTGCATATACACTCTCTCCTTCTATCTTAAGCTGTTACCGTTTGTGTACGAGTAGCCTGTACTTTTTTACGTGGACGAACAAATACAAAATAAGATGCTGTCCATGTTCCTAAAATCATGAATAACAATGAAATCCAGCCAGACCATGTCATCATCGCTGTCATCACAAGTCCATTTCCGATTGAACAGCCGCCTGCTAAACTTGCACCGAAGCCCATCATTAAACCACCTGAGAAACTATTCAGGCCTGTTTTGACATCCGGCATACGGAAACGGAACTCCCCTGCCATTTTCGCTGCAAACATAGAACCAAGCAGTATACCTAAAACTAAGAACACGCCCCAGTTAATAAATGTTAAATCACCTGTTACAAAGAACTGTAGAAGATTGGCAGAAGGTGACGTAATCCCTAAACCACCGATACGACCAGTCGCAACTGATAACGGCCATGCAATCGTTGCAATCACACCGATCACTGCGGCTGTCACAAATGGATTCCAACGTTTCTCAAAGAAAATATGTGCTAACCCTGTTTTCTTTGGCTTTAATGAAGGAATCTTTACTTTCGGCTTTTTCAACTCACGGTACACAATGAATGCTACAATAGCGACTAAAATGCTGATGAAAACCCATGGGCTTACACCAAATGTTGCAGCCATCGAGTTATTACCTACTTCATAAGACTTTAATTCTTCACTGATTGGTGCCAATGGACCTGTACGCATCATGGCTGCTACTAACATATACCCCGCAAGTGCAATCCAGCTACCAATTAAACCTTCTCCAGCGCGATACCAAGTACCTGTTGCACAACCACCAGCAAAAATAATACCAATTCCAAAAATAAAAGAACCTATAATGACTGCCAATATAGAAATAGTCCCTGCTGAAAATTCAAAAACACCTAAACTAATGAATGTATAGACACCTACACTTTGTACGGCAATTGCAATTAATAAGGCATAAAACATACGATTATCCTTCGCAATATACATATCGCGGAAGCCGCCTGTTAAACAAAAGCGTCCACGTTGCATCACAAATCCAAGCAAAGCACCACATAACAAACCTGTAAGAAGACCTAAAGACATATCGTGTAACCTCCTTTAATACTTAGTAAATTTATAGGTTTATATTATATTAACAAATTACCTACCGCAATAATCCTTAATACCTATTTATTTACTAGGTTTTAATTTCAGAAAAATGAAGGCTTCTCTAGCTGTACAGCTCTGAGGTAAATATCTATATTCATCTCGTCTTGACTTTTGTATTGATAAAGATTATCATTATCAATATAGTTGTTAAGTATTTCATTTTTGAGTCGAAACGTATCCCCCAGAATCGTTTCGTATCCTCCCTTCCAATTTTTCATATGATAAAGGCAATGACAAACTTTTAAAGAGTTTGTCATTTTCCCTGTATGGGGAATACTCATTACATACACATAAAAAGGAGCGAATAGTTATGGAATTCCGTATTGAAAAAGACACAATGGGTGAAATTCAAGTCCCTGCTGATAAATTATGGAAGGCACAAACACAACGTAGCTTACAAAACTTTAAAATTGGTACTGAAAAAATGCCAATCGAAGTTATTCGTGCATTCGCCATTTTGAAAAGATCAGCGGCTATCGCAAACCAAAAGCTTGGCAAGTTATCTGATGTAAAAACAAATGCTATCGTAGCGGCAGCTGATGAAATTTTAGCAGGAAAGCTCGATGATCAATTCCCTCTTGTTGTATGGCAAACGGGCTCTGGTACACAGTCAAATATGAATGTCAACGAGGTTATCTCTTTCCGCGCAAACCAACTGCTAGAGAAGCAAGGCACGGAAGAGCGTGTCCATCCAAATGATGATGTAAACAAATCGCAAAGTTCAAACGATACATTCCCTACGGCGCTACATGTTGCGGCAGTTTTAGCAGTGGAAAATTATGTATTACCGAAATTAAACGTTTTAAAAGCAACACTTCAAGCAAAAACAGAAGCATTTAACAACATCATTAAAATTGGCCGTACACACTTACAAGATGCAACACCACTTACGCTAGGTCAAGAAATTTCAGGCTGGGCACATATGCTCGTCAAATCTGAAAAGATGATCCAAGTCACAACTGAATTTATGAAAGAGCTAGCCATTGGTGGTACAGCGGTTGGTACAGGGATTAATGCCCACCCTAAATTTGGTGAAATGGTAGCGACGGAAATTGCAGCATATACAGGCAAACACTTTGTGACAGCTGAAAATAAATTCCATGCTTTAACATCACACGACGAAATTACAACAGCTCACGGTGCGTTAAAAGCATTAGCTGCTGATTTAATGAAAATTGCAAATGACGTACGTTGGCTAGCATCTGGTCCTCGCTCTGGTATCGGGGAAATTACGATTCCTGAAAACGAACCAGGCTCATCCATCATGCCCGGGAAAGTAAACCCCACACAATCAGAAGCAATGACGATGGTGGCATGCCAAGTATTTGGTAATGATGCGACAATTGGCTTTGCAGCATCACAAGGGAATTTTGAATTAAATGTCTTTAAACCCGTCATTATCTACAACTTCTTACAATCCGCTCGCCTGCTTGCCGATGCGATGCAAAGCTTTAACGACAACTGTGCGGTCGGTATCGAACCAAATCAAGAAATATTAGATGCAAACTTACGTAATTCATTAATGCTTGTAACCGCGTTAAATCCGTATATCGGTTACGAAAAAGCAGCTGAAATTGCAAAAAAAGCACATAAAGAAGGCACTACATTAAAAGAAGCGGCACTTGCTACTGGCTACTTAACAGAAGCACAATACGATGAATACGTTGATCCAAAAACGATGATTTATCCAAATGCGGAGTAAGTAGTAAGCGGATTTTCTTCTTAGAAGGACATACAAACGACGCCCCTCACCTAAAAATGGTAAGGGGCGTCGTTTTATCTACTGTTATTCGTTAAAAATTGTTAATTTTAAACATTACCAATGATTAATATTTTGCTCATTCATCTTATGTGCTAAGCGAAGTGTCATTTTCGCTAATTCTGCATACGTCACATCGCTTTTCGGTTTCCATTTACCATTCTCTTCCTCTAGTAGGCCCATAGCAGATGCTAATGCCACATAGCCGCGCATTTCCTTCGTCACTTGTGAAGCATCACTATAATTGAGCTGATAAATATCGCTATATTGTGCCGCTCCATTCCATTTTAATAAGCTTACTGCCCATTTAGCTAATTCTTCACGTGAAAGTGGCGCATCCGCATTAAATGTTTGATCCTCTGCATTCAGTAGGCCGATCGATAATGCACGTGTTACAACTGGGTATAACTCATGATCAGGTGAAATATTTGTGAAAGACTCTGTTGCTTCCTCTTCACCATAGAAACTATAGTACATATGTGTTACTGACTTCACTAACACTTGTAATGCTTCCCCTTTTGTAATCGCCGCATCTGGGTTGAATGCATCGTCTACTTGTAGGGCACCCGTACGAATTAAATAATTTAACTCCTCAGCAGCTGTCGGATGCTCAATTGTTGTTTTATCCTTGCTTGTTGCTTCATATAACCATTCGCCTGTTTTCGCATCAATGTAATTGAATTGGCTTTCTTTAAACTTTGGTTGGTATGCTAAGCTATAATGTTGTTCGTTTTCAACATTTGGAATATTCACATATTGTAATTCTACTTTTAATTGGTCTTTTAAAAGCTTTGTCGCTTCCTGTTTTGTTAAAATTCCTTCGGCTACAGGCCATGCAAGTTGATCATACGCCATTACAGATAACGCCTGTAATTCCCCTGTTTCGCTTATACCTACATGAATTTGATCCCCGATGACTGTTAAACCATTGACGATGCGCGGGAATGTAAAGTAATAACTATCCGTTTCACTGAAATAAGGTTCCACGTTTACTGGTAATGCATAGTTACTTGCGTAAGAAGGTATCCATTCTTTAATATAAGCAACCGCTTTGTCTAATGCTTGTTGCTGTGTTAATGCTGGCGCTTTGTCCTCATCTTCCGCTACTTCTAAAAGTTGATTTTTAATATCATGATACTCAATCACTTCACCTGTTGCTTTATCAATCATTAGTGAAGTACCTGTACCGCCATGCTTATATTCATACATATAGTTAATATAATATACTTCTTTACCATTCCAATTTTCCATTTCTTGAATAGAATCAATTTTTAATTCTATACCCTTTTGATTCGTTGCAAGGAGCTTCATCGCCAACTCTTGTGCTTGTTCTGCTGTAATGCCCGGTTGCTTCGGCGCTAAAGGCTGTTCTACAATCGGTGTCACCTCTTGTTGTTTTGGTAATGTAGCAGATAGTCCATCTGCTGTAATCCACTCACCTGTTAAAGCATGTACACCTGATGTCACTTGGCTGTTTGGTTGATAGACAAGCTTTACATTTTGTTCCCCCGTCTGGTAATTAGTATCAACCATATACGAAAGTTGAGCTGTTACAGCATTTCGAATACGCTTCGCCATGTCTGATTCACTTTGCTTTTTAGATGGGGCATCGTACGTAAAGTCACCTTTTTTAGCTTGTCCCTTATGGAAGGTCGTAACCGTTCCATCACCTAATACCGCTACACTAATATTTTGATCCGCTAACGGTACACCTGATTTTGTCACATTATACGTGAAGTAGTATTGAACTGGCTCTGTTAAAAGCGGGGAATAGAACTCATAGTAACCAAAGGCATCTGATGCAAGTTTGTATTCCGTCGTTTGATCAAACTTTTTAATAAATTCATTGGCAATTTTTTCTGCTTCTTCTTTTGAATATTTAGGTGGGAACAATACCTCTGCATAGTTTGCTGGTTGATAATAGAAACCCTCAAGCTCCAAGCTTTCTCCAGCAAATGTTACACTCCCATGTTCATAACGATTGTCAATCTTTTTAGAGAAGCTCAACTCATATCGTAATGTCTCGTCCCCTGAGTAGTAATGTCCCGTACTCATATGAAAATCTTTTTCCGCTACATTTGTAAACTCATTTGGAAATAACTCTCTAAATCGTTTGATTAAATCATTTTTTGTCACTACCGCATTCGTTTGTGCCACTTGAATTGGCAATGTGTCCGGACGTTCATTCGCGAACGTTGAAGCACTGGCAACTGGCGCTAATAAACCAACTGATAATGCCGTTGCTGATAATAATGTCCCAACTTTTTTAAATGTAACCATTCTTCATCCCCCTATCTATTTTCGTGCAGAAACCTCCACATCTACATATACGTATTTCGAAAACAAAAGTTTCATATATATGTAAAAATGTAACTTATTAACTATACTTTTAATAAATAAATATTTTTAAAAATTTAAACAGATTTTAATAATGGTTCTTTAATCTATTTTTATATGTTGAACTATGTTAGGAGGATAAAACATGAAAAAGTGGATAGTAACAGTCGTCTTAGGGTTAACCTTGTTCTTTGTACCGCAGCTTTCAAGCGCTAAAACGTTTATAGATGTAACGAGCAATAACCCGTACTATGATATGCTGGATCATTTATCGGATGACGGCATTATTAGCGGTTATGGTGATGGTCAGTTTAAGCCAGATGCTACGATGACACGGGCACATATGGCAGTCATGATTACACGTGCATATGAGTTAGAGGATGTACGTCCAGCAGTGAACTTCTTAGATGTACCGCCAACACATCCTTATTACGAGGCGATTACAAAGCTTTATACAGCTGGCATTATTGATGGATCAAACGGTAAGTTCCGTCCAGATGAGCCATTGACACGTGCTCAATTAGCGAAAGTATTAACAAACGTTTTAGGACTTGAAGAAACACAAACAACTGCATTTCAAGATGTCCCTGTACACGATTCGTTTAATGGCTTTATTGGCGCATTAGTCGAAGCAGGTATTACAACAGGTTACGGCAATGAAACATTCCGCCCAAACGCACTCGTTACACGTCAACACTTTGCTGTATTCATCTATCGTGCATTATATAACGAGGAAGAAACAGGAAGCGAAGACGAAGCTGAAATTGAAGAAGATCGCTTGCCTATTTCACCAGTCGGAACGGAAGCAATGCAAGCATACTTAGATCAATTGCATTCGATTGAAACAGAATACGGTCTGTTTTATGCTTCACCATCGATTAGTGATGCGTATTTAACAGCCTATGCTGAGGCGTTCACAGGAGAAGAAGTACATGATTTCGCCGCGCTTTTCGATGTAGTAGTAGATGAAAAACCAGTATTTTTAGTTTTAGCATTTGAGGAAGATATTGAACAGTACAGCAATTACGGCGATGTTGAAGGATTAGACGATGCCATGGGTTGGGTAAACTTTGAAGAAAATGTCATCGTCTTAACGACAAACCTACAAGAAGAAGAGGAGTATGTAAATCTTGAACTATTAGGACACGAATACTTCCACTGGGTTGTATCTAACTTCTATGAAGTATCCTTTACAACGGGTTGGGTAGAAGAAGCATTAGCTGAAAATATTGGCTATACGATGCAAGATAATAAAGACCACTTTGTACAAACTGATAAATTCAAGGAATACATTGAATATTTACTGGAAATTGAACAATTTGGTGATATAACCGAGTCCTATAGTGCTGAATCCGTTGTTGCATTTGCACTACTGGAATCTCAATTTGGTATGGATAAAATAGAAGAGTTTATTCTATTAATCCCACAATTTGAGGATGATGAAGAAGCATTTATACAAGTATTTAACATGTCCTACGAAGATTTATATGCATATATCGAAGCGTATTTAGATGCATTAGTGTAAGCTAAAAACATAACTACTACGTATTTAGATAGGGCTTGTGCTAAAAGCGAAGCATATGCTTACTTTTAAGTACAGCCCTTCTCTCTGTTTAGTTATTTGCCTTGACTACACGTACTTGTATTGAAGGTAGGTTGCTTTCTAATTGCGCTCGCATATGCTCGTATTGTGGTGGCAACATCAGCTGGCTGCCCATTACTTGGGGTATTTCATCCATTGCAAAGCCTGGTGAATCTGTTGCGATTTCAAATAAAATCCCACCCGGCTCACGGAAATAGATGGCCTCAAAATAATGGCGGTCTTTCACATCTGTTACATGTAGCCCTTTATTCATCACATGTTCCTGCCATTGCAAGTGCTCTGTTTGATTTTTGGCACGCCAAGCAATATGATGCACGGTCCCTGGCCCCATTGCGCCGCGACGACCAGGGACTATTTTTAAATCAATGATATTCCCAATCGTAGCAGGTGCTTTATACCTCACATAATCCCCTTCACGTGCGACCAGTTCTAATCCCATGACATTTGTTAATACATCAGCGGTTTGCTGTGGACTACTTGAATATAAAGTGGCACCTCCAAATCCTTTGATTGCCACATCAGATGTCACCTCACCAAATGCCCATTTGCTATTTTCCCCTTCTTTTCGTGCAACTAGCTCGATCTGTAGCCCGTGCGGATCATCAAACTGAACATATTCCTCACCGAAACGCTCTACCTTTATAAATGGAACAGCCAATTTCTCAAGTCGTGCGATCCAAAAAGGCAAAGCTCCCTCTGGTACAACATACGATGTAACACCCACTTGGCCATCTCCAATACGCCCACGGAAATCACTTGGCCACGGGAAAAACGTCATAATTGTTCCTGGTGATCCTGCTTCATCTCCAAAATAAAGATGATACGTACCAGGGTCATCAAAATTTACTGTCTTTTTCACTAGACGTAACCCTAAAATGCCAGCATAAAAATCTACATTTTCTTGTGGGTCCCCAATGATAGCTGAAATATGGTGAATGCCTGCTGTTTGCATTATTTTTCCTCCCACTTAAATAAATGTGACAAACTCATTTACCGGTTTTCGGTAGCCACGTAAATTTCGGCTTTGTTCTTTTTCTTTCCCAATGGTGATCATCATAACAATTTCATGCGTTACTGGAATGGATAAAATTTCGCGTACTTTTTGTTGATTAAACCCAATCATCGGACATGTATCCCAACCTCTATTTTTTGCAGCTAGCATAAATAGCATCGCCGAAAGAGATGCATTACGAATCGCATCTTCCTTCATAAATTCCTCACCACGCTCTTCGTAAAATGCAGCATTATCCGCTACTAATTGCGTCAGCTGACAGTCATTAATAACACCTAAGTTCTTTAACCCTTCATTTAGTCGTGCAGTTTGCTTATATGCATAACGGTCAGCTGTTACAACAATGGCACCTGCTGCTGAATGGACTTTATATTGCCCATATGCTGCTTCACGTAATTGTTCTTTTAACTCTGGATTTAAAACCGTAATATATTCAGCATGCTGCAAATTAAACGCAGACGGTGCTAGCTTTACATCATCAAAAATCGGTTTTAAATCTTGCGGTGTGACTGTAACCCCTTCTATAAAATTATTGGCTGAGCGTCTTTTTTCAATGAGTTTTGTAAATTCCATATGTAAGCCCCCATTATTGATTATAATTTTATCTCGATTTTAAATATCTTTAATTCGAGATAAATATACCACTAAGGAACGGCCATGTCAAACAACAGTAGATAAACGTCTTATAAACATAACAAGGCGCTGCTCTTATTTCTATGCTTGAGCAGCGCCTTTAGTCAAATGTGTCTTGATCGTCGTATGTTTCGATTGTTTTTTCCAATTATTGTGCCTCCTGTAAGATCGTTTTATTGTTCTCAAGAAGCTGAATCATCAACTGAAGAATCTTTTCCTCCATTCTTGGTGATGAATTGACCTCTTTTGCAATAATACGTTTTAAATCTAAAATTGTTTGAACTTCGAGCATGTGCTTTTCTGCTAATTTGAAAGCCTGCTCTAACTGACCGGTCACCATGGGCAACTCTCCTTTTCAAAATGTATTCAGTACTATTATATCAAATAACTCGCAGAGAATTCACATAATTTAGCGAAAAATTTATTGTAAATTTTTTTAATAACTTAAAACCTTAGAAAAAATCTACATTTGCACACTTTAAACAAATATTTTTTACAATATTTACATTTTAAAAATAGCTAAAAACAATACTTCTCCACTATTTTAGTATATGCATATTATTTCAATTTGTTCCCAAAATAACTTATCAAATGTATTCAATAGTGAAAACATATACTATCGGTTTACGCCACGCATGTTGATTTACCTCTTATGGTTAAAGAGAACATTAGAATACGTTGATTTCCGCTACGGCTGACTCGCTTTCCGCAGGCACGGCTTCAACTAATTTCTTTCGACTAATGCCGAAAGAAATGGATTTTCAGCTCGGGGCAACATGATGTTGCTCACAAAGGCGTTGCCACAGGACGTGGCGACTTTAGCCTTTGATCTTTTTCCTGCTGGAGTCGAGTCGCCTCCGCTCCAATCAACGGGCAAGCGCCTTTTTATTAATCATTTCACTAAAAAGCACGCTCCTAATCTACCAGTATTTGTATAGCCAACACATCTGGGTTTACGCATATACTATATTTTCTATTCCCATTTTGGAAGAGAAAAAACAAACGCTCCTCATTACGAGGAGCGTCCTATATTATCGTTTCACTGTATCTGATTGACTCATTGTATTTAACTGTGTTTCCGTTTTCGAACGACCAATCATATTAAACACAATATTTAATGCAATCGCTGTAATTGAACCTGTTACGATACCGTTTGCGAATAAAATCGATAATGTTTCTGGTAAGTTTTTGAATACTTCAGGAACAATCGATACACCAACCCCTAAACCAACAGCACATGCCACGATTAACGCATTTTCCATTGATTTATTGATTTCTGGTGCTAACATTTTCATCCCTTGTGTAATGACTGTACCGAACATCGCAATCATCGCTGCCCCAAGTACAGGTGTTGGAATGATTTGTGTTAAGGCTGCTGCTTTTGGTAAGAAGCCTAGCACCACAAGCATACCACCTGTAATGAAGATGACTTTACGTTCTTTTACACCTGTGATTTGGACTAAGCCTACGTTTTGCGAGTACGTTGTGTAAGGGAAAGCGTTAAAAATACCACCGATAATGGAAGCTAAACCTTCTGCACGATATCCTTTCGCTAAGTCCTTTGAACCGATTGGCTTTTTACAAATATCACTTAATGCATGGTATACACCTGTTGATTCTACTAATGATACCATCGCTACTAATGTCATCGTAATGATTGGTTCTAAATGGAATTCTGGCGCCCCAAAGTAGAATGGCTGCACCATGTGTAACCAGCCTGCTTCTTTTACCGGTGTAAAATCAACGACACCTAAAATCATGCCTAGCACCGTACCAACGATAATCCCCATTAAAATGGAGATGGCACGCATAAAGCCTGTTGTAAAGCGATAAATCACAATGATCGTGATTAATGCTGTAAATCCTAATAGTAAGTTTGTTGTTGAACCGAAATCTGGTGCATCTGCTACACCACCACCAAAGTTTGTAATCGCCGTTGGTAATAATGAAATCCCGATAATGGATACGACTGAACCTGTAACAACCGGTGGGAAGAATTTCACTAGCTTACCGAAGAAGCCTGAAATTAATACAATAATAGCACCTGAAGCAATAATCGCTCCGTAAATGGCACCGATGCCAGCTGAATGTCCAATTGTAATAATCGGTGTTAACGCAGTAAATGTACACCCAAGCACTACTGGTAAACCAATCCCAACAAATTTACCGCTCCATACTTGTAAAAGTGTTGCTATCCCACACATTAAAATATCAATCGCTACTAAATATGTCATTTGCTCTGTATTAAAACCAAGAGCACCACCGATAATGAGCGGCACTAAAATGGCGCCGGCATACATCGCAAGTAAATGCTGAATACCAAAAGTAATCGCTTTTGCATTATTCATTAAAATTCACCGTTTTCGAAGAACTCTACCTTCCCGTTTGCAAGTGATTTAATGCGTGCTAGCGATTCAATACGTACGCCTTGTTCACGTAGCATTTTACCACCATCTTGGAATCCTTTTTCAATCACAATCCCTACACCAACAACATGTGCACCAGCTTGCTCGGCAATATCTAGCAATCCTTTTACAGCTTCCCCATTCGCTAGGAAGTCGTCAATAATGATGACATTATCATCCGCACATAAAAAGTTTTTCGATACTGAAATGTCGTTCGTCTCATTTTTTGTAAAGGAATGGACCTTTGCTGAATATAAATTATCTGTTAATGTGAGTGATTTACGTTTACGTGCAAAGACAACTGGCGCACCAATTGTTAATCCTAAAAATGTTGCCGGAGCAATCCCTGAAGATTCAATTGTTAATACTTTTGTAATTACTTCCTCCGCATAAAGGTTAGCGAACTCCTCACCAATTGCTTTCATTAAAAGCGGATCGATTTGATGATTTAAAAATGAATCTACTTTTAACACCGTATCTGATAATACTTTACCTTCTTGCTCAATTTTATCTTTTAACAGCTTCACAGCTACCCGTTCCTCCCTAAACAAAATACTTTACTCAAATAAAAAAACTCGAATAGTCCTTTCCCTATGTGGAAACAAGACTTTCGAGTGTACGTCAAAAGTATACAAATAAAATGGTCAATACTAGACATTCTATTCATAAAACTTGCTTCTCATAGTCAACTAATTTACGGTTAGTCGGTAGAAACTTGCGAGCCCTATTCCCGCTATTATATGAGTAAAATGATTTAGTTAAAATTTAAGAATGTCACAATTATAATCACGTTATTTTTGAAATGCAATGCTAACTTTAATAATAAAACGATTTCGATTATTCGGAATTTACTTTCAAAAATCAAAGGTAGTATTATCGATCGTTCGTTTTCTAGGTTGTTTTCTGTATTTTATGACAAAATTCGCCTTACTTCATTTTTAAATAATGTAAAGACCTCTCCTGTTTTACCATAATAACTTAAGCTACGGCAAGCAAATACTTTTATTTTTCGCTCATTCGTAACAAATAGCTCTGCAAATGCCCCTACGTCTTCAAGGTCTTGCACTTTTTCAATATGCGCATAGTGGTCGATGAGTGAATCAGCAAATCGTTGGCGGAACTGCCGTAACGCATCTGCGCCATGTAAAATTAGTACCTTCGGCTGGAATTCCGCTAATACTTGACCGAATACATCGTATCCTTTTTCATAGTCCTCCGATAAAACCTTGCTATACTCTTTTAAATGTTTAGCAGATTCCGCCATGAGTGCTGTGATCGTTGTATTGACAGCTCTTTCACCACATTCCTCTTTTAGCCAGTGCATAAAAGCCGCAATGCCCTTATTTTCACGCGACTGCATCTGCTCACCATAAATCAGCTCAAAAAGCGTTGCATCAACAAGTGCTTCCATATACTCAAATTGTTGAAACTCACCACTTACTTCAAGCTTTGGATGTGGAAAAGCGCCCACTACAAAGACACGGGATTTATAGGGGTTACCATCTACTAAAAAAGGTCGAAAAGCAACACCGTTATTATTCGAGCTAATCCATTCATTCATTTTTCGTTGAAATCCAATTGATACACTCATTTCTTCACCCTCTTAACGTTATGTAATATCTGTTACTAGTAGAAAAAACTCACTATATATCATTCTATATTTTTTCAAAAAGTTAGTATTCATTATAACAGGTTCTTACAATCATAAAAGTAGCGAGATACTCTATTTTACATAACAAAACGGCTCGCCATATGGGAGCCGTTTCTATGTCATTAATAATCTAAATCACACTTTTCTAGTGGGACGATTTTTGTTTTATGTTTCATTTTATAACCTAACCATAACAACGCAAATAGTGGAAGTCCGATGTACGATACTAATACACCGTACCAGTCAATCGTACCGCCTGTGAAAGCTGTATAGTTTTGACCAATAATGACAATCATACAGACAACAAAAGCAAATAGCGGACCAAATGGATACCATGGTGATACGTAAGGTAAATCTTTAAGATCGCGCCCTTGCGCAACATACGCTTTACGGAAACGATAGTGACTAATCGCAATCCCTACCCATGCAATAAAGCCCGACATCCCCGATGCGTTCAATAACCAAATATACACTACACCATCCCCAAAGAATGATGCTAAAAACGATAGAGAGCCAATCGCTAATGTTGCGAGCAACGCATAAATTGGAATGCCACGTGTGTTCACTTTTGCAAAGAATTTTGGTGCCTTTCCGTCAACAGCTAATTGATATAGCATACGGCTTGCAGCATACAGACCCGAGTTACCTGCTGACAGCATCGCCGTTAAAATAATCGCATTCATCACAGAAGCAGCAAATGCCACCCCTAATTGGTCGAACACAATCGTAAATGGACTCATCGCAATATCATCCGATAATAGACGCGTATCTGTATATGGAATTAATAAACCAATCGCACCAATGGCAAAAATATAGAATAATAAAATACGCCAAAACACAGAACGAACTGCTTTTGGGATATTTTTTCCTGGATCATCTGTTTCACCAGCAGTTACACCTAGCATTTCTGTGCCCTGGAATGAGAAACCTGCTGCTAAGAAAATACCAAACATCGCCATAAAGCCACCATTAAACGGCGCTTCCTCTACAAAGAAATTAGATAACCCAACTGGATCATTGCCACCTAAAATACCAAAAATCATTAAGAAGCTGACAATGATAAAAATAATAACAGTCGCTACTTTAATCATAGCAAACCAGTATTCACTCTCACCATACGCTTTAACAGATAATAAGTTAAACGATAATACAACCACAATAAATAAAACTGTCCACAGGAGCGAAGAACTATCTGGGAACCAGTATTTCATAATAATAGATACAGCGGCAATTTCAGCGGCAATCGTAATCGCCCAGTTATACCAATAGTTCCAACCTAGCGCAAAGCCAAATGCTGGGTCAACAAAACGCGTTGCATACGTACTAAACGAACCAGATGTTGGCATAAAAGCAGCCATTTCTCCAAGACTCGTCATTAAGAAATACACCATCACGCCGATTAGCGCATAGGCAAGTAGTGCACCACCAGGGCCAGCAGCTGAGATAGCCGAACCAGATGCTAAAAATAGCCCTGTTCCAATTGTACCGCCTAACGAAATCATGGTGATATGACGACTTTTTAGGCTACGCTTCAGCTCAGACTTATTGCCAAGCTGATCAATTTGAATATTACTCATACATATAAAACTCCTCATTTTTTTTGTTGATTGTATTTCGGTTTCGAGGCTTGAGCATTTAAAAAATTTATTTTTCAAACAAAAAACCGCCATAAAAAGTTATGACGGTATCCGAAATACCTCATCAACTTGAAACGATAGCTCACCCACGCAAAACGCGGCAGTTCTGTCCCTTTTCGAGTACAGCCCCAGCATAGTACCTGAAGAGCGATACTATACTTCGGCAACTGTTCCTTTCATAAAGCTTCACGGATTCTCCCAATCTCAGCTATACTAGTCATAACAGTCGCGACCTCTACCCCACTTTTCACATGAGGCAAAAAATATTAAATTAGAATATGTACATGAGTCTAACATAGCATTTTTTTGTTATCAATCGTTTCGGTACTTTTCTTTATTTTCCAACATTTCAAAACAGTCAAACATTATTTTAAGGAGTTTTCATCATGGCGAAGTCATCTAACTACCAAAGCAAAAAAATACAATTAAATCGGAAAGTCATTCTATTTTCTTTATCCATTATTCTATTTGCAATGACCCTTCGAACACCACTTACCGTTGTAGGACCCATTACATCATTCATTCGGGACGGATTAGGCATTTCAAATGTGCTTGCCGGCTTCTTAACGACTATTCCATTACTCGCATTCGCGGTTGTTTCACCTTTCGCACCAAGGATTGCGCAACGTTTCGGCATGGAATGGACGCTATTCTATTCGCTCTTACTATTAGTAGCTGGGATTGTTTTACGCTCACTTGGCACAACCTCTCTTTTACTACTAGGAACAGTACTGATTGGGATCGCGATTTCATTTGGTAATGTACTTATTCCAAGCTTCTTTAAAATGCGTTACCCACTGCATATCGGGATTTTAACGGGGATTTATACGGTTTCGATGAATTTATCAAGTGGTTTTGCCGCAGGAATTAGCTATTCTGTTGCGACAGCGACAAACTGGCAAATGGCTTTAGGGATTGCCATTCTTGCTGCCATTATTGGCATCATTTTTTGGATTCCACAGCTTCGCGAGGAAAAGGTGGCATTAACAGGCTCTACATCGAAAGGAAATGGTTGGGGGATGCTGATCCGTTCTCCGATTGCATTAGCAGTTATGGTTGCGATGGGGATGCAATCATTTCTGTTTTATACAATGGCGGCATGGATTCCAGAAATTTATATCGCACAAGGCATTGATGCAAATCATGCAGGATGGCTTATTTCCATTATGCAGTTTGGTCAAATTCCTATGACCTTTTTAACACCGATTGTAGCCGCAAAAATGACAAATCAACGCCCGATTGTACTTATGTTTTCTGCCTTTTATTTGCTCGGCTTTACGGGCGTGTTAATGGAATGGACAAACTATGCCTTTCTTTGGATGATCTTTTTAGGCTTCGCAGGTGGTGCATCGTTTAGTTTATCGATGATGTTCTTTACCCTTCGTACTACAACGGCTTACGAAGCGGCTGAACTTTCAGGGTTTGCGCAATCGATTGGTTACTTACTAGCAGCCATCGGTCCGACATGTTTCGGGCTGCTTCACGATGTAACTGACAACTGGTTCGTGCCGAATATTATTTTCATTGTGATAGCCATTTCTTTAGCAGTTGCGGCATATATTGCAAGTAGCAACCGAACGATTCACGATTAATACAAACATACGTACTCATTTATGATATAATCATTCATTATATCTAAAGGAGAAAAGTATGTTTCGGAAACGTCGAAAAAAGAAGAAAAAACGCATTCCACTCATGCGGTTGCTGCCATTTTTAATAGCGGGAGGCATCGGCTGGTACTATATAGAAACCGTTAAAGGATTTGGTGTCGGTGTTGGTGCATATGCATTATTATGGCTCGGTTTGAAAACGTGGCTACGCTCACATGAATCCTCACGCTTACGTAAAGCCGGCATTGCAGAAGTCGATCAAATGACGGGCGAAGCATTCGAGCGTTTCCTTGGCGAGTTATTTAAACGCCGTGGTTTTAAAGTATCGTATACGGCGACAAGTGGTGACTATGGCGCGGATTTAGTTTTAAAAGATGGGAAAGATGTCATCGTCGTCCAAGCAAAGCGCTATTCAAGCTCCGTCGGCGTCAAAGCCGTGCAAGAAATTATCGGTGCCATTAAAATGTATAATGCAACAGAAGCATGGGTTGTCACAAATAGTTACTTTACAAAACAGGCGGTGAAGCTGGCCAATATTAATGACGTCTACTTAATCGACCGTAAAAAGCTAATCGACATGATTTTGGATAAATAATAAAAAGTAGTATCTCTTAAATAGAGGTACTGCTTTTTCATTTGTCGGAAAGAAACATACGACCGCCCTCCCTCAAGCAAAATATTACAACTTTTCGCAAAGACGTATTAATATTGACATTCGTATCAATACTAGTTTGTAAAATTTGAGGAGGATTTCAATGGGGCTAACAATACGAATGGACTATGCGATTAATCTTCTTCGCACAGCAGAATATGCAGAAGCAAAAATCGTGTTTAATCAACTATTAAAAATATATACGTCACAGGCACAAACAGAAAATAGTGGTCTTTGTTTATATCAGCTCGCTACGATTGCTTATATGCGCGGGGAAATGCAACAGTTTCAGACTCTTTTTACTCGCTACGAGAAACGAATTCATGAGACAAGCCAACCACAGCTACAAGCACATTATTCTATACTGAGAGGTCTTACACAACTAGCCGACCAAAATTATGAACAAGCGATTCAAGCGTTTACAAATGCTTTACCAATTGCAGAACAGTCTAAATTAGCAGATGAAAAAATAATCGCCTTACTACATATTCAAAAATGTCATATTGCCTTGCAGCATTTCGAACCGTCACTTGAAATGAGTGATACTTACTGGGAAAAATACGCCGATATCATTACATTCGCGCCTGTATTACATCTCTATTACATGTTAAACCGAGCAGAGACGCTTCTAGCACTGCATCGTCTTAAAGAAACAAATGCGCTTCTCCAAAAATGCGAACAGCAGGCCGACTTAGGAAGTATGCCAAAAGAACATATAAAGACACTTGTACTACGTGCCTATTACTATATGGAAAAAAAGGAACTTAACTATGCCATGGATGCTTTGCAGCAAGCACTAATCGTCGCAAAAGAAATAGAGGATATGCAGCTGTTACATGAACTGTACGAGGCACTCGTAAAAAATTGTGAAATGCGAGGTAAAACAAAACTTGCCCTGCAATTTGCGAAAAAGCAGTTACAGCTGCAACAGGAACTTGTAAAGAAATGAACTTGTACACCTTTCTTCCCCATACGTACATACGGGGAAGATTGCATGTACTAGCATAATGCTATTAATTAATCGAGACTTGTTTAATATTAGCGTTCACTTTTTGTGCCGTAAAATTATAAAGTAACGCCACAACACCAAGTAACGAGCACGTCGCAAACATCATTTCGTATGAAACGAATTGTACGATAAAGCCCATGACCATACCGCCCATTGAAAAGCCTAAGTCATACGAAGCTAAAAATAGCCCTAATAAAATATGACGTTGTGCATCTGGTACAACAAATGAAATATATGTCGTTAATGTCGGGTATAGCATGGCGGTAGCAATACCATTAAAAATGGCGCTAATATAAATAAACGAACCAATCATCGGCAACAAGGCTAGTAAACTCGTCCCAATAATAGAGCTTACTAAAACAAGCGCAATAAATTTCGGATGCCACTTGCCATCTGACGGAATGTGCTTACGGAAAAAGAAGCGGCTTCCTACAACAACGATTGCTTGTAAAAATAAATAAAGTGCGGCATTCCCCGTTCCTGTTGTGACAAAATAGAGCGGTAAAAAGGCGGTAATTGCCCCAAAAATACTGGCACCGATTAACATGACACCTGAAGACACAACAAGTCCGTTATGTTGCCGCGCTACCTTCATCGCCGCAAACATTTCCTTAAACGTAAACGACGCATTGTCCTTTTTTGTTTTTGGGAGTGGTGATTTGATGAAAAACAGGAGCGGGAAAAAAGCTAAAGCCGCTACTAATAATAACAACCACATCATGTCCCCCTGATACCATAAAAACAGCGCTAATGCTGGACCATATAGCCCTGGTAATACCGTTGATAACGAATACATCGCCATCCCTTGTCCGCGGTCCTCGTCCCGCAGTACTTCCGTAATCCCAATTTGCATCGCCATCGAGAAAAATGCTGTTACAAAACCTTGTAAAATACGGACAGCATATAAGCTATCGACACCTAACCATATGTATAATAATAAAGCACCGGCATGACCAACTAATAACCATTTCATAATGGTGAATACGCTATGCTTAGCAACCATTTGCCCTGCCCACGGACGTAAAACCATACAAATGAACATATACATGCCCATCATAATCCCAATTTCCGCTTCTGGCATCCCATGGTCCTTCGCCTGTAATGGGAAAATAACGGTTAACACGGAATTGGCTGTAAAGTAAAACATCGCAAGCCCATACATTTGAAGCATGCTAATGGATAACGGGCTTTTCTTCACGATACGCGACCTCCCACCTCTGCTAAATAATTGTGAATACAGTCAATGGATAATTGAGCATTGAGCAAAGCCTTACTTGCTTCATGTTGGACAGAAGCTAAATCACAAGCCGCTACTTGCTCCACAATTTGTCCTTGATGCATAATCGCTACTTCATCGGCAAATAATTTCACCGCATGTAGATCATGTGTAATAAAAAAGTATGTTAAACGAAGCTCTTGTTGTAATCGTTTCAGTAGCTGTAAAATACTAATTTGCACTAAAATATCTAAGCTATTAATGGATTCATCCAACACAATGAGCTTTGGCTTTGTCGAAATGGCACGTGCAATCGTAATACGCTGTAATTGCCCGCCGCTAAATTGATGCGGATATTTCAGCATATCCTCTTTTTTTAGCCCGACCATCTCAAGCAATTCACCGACGATTTGCTCGATCTCAGCTTTTGTTAACTTTTGATGCACACAAAGTGGTTCAGCAATAATATCTCGGATTTTCATTTTCGGATTTACGGCACTATGGCAATCTTGAAACACCACCTGTAACGCATGTTGCAGGAAGCGACGTTCACTGCTAGTTGCTTGGTGAATATCTATATGTTGGAAATAAATCGATCCACTATCAGGCTTTTCAATACCTAATAGCATTTTGCCAAGCGTACTTTTCCCTGAGCCACTTTGTCCAACTAATGCAAAGCAACAGCCTTCTTCAATTGTCAGCGATACATCCTTTACTGCTTGAATGTGGTGTGGCTTTTTAAATAAGGCTTTTTTAGTATAGCATTTTGACACTTGCTCAATTGTAATCACGCGCTTCCCTCCATTCGAACCCAATGACCTGGATCACATTGCATTAATTCACCTGTAATTTCTTCATCAAAACGGTCGATTAAATCCGCTAATTGACTATGCTCATCTCGTGCTGCAACAAGTCGTTGCGAGTAACGGTGACGTGGATGCTGTAAAATATGGCTAGTTGGTCCCTTTTCTACAATAACCCCGTGACGCATCACAATAATTTCCTCAGCTAAATTAGCAATGACACCTAAATCATGTGAGACAATGAGCATGGACATCTCTGTCGTAGCATGTAATTGTTTTAACTCTTTTAAAATTTCAAGCTGTGTCGTCGTATCAAGTGCTGTCGTCGGCTCATCCGCTAATAATAGAGACGGATTTAAACTCGCCGCAATCGCAATCATGACACGCTGCAGCATACCCCCGCTCAACTCATGTGGATATTTCTTTAATATATTTTCATCAAATAATTGAAACCTTTTCAGCTGCTCCTTTGCATGCGCAGTCGCCTGTTTTTTTGTTATTTTTCGATGTGCTTGAATTGTCTCTGTAAAATGTTCACCAATCGTAACAATGGGATTAAACATCGCCATCGGATTTTGCATAATGAGTGCCATTTCGTTCCCGCGTAGTTTCCGCATTTCTTTTTCAGACAGCTCAACTAAAGACATGCCATTAAAAGAAAGGTTGCCTGTTACTGTTCGTTTTTCGCGAAATAATTGCATAATCGTTGTACATAATACAGATTTTCCACTGCCACTTTCCCCGATAATACCGACTACCTTTCCTTTCGGTATAGAGAAGCTGATGTTGTGCAGCACATGCTTTTCGACATGACCATTTCGCAATGTAACATTTAAATTTTCAACGGCTAACATGTTCAGCCCTCCTATGTCGTTTTCGGATCGAGTACGTCTCGTAGTGCATCCCCAAAAGCATTAAAAATAAGGACCGTAATCGAAATCATTATCCCCGGAATGAGCATCAATTCGGGCTTTGTCAGTAAGTATGTCTTACTTTCGCTAATCATCATGCCCCATTCAGCAGTTGGTGCTGTCACACCTAGCCCTAAGAAGGACAATTCCGAGATCATTAAAATGGTTGAGCCTAATCCAATGAATTTCAGCAAGAGCATTTGTGGGAAGACGAACGGTAAAATATGTCGCACAACAATCTTCCATTTCGATACACCGCAAATACGGGCATACGTGACATAATCTGTTTCCTTTAAACTCACGACCATATTACGAATAATGCGCGCAAAGCCGACCCATGTGACCAGTACAATCGCAATGAGTAAATTTTTCATGCCAGCACCTAATGCCCCGACAATGACTAACGCAAAAATAAAATTCGGAATAGCCAGCAAAATATCACAAATCCGCATAAGAAGCATATCTAGCCAGCCCCCTATAAAGCCCGCCGTTAACCCAACGACCATACTAATCACAAGTGTTGCCACTAACACAACAAAAGCAATGGATAGGGAAACCCGAGCCCCCTCGATTAGCCGTGACAATACACAGCGCCCTAAATGATCGGTGCCTAATGGATACTGCGCTGAAAAGCCTTGCAACTTCATGGCTATATTCGGTGCATGTGGATCATTTGGCATTAACCACGGCGCAAAAATCGCTACTAAAAATAAAACGCCTACTAAAAAACTACTCATATAAAGTGCCCATTTTTTGTTCACGAAGCATCCTCCTTTATACGAATACGCGGATCAATCCACGCACACACCAAATCAGCCATAAAATTAATCACGATATAGAAGAAACCAATGATAAAAATAAATGCCTGTAAAACGTAATAATCACGCGCTATGATCGCTTCTACAATAAAACGACCCATACCTGGGATCGTAAAAACAATCTCGACAATTGCTGCTCCGCCTAGCAGTACACCGATCGTCATGGCGAGTGACGTAATTAATGGTGTGAGCGTCCCTTTAAAAATATGACGACGAATAATAATATGCTCTGGTACTCCACGCGCTCGCGCAAATGTCACAAATGGCTGATCCATTTGCTCAATCATGCTCGTCCGAATCATGCGTACATAATACGGGACAACCCCTAGCGCCAGCGTTAAAGCAGGTAAGATCATCGTATCTACTGTTCCCCAGCCCATTAACGGTAATAAATCGAGCTTTAATGCCACCGTATAAACTAACACAAAGGCTAACCAAAAGCTCGGCATCGAAGCAATCGAGAAAATCGTTAAGCGCGTCATGCGGTCAAACCAAGAATCGCGCTTGACAGCACTGATGATTCCAATTGGTACACATAGCAACAAAATAAAAAGAAAGGCAACAACCGCTAGCTGCATCGTCACACTAAAACGGCTAAATAGTTCTTCACTTACCGCATTATTCGTCATAAAGGATGTCCCAAAATTAAACTGAATAGCACCTGATAGCCATTGTACGTACTGCGTGAACATAGGCTGATTTAGCCCATGTTCCTCACGTACTTGTTCCATCGCCTCTTCGGTTACAGGCAATTGATTAGCTTGAAAATATGCCTCTATTGGATCAACGGGCATCACACGTACTAAGAAGAAGGCAATGATTGTGATCCCCCATAGCGCTAGCACCATGCTCAGTAGACGTTTCGTTAAAAATTGCCCCATCTCATCACTTCATTTCATACAAATTGATTGGTACTTCGTATTGTTGTGGGGAGAATGTAATCGTTTCGAATACATCGTTCGCCACTAAATAATTTTGACGATATGAAATGGGCATGAAAATCGCTTCACTTTGAATCGTTTGAATAATACTTTCGTACAGCGCGTGACGCTGTGCTTCATCGGTTGAACGAATCACACGTGTAATATCATCTGTTAACTTTTCATTTGACTCGATACCCGCTTTCGCATAAAAACCGATTTGTTTTTCACCTGTCATTGTACGCAGGTACATATGCGGATCATAAGGCGCTCCCCATGTATCATTGAACATGAGATTATATTCGCCTTCTTTTGAACGCATATAGACTGTTTGACTTTCTTCCCCCATTAAATTGACTTCCACACCAATCTCTTTCCATATACCTTGCAAATATTCAAAGATGGCCTTATGCACTTGCTCACTGCTGTTATAAGGAACGGTCAGTGTCAGCGTTTCACCATTCTTGACTCGTATACCTGTCTTTTCATCCATTACCCAGCCTGCTTCATCCAAAATAGCAGCCGCTTTTTGTACGTCATAAGCATATGATTCTACTTCAATATCACTATAAGGGAAGCCTGGTGCAAATAATGAACGTGCTTCTTGCTCTAAACCGTTTAATACGTGCTCCACAATCGTTTGTCGATCAATTGCATGCTGTAATGCAATACGCACGGCCTTGTCTTGTGTCACGCCGTATGTTGTATTGAAAGATAAAATACGTGTCGATAAAGGCTCTGACACTTTTGTGACGTACTGATTATTTTGCTGTAATGTTGCAAATTCAGCTGGTACAAGCTGCCCACTACCAAAAATTAAATCGATATCCCCTTTTTCTAAGGCCATCATACGTGCTTGCGAATCGGCAATCACTTTTACTACTACTTTTTCAATCGACGGCTTTTTGCCCCAATAGTTTTCATTACGTGTAAATTCTGCATAACGATCTTGCTCATACGCAGTTAAAATCCATGGACCTGTACCGATTGCTTTTTCAATCCCATCTGCCGTACTACCACTTTTCGGGAATCCCGCGTCCCCTAGCATACGAAGCGGACGAATAAGTGATAACTCTTGTAGGAATGGATAATACGCCTCTTTCAAATGAATTTTTACCGTTGTGTTATCCACTACTTCTACTTGGTCAATAACAGTCACTACCTCTAACCAGCTATGTGCTGCACTATTTGCGATAACGGTATCAAAATTACGTTTTACATTTTCACCTGTGAGCAATGAACCATCGGAATATTGCACACCTTCACGTAGCTTGAATGTATAGATCTTCCCATCTGGTGACATGTCCCATGATTCCGCTAATCCTGGTGAAATCGTACCATCGTTTTCATACACCACTAACGGATCATACAACATTGCTTGGGCAAACATTTCATTTGGCGAGTATAAATGTGGATTCACTTCCCCAATATCCTTTGGCCAAGACATCACTAGTGTATTACTCGATTCCTTTGCAGATGTAGCTGTTGTTTGCTCATCATTACCACATGCTGTTAACAGCATCAATATCATCACTGATATAAATAAAATATAAATACGCTTCACTGTTATTCCTCCTATTTTCTAGAAAATGATTCTTATTATCATCCTGATTGATAAGTCATTTCACCGTATAGTAAACATCGTGTTTATGTATCCTTGTCATTTCTTGACTGAAAATGAAGTGAGAAATAATATCATTTTTCATAAATACTATTCCTTATCAATTGCTAAAATCACTACATACTTTCTCAGCGATTTACCTTTATCCCCTCCTTGCTTAAATTATGAATCCACTAAAACAGTAATGATTACTATTATCAATTAAATTATACACTTTTCATTTAAAATAACAATCTTCTTTTTCATTAACAAAAAAGCGCATAAAAAAATACACTTCCTAAGAGAAAGTGCATGGGTGCATAAGTAAATAAGCAAATTGAACATTTGCTTTACTTCGCACCTATCCTCGTAGGTTGAATCGGGCTTAATTTTTGGCAGGTTTCCTGGCTTATCATCAATGCTCCTCACACCTTCCCGTTATAAACAGTGGCTTCTATGTGATTTGCTCCGAATTACAGTTGCGGGACAGCGACGGACTTTCACCGTACTTCCCTTTTAAGCTAATTTGCATTAGCACCAAAAATCATTCAGTTTTATCGTTATGGAACAGTTTAACAAGAACAGGGGGAAATTTCTAGTTTATTTTGTTTGAAATTTCAAACAAAAGTATAAAAATAAAACAAAATAGCCCAGACAAATTGGGCTATGAATAGTTCGCTAATATGGATTTTTTTGATAAAAATAATTTGGTTTATGAATAATATTAGGAATCGGCTGATGGAAAATATGTGTCGTAGCCGGTGATATAGGTGGGATTAACCACGTCCAGTTGCCAGTGACATCACGATTGGATTTTCCTTCCTGTTCTTGAAACAGCTTAAATTGCTGTGCTGCTGTATGATGGTCGACAATGCTGACACCTGCCTCCTTAAAGGAATGCAGTACCGCAATGTTCAATTCTACTAAAGCGCGGTCCTTCCATAATGAACTATTTGTCTCACGCTTCAGCCCTATTACATCTGCTACCTTTGGCAAACAATTATAACGATTCGTATCTGCCAAATTGCGTGCGCCAATCTCTGTACCCATATACCAACCATTAAACGGCGCGGCCTCAAAATCAATGCCACCACAATTAAAACGCATACTCGAAATAATCGGCACCGCATACCATTTTAATTGTAGCTCTTGAAAGGCAGGATACTCAGGATGTGTAATGTCTACTTCCAGTACATACGATTTTGGAATCTCAAACCACTTAGGCTGTTTACCATCTACCTGAATGACGAGTGGTAACACATCGAATGGTGTGCCCTCCCCCTGCCAACCAAGCTTCATACATTGTCTTGTGAAAGTAACCGAATCTGGATCACCAACAATGCCCTTCGTCGTTTCATACCCTGCGTAGCGGATAAGCTGGTGATTCCAAACGCGTACCCTCTTTGATGCAAACACTGTAATAGCAGGGCGGATTTTCCCTTCGTTTGTTGCATAATCAATATGTCTCAATAATGCGTGAAAAATATCTTCCTCATTTTGTAGACTGCGCTCATCAAATACATGCAGTGACTGCCAAAAAAGACGCCCGATACATTTATTACTATTTCGCCAAGCAACGCGCGCACCAAATTCTAATTCATCAAAAGTCGGTTCATAGCTACCGATTACTTGGATTTCGGCTACACGCTGCTGTAACCATACTTCGGTCATTTCTTTTTCTTGTTTATATTTATTTAAAAACTCGATTACTTCTTGTCGTTCACGTTCATTTTTTAATAATAAGTTCATCTGCTGACGCCTCCATTGCCTTCATTTTAGAAGAAGGCATATCCTGATGACAATGAATGTAGACAATCACAAAACATGTATTTTTCATATATGACTAATAATAGACAAAAACAAGCGGACAAGTTTTCTCACACTAAATCATCCTTTATCATTTATGATGAAGCAAACAAGGATGAGCCTCTTGATTGAAAAGATTGGACAGGCGAAACATTCATATCAAGTCCAACGAGTATTCATTGTATTAAGTTTATGAGTCACTATGTATGAAAACATCGTGCGTGTCCTTATGGAAAAAGACTATTCTCTTAATGAAAACAGATGACATCGATCTTTATTTAATCGCTAAAGTCTTAATTGGTACTACAGTAACAAATACCAAACTAGCCATGTTACAACTATTTAGCAGTATAACTTCTATAAAGCAATTTTAAATATGCAACATACATAGACATATTATTTTTCAAAAACCATGCAGCTATACCGCCTAGAAAACTAGTGTTTCTCCCAACTTTAAAATTTTTAAATTCTCCATATCAAGCCTCTTGTTATGCCACTTAGCTACTAAACGATCCAGTGCTTCTTTGGGCGTGTCATCTGCAAGACGAAAAGAATCGTAATGCATCGGAATAAAGAGATCCGCTTTTAAATCCTGGTATCCCTGTACCGCTTGTTCTGGTGTGAGATGTTGCGATTCCATAAACCATTCCGGTTCATAGGACCCAATTGGCATTAAGACGCAATCCACCTTAAATTGCCTTCCAATTTGTTTAAAACCATTATGATAGCCAGAATCACCAACAAAATAAATATTAGCTTTGTCCCCTTCAATCATCCACCCGCCCCACAAGGATTTATTTAAATCATTCAGGTTTCTTCGTGACCAATGAAGGGAGGGGATAAAAGAAATTTTTAATCCCTTGTGAAACATCGAATCCCACCAAGAGAATTCTTTCGTATTATTTAGCCCTTTTCTTAAAAAGGTGATTTTTAATCCTTTCGGAACTAAAAATAGTGGATTGCCCTTTAACTTAATTAAGGTACGAAAGTCAAGATGATCATAATGATTATGTGAAATTAGAACAATATCAATGTCCGGAATATGTTCAATCGGCACGCCGGGTTTAGTTAACCTTTTTTCAAACCCTAGTCTTGATGCCCACACAGGGTCGGACAGTATATTTAACCCCTTCATTTGAATTAAAAAGGTTGCATGACCAATCCAAGTCACAGCAGTTACCTGACGATTACTTCCAATAAATTCTGTGTCCACTTTTTCAATATGTGGGACCTGAAACGAAAGATCTTTCTTTTTCAGGAATCTTTCAACTCGCCATTTTAGTAAATCTTTAAATGAAACTTTCTCCACGGCATAAAATTCTTTTTCTTTCAACATTGGTTCCCCTTTCATACTTTATGGTAAGACAAATAAAAGGCTGTCAGGACAGCCTTTTATTCTCAGTTTGAATTATGATATTATAGTTTAAACAACTCTCGAATTAACATTTAATGTAATAAATAAAATAATATATACAATAATGAAAATGGGAGTTAAAAATGGCATTAAACTATTTCCAATTACTGTATTGGCTTCGTATCTCTCTAAAATTTGATCGCCGACATAAACTTCTACATTTGAATTCTTTATAATTCCATCTTTAATCTTATCCACAATTGCAAGGCTGTCATTATATACATTTTCATCCACTTTGATAACGGGTATATCTCCTGCATCATTGACAAAGCGATTAATTATAAGTGGGTTCACATCAGGCATTTAAACTAGATTTCACGAAAAAACATTTACCATTTCAGGTTTGTAATTCCATAAAATAGACCCATTATATTATCGTTGGGTAATTTCATCTTTAACGACAAAAAAATATACTAATATAGCAGTACAACAGCATCTAAAATAATACTTCTACACAATAAACACTAACAAAAATTACATAAAAAGTAAATTTATAAAGCTGATTATTTATTCAAAAATGCAATAACATTGGTGGATTGAAACGTACTTCAAACAAGTGAAAGGCTACCTCGACTTTCAAGTTACTTAAGCTCACCGTGAACGCGCATTCATCGCTATTAATTATTTGTGTAATGCCCCTACTTATTTTATTGACGTATTACACCGGGTTGCTTTTTTAACTGTCTTTCATTATATGAGCATCAACCAATTCATAAAAAAGAACGTATCAAATGCAAAATCCCACTGAAAGGCTTATTGTCTTTTCAGTAGGACTCTCTTCATCAACTTAAAATAACAAATCAGGAACTTTCAAAGCATGTTTTACTCATTCTCCATCCCAACTACTTTTCACTTCACTCATCAAAAATTCTACAAACTCATCATCTCTTACTAACCATGCTTTTTCGTATCTTTTTAAATGCTGTTCTGCTTCATCAAAGCCGGTGAAGGCTTGTTCCATTTTTGTTTTATTTTTTTCGATAGCCCAGTTGCTTTCATCGATTGGATAAAGTAAAAAAATATCCTCGTTTCGATTTTTATATAATGAACCGAACGAAGCGTATTTTAAGTTATAGCGATTTCGCTTCGCATCTTCTGGAATCGCTTCTAGATGAAATATGCCTGTGACAAATTGCTGATACGCTTCATCATTAAGTGTACAGCCTGCTGCTTTTTGATGTCCCCCACCGCCGTATTTACCGGCGATTTCCGATACATCTACATGATCATGCATCGTACGGAAGGCGATGCGTTTACTCCCTATATTGACGATTGCAATATAATCTAGATGGGCATGCTCTTTGCTTAGTTCATTTCCTAGCTCTGAATGATACGATTCCGCATACACAATTCCAGCAAAGTACCCATCTACCTCACTCTGTACAATTTCTCTCTTTTTGCGACGGATATAGCGCTCTATCCGATCTTCTTCCATATTCAATAATTTCTTTTCAAATTCATCAAAATCAAAGTGTTCCTTTGTTCGCAACCGTTCAATCATCGTTTCCTCAAATTCATCAATCGATACTAAAAAGAATAATGAATTAAGCAGATGTGCTTGATGGTTGTCGTTTTTCTCCCATTCCCACGTATCATATTGTCTTACTAACTCTACAAATTCTGTTATTACGTCTGTTGCTTCTAAATGTTGATGCTTGACCAGATAGTCATAAAATAAGGAAGTCGCTGATGTTAATTGCCCTTCATTATCTTCTACTATGACATATCCCCAGCCGTATTCATTCAAGTGCAAAGCAGTCTTATGATGATCAAGCAATTGAATATTCCCTTTTTCCCCATACGCTTCACTTAATCGTTTCTCATTTTCTTCATTTGGCGATAAATCCGTAATAAATAAAAACGTATGCGGATGTTCTTTTTCTAAGTAAAATTCAATTTCTCGGTCAAGTGATGAGATCGAATTGTAGCGTACCTTTACTTGCTTCCCAAAAGCAAGCTTCGCTAAAATACCACAGCTCACCCCGTCTAAATCGTTATGGGATAATAATTTATACATAAGCTTCACCTCCACACGTAGTATGGTTGAAAAGCGTAGAATCATTATTCATTTTTACAAATCGAACAAGCGCTATAGAAAGCTAGGACGTTCTATAGACATTATTTATTTAGTATAAAAATAGTGTAGCTGCTTATAATTGAGGACATTTAAAATGGCTATGTCTGCTTGCTTCCCTTCCTCAAATACACCCTTTGTTTAACGTATGGAGCAGGTTTTTGAATTATATAATCCAGCCATTTATACTTTAATGTAATACAGTTTATGGAAGGGGATATGGATATGGGACGTTTAGACAATCAAGTGGCGATTGTTACAGGTGGGGCAAATGGTATTGGAAAAGCAATTGCTACACGTTATGCACAAGAAGGAGCAAAGATTGCCATTGCAGATTTTAATGAAGAAGCATTACATAATGCGGTAGAAAATTTTAAACAGGAAGGCTATGAGGCATTTGGTGTCCGTGTGAATGTAGCCGTGGAAGAAGATGTCCAGCGTATGGTGGATGACACAATCGCTCATTTTGGCCGTGTGGATATTTTAGTCAACTGCGCTGGGGTACTCGATCATATACAAGCGGCTCATAATGTAGAAGATGCTGTTTGGAACCGTGTCATGGACATTAATGTTGGTGGCGTGATGCGCGGTATGCGTAAAGTATTACCGTTATTTACAGCGCAAGGTCGCGGCGTGATTGTTAACTTAGCATCGATTGCAGGTTTAACAGGCGGTCGCGGCGGTCTAACGTATACAGCAGCAAAACACGCCGTAGCCGGTATGACAAAAAATGTGGCTTCTCACTATGGTGCACAAGGCGTACGCTGTAACGCCATCGGACCAGCTCAAGTGGAAACTGGTTTAACACAATCCATGGAAGGCTATGATATGTTCGGGCTGCAGCAATCTACGCGGGGTGTTCAATTAATGAATCGTGCTGCTCAACCAGAAGAAATTGCGAATATCGCGTTATTTTTAGCAAGCGATGAATCTTCTTATATTAATGGTGTTGTACTCGCCGCTGATGCGGGTTGGAGCGCTTATTAACGTAAATCCGGAAAAAGTGTATGCTTTTTCCGGATTTTTTTAGGGGTACCTGGTACTTCCCTGGTACTTCCCTAGTACTTCCCTGGCACCCCCCTGGTACAAAGATGGCACCAACTACTATTATTTCTCTACTACCGCCACATTCACTTCGCCGACAAGGGTGTTACTAATTGTACAGCCGCGTTCAATTACTTTTAACAGCTTCTTTTTATAGGCTTCTTCCAATGATGAAGGGAATACAACATCCACATGAAAATCCGTAAAGCGGTTTTCGACACCTGCTTGTTTGGATGCACGTACATCAATCTCTACTTCATTTAAATTCGCTTTTATACCGTCTCGCTCTAATACTTTTTCAAGTGTAATCGAAAGGCAAAGTGCAACAGCCCCTTCCAGTAATTCTTTTGGGGATAATCCTTGCTGATCCGGTGCTTTACTACCGTTTAGTTGCACACCACTTGCGTTGGCAATTTCATTTGTTCCTTCGTTCCATATTAATTTGACCATTGTTTTTCCTCCTCTGCATAATGGCAGGCTACTTTATGTTGTGGGCGAATTTCACGTAATGCGGGCACTTCCTGACGGCATCGCTCTGTCGCAAACGGACAACGTGTGTGAAACACGCAGCCGGACGGCGGGTTTAACGGAGATGGAATTTCTCCCTTCAACACAATACGCTCCTGTTTTTTTCCGGTTGGGACGGCGGAGAACAACGCCTTTGTATAAGGATGAAGTGTTTCAGTAAATAAATCATCTGTACAAGCTTCCTCTACGATTGTCCCTAAATACATAATGCCGATCCGATGTGAAATATAGCGCACAACACTAATATCATGTGTAATAAACAACATCGTTAATTGCATGTCTCGTTGTAATGCTTTTAAAATATTTAAAATTTGTGATTGAATCGATACATCCAGAGCAGATACGGGCTCATCACAAATCATTACTTTCGGATTCATAATGAGGGCACGTGCAATGCTTAAGCGTTGACGTTGCCCACCAGAAAATTCATGTGGATAGCGATAATAATGCTCCTTTTGCAATCCGACAATGTCTAAAATGCGAAACACTTTCTCTACTCGTTCTTCCTTATCTCCTAGCCCGTGAATAATCAGTGGCTCCTCTAATATTTGACCAATGCGCTTTCTTGGATTGAGTGAAGAAAATGGGTCTTGAAATACTAATTGCAACTCTTTTCGGAACTTACGCATTTCACTTTTTGAAAGCTTTACTAAGTCTTTTCCTTCATACAATACTTCCCCTGCTGTTGCCGAGGTTAAGCCTAAAATGGTGCGCCCCGTTGTGCTTTTACCTGACCCAGATTCACCTACTAACCCATATGTTTCGCCTTCATAAAGCGTAAGTGAAACGTCTTTGACCGCATGAACCGTTTGTTTCACACCACCTAATTTACCGAACGGACCGTACACAGGGAACTGCTTTTGTAATGACTTTACTTCGATTAATGGCTTTTTTGTCATTATGCCCAGCCTCCTTTTTCGGTATCGTATAACCAGCATTGAACACGTTGTTGATCAGCCATTTCAATGACTGGCGGTGCACTTTCACGACATAAATCCGTTGCAAACGGACAACGTGTTGAGAAGCTACAGCCTTTTGGTACGTTTGTCAGTGGCGGCACTGTTCCTTCAATGACCTGAAGCGGTGCATGACGATCCCCATCTAATTCAGGCTTTGATTTTAATAATCCTTGTGTATAAGGATGTAACGGATTAGCAAATAGCTGCTCTGTTGTCGCTTCCTCAATAATTTGTCCTAAATACATGACCTTTACGCTTTGGCAAATTTCGGCGACGACACCTAAATCATGTGTAATGAATAGCACGCCCATCCCTAATTCTTTATTTAACTCCACGATTAAATCTAAAATCTGGGCTTGGATCGTGACATCTAATGCCGTTGTTGGTTCATCTGCAATTAACAACTTTGGACGACAGGCAAGCGCCATCGCAATCATCACACGCTGCTGCATACCGCCTGATAATTCATGCGGGTATTCATCAATACGGCGCTCTGGTGACGGGATGCCTGTTAAACGCAGTAAATCAATCGCTTTTTCTCGTGCTTCTTTTTTAGATAATTGTTGGTGGAGGCGTAATACTTCTACAATTTGATTGCCGATGGAATAAACGGGATTCAATGATGTTAACGGGTCTTGGAAAATGATTGAAATATCATTCCCACGAATAGAACGTAGCTTTTTTAACGGCATCGACAATAGATCTTCTCCTTCAAAATAAACCGCGCCATCGTACTCTACCGGATCTGTGTGCTCTAATAAGCGAATGAGCGACTGCGACATGACACTTTTTCCGCAGCCAGATTCGCCGACAATCCCGATAATTTCTCCCTTTTCCACTGTAAAATTCACACCACGTACAGCTGTCACAAGGCCACGGTCAGTATGAAAATGCGTTTGTAAATTTTCAACCTTTAATAACGTCATATTATTGGCCTCCCTTGACTGCTTGACGACGCTTACGTTTACGTGATGGAATGTTTTTCGTCCGAGGATCTAAGAAATCACGTAGTCCATCCCCTAATAAATTGAGCGATAATACAGCTAATACAATAAATACGCCTGGTACAATGACCATCCACCATGCTTTAAAGATCACAAGCTTACCTGCTTGTAAAATGTTACCCCAGCTCGGCTCCGGTGCTGGAATCCCTGCGCCTAAAAAGCTTAAAGCGGCTTCCGAAATAATTGCTTCGGCAAATACAAATGTCGCTTGCACAAGCAGTGGCGATAGTGTATTCGGCATAATATGTAGCCAAATAATGCGCGTGTTACTTGCCCCTTGTGCATGCATCGCTTCAATATACGTTTGCTCTTTTATCACGAGTGCCGATGAACGGACAACCCTTGCGATATTTGGCGTAAATACAACGACTAAGGCAATCACGACATTAATCGCGGATGCGCCTAATGCAGCCATTAACGTAATCGCAAGTAAAATACCAGGAATGGCGATAAGCCCGTCACAAATACGCATTAATACGTGGTCAAGCCACTTATAATAACTCGCATATAAGCCGATAATTAGACCAAATAAGGATGATAAAAAAGCGACAATTAAACCAACCAGTAATGATACACGTGCACCATACACGATTCGTGTAAATAAATCGCGCCCAAATTCATCCGTACCGAACCAATTGGCCGCGCTTGGCTCTAATAATCGACTCGTTACTTTCATTTCATATGGATCTGCCGTTGTAAAATAAGGGCCAATCAGTGCAAGCAATAAGAGAACGATAAAAATAAACCCGCCTACAAGCAACCCTTTATTGCTCGTGAATTTCTTCCAATTCAAGGCACGTTGTTCTTTTTTAAACGCTTTGGATAGCTCCACCATTTGTTGTTTTGAATACGTAGTCATCTTTCTCACCTCATCACTTGCGATCTAAGCGTACACGCGGATCTACAACACCATAGAGTAAATCAATTAATAGGTTAATAAATACATAGAGGATTGTCACCATTAACACAACCCCTTGAATCACGGTATAATCGCGGCGTGTAATCGAATTAATAATTAATTGCCCCAGTCCTGGAATGTTAAAAATCGTTTCGACAACGACCGCACCGGTTACAAGTGTCCCAAATGTTTGCCCGATAACTGTTAAAATGGGTAAAAAAGCATTGCGGAAAGCATGCTTCAGTAATACATTCCATTCTTTTAATCCTTTTGCACGTGCTGTTTTAATATAATTTAAGTTTAATACATCGAGCATCGATGAACGTGTCATCCGTGTAATCAAGGCTGCTTGAATCGTTCCAAGTGAAATGGCTGGTAGCACTAAATACTTTAAATGCTCGATAAGCCCTTCTGATAAAGGTTCATACCCCGCAATCGGCAACCATTGTAATTTCACACCAACGACTAACATTAATAATAAGCCTAATAAAAAGCTCGGCACAGCCATCCCCAGTAGCGAGACACTCATTAATGTCGTATCGGTGAATGACCCTCGTTTATACGCAGCAATTACCCCAAACGGAATCGCTAATACGAGCGCAATCACTTGGGCAAAAATCGCCAATGATAAGGTGGGCCCGATATGCTCTTGAATCGCCTCTGTTACAGGCTGCTTCATAAAAATAGAACTACCTAAATCACCTTGAAAGACACCACCGACCCATGAGATATACTGCTCATGTAACGGACGATTATAGCCTAGCTCTTCATTTAACTGTTCGATTTGTGCAGGTGTCGCTTCCATGCCTAAAATCGTGGCAGCTGGATCCCCTGGTGTAATATGAATAATGATAAAAATCACGACCGATACAACAAATAAAACAGGAATGGTAGAAAGTAGTCGTTTTACTATATACGCTAACATTGAATCTCCTCACATTTAAAAAGGTAGAAAAGGAGAGCTAATAATCGCTCCCCTCATCATTCATTTATTATTCTGGTACTTTCGCGTTCCATACAACTGGTGCTTCAAATAGCTCGAACCCTTCAATATCCTTATTGACTGCTACGACACCGTTATAGTGACCTAACACTGTTGATGTTGCGTTTTCATACATATATTGTTGTACTTTTTCCCATTCTGCACGTGCTTCTTCCGGTGTTGCTGCACTGCGAATAGCGGCTAAACCGTTCGCTATATTGTCATCTTTTAAACCAGCCCAATCAGGTGTTACCGCTAATAATTGTGGTGGTGTAATTTGATATCCTGTACTTGCTAAAAACATATCCCACTTGCTTGTATCGCCTTTTGTTTCAAGGAATGTTGGGAAGTCGTAGTTATCCACACGCACATTCATACCAAGTTGGCGTAATTGCTCTTGAATGACTAATGTACCTGTATACATTTCGTTGTAATCTTTCGTTGTTAATAGCACGATTTCTTCGCCGTTATAACCAGCCTCTTCAAGTAATTTCTTCGCTTTTTCAGCATTCGCTTGATTGTAATATTCTGCACCAGCCTCTGTTGTCCATTGTGTTTGACCCTCACTTAAGTAGCTTGGTGATAATGAATATAACTCTGGCTTCGCAAAAGCAGCTAACATAATTTCTTCATTATTTAATGCCGCTAAAATAGCTTCACGCACCTTTTTATCAGCTAGTACGCCTTCTGTTGTATTAAAGAATGCTGTTAACGTACCACCTGGGAACGTCTGTAATTCCACGTTCGGATCGACATCTAATTGGTCATAGTTTTCAATTGGAATACTATCTGCCACGTCGTATTGACCTGTTTGCACACCTGCAATACGTGTCGCATGGTCCGTGACGAAATGATATGTCAGTTTTTCTGTTGGTGCCGAAATTTTACCTGTAAAACCACTTGGCTCACCCGCATTGTCAACCGCTACATAGTCTTCGAATTTTGCTAATTGAATGTATTGATCTTGCTTCCATTCTACAAATTTGTATGGCCCTGTACCGATATATTCAGAGAAGCCTTCTGCTGTTGCCGTATCCACGATTTCTTTTGGCATAATCGATGGGAATTGTGCTTGAGAAGCCATTAAAACCAATACATCAGATGTCGCCTGTTGCACATCGAGTTGGACTGTATATGGGTCTACTTCCGAGAAGTTTGCTCCTTGTAATAATGATTTCGCACGAGATGATGTCACTAACCAACGATTCATCGAAGCGACCACATCTTCTGCCACCATTTCCTCACCGTTATGGAATTTTACCCCTTCACGTAGCTTAATTGTGTATGTTTTACCATCTTCACTTACTTCATACGATGCCGCTAATACAGGTACTGGATTATAGTTTGCATCTAATTGGAATAATTGTTGATAAATATTTCCTGCGATATCCAGTGCTACCGCTGATACAGTTTGTGCTGTATCTAATGTTGGTGGTTGTGCTGTAATCGCAATATTTAATTCATCTTTATAAACAATATCTTCTTGTGATTGCTCTGTGTCATTTGTCTTTTCTGTTGTGGATTCGCCACCACATGCCGCTAAGCTAAGTGCTAAAAGAGCCGCTGCTAAAGGCGCTTGCCATTTTCGTAATTTCATATAATAAATCCCCCTCTTTAATCCCTACAACTTTAATACGTTTTAATGAAATTAGTTTACTCATTTATTCCAACCAAGTCAATAAGAATTATTCTGAAAATGAAGAATTCGTCACAGTATGTGGAATACGCTAATTTCCGTTCCGACTAACTCGCCTTCACTTCAATCAACTAGCCAGTTCCTTTTAGTAATCTCCTATTTAAAAAATCACGCTTATTATGTACTAAATTATTGATATTATCCACATATCGGATTTAAAGGGGTTCTTAAAATGGTTTTTAATTACATATACCGTTTCTTTACGTACAATTGAACTAAGGATATTTCAATATTTAACCAATTAACAAACATTCTAGTTCAGGAGGAAGTCACTTTGTTGAAAATTTTACGGATCATATTTTCCATCGTTACACTTGCATTAGCGGCGTATGGATTGATAACAAAAAATTTCGAGTTTCAAGCATATATGATTTTATTTTTAGGCTTAACTATGTTCGTAATGAGCATCCAAGAATTCCAAAAGCGAGAAAAATTCACTAGCGGGTTATTGTTCATAGCCTTCTTGTTTTCGCTATTTGTAGCGATTAAAAGTTTTCTATTGTGATAAGAGGTGAAATGATATGAACGAAAAAGAAACACCAAACGAAAGAAGAGAACGTTTACGACAAAGTGAATTACAAAAAAATCCTACTGGTTCCCTAAACGATGGATTGAATAGAGCCAGCAATGGAAGCTTACCTGATGTAACAGGCGGTATGGGGTGGAAAGGTACAGGGATATTAATTGTCGTTTTATTCTTCGGTTACATTGTATACAAACTGATTTCGTAAATCCTGCATATCGATAGAAAACAGCAACAGGCTAGGCCTGTTGCTGTTTGATTAGTTTTCTTCTACTTCTTTACGGTTTTTCTTTAACATTTTAGATAGTACTTCATACACAATTGGTACGACTACTAACGTTAATAATGTTGAAGATAATAGACCGCCAATTACAGTAATCGCAAGGTCTTTCGAAATAAGACCACCGCCTGCGCCACCAAACGCCATTGGTAACATCGCACCGATTGTCGCAATCGCTGTCATTAAGATTGGACGAAGACGCGTTGCCCCCGCTTCTAAAATAGCCGCACGCATTGTTAAACCGTCGCGTTCCATATGAATAATACGGTCTACAAGTACGATAGCATTCGTGACAACGATACCAATTAACATCAGAAGCCCCATCATAACGGATACAGAAATCGTTTGACCTGTTGCCCATAAGCCGACCCATGAACCAATGACCGTGAATGGTAATGAGAATAGGATGGCAAATGGCGCAAGCCCTTCACCGAATGTGACAACAAGGATAAAGTATACAATCGCAATCGCTGCAAGCATTGCAATACCCAGTTGTGTAAATGTTTCAGCCATATCAGCTGCCACACCCGCAACACCTGTTGTAACTCCTTTTGGTAAATCAAGTGCATTCACCTTTTTATCGGCTGCAGCTGTTGCTTTCGAAATGTCATCACCGATAATTGTACCTGATACCGTTGTGAAGTATTCACCTTTTGAACGAGATAACGCATTCAGTGTTGTATTTTCTTCTACTTCTACGAGGTCACCAATTTTCATTGTTGTCCCGAGAGCCGTTTGAATTTCAGTTGCTAATACATCATCTAACGATAAGGCAGCTGCTTTTGCCTCACGTTGCACGACGACATTAATAGAATCCCCATCATGTTCAACGGTCGTTAACACTTCTTTTGTTGACGTTGTATTTAACGCCATCACAATTTGTGCGGTTGTTAAACCATATTGTAATACGTTTTGTTGCTCTACTTTTAATACATGCTCTACATATGCATCTTCAAAGTCTGATGTCACATCTTCTAAACCATCGACTTCTTTCAGAGCATCTTCTACTTCTTTTACTGCTGCCGCTAAATCATCTAAATCTTCACTATATAATGTATAGCTTACTTCATTTGATGACATCGACATTGCGGAGAAGTTTTGTGATTTCCATTCACCTGATTGCCCAATGTTGAATACATAGTCTTCTACTTCTTCACGTGCTGCTGGGAAGTCTTTCATGTCTGGGTCAAAGATTAAGTACATTAATGCACCGCTTCCGCCGCCACCCATCATTACCGCTGCTGGATCAACATTTTCAGGATCATTAATCGATACTTGTAAAATATCAATATCATCACGTTTTAATAGTTCTTTTTCGACAACTTCAATATTCGCTGTCGTCTCTTCCATTAGCTCACCCGTGCCTGGTGTATACGTTAAATATATGACTTTTTCTTCTTGTGAACCCATGAAGCTAAAGCCAATTAACGGGGTTAACGCTAATGAACCGACTAACATTACAACCGCGACAATCGATGTAATCCATTTATGATTTAAACATTTTTCTAAGAAGTTACGGTAGGCTACTGCTAATTTCCCTACTTCTTTATGCTGGCTTTCTGATTTCTCACCGTATAGTTTTTTACGGAATAAGAAGTGTGAAAGTGCTGGTACAATCGTAATCGCTACAACTAACGATGCACCTAATGCAAACGTCATCGTTAACGCAAATGGCATGAATAGTTCGCCAACCATCCCGCCTACGAAAATCAGTGGTGCGAATACCGCAACTGTGACTAACGTAGAAGACATAATTGGTTTGAACATTTCAATTGTCGCCTCACGAATTAAAGCACGACCTGTTAATTTTTCTTCTCTTAAGTGCATACGACGGTAAATATTTTCTACTACTACGATCGAGTCATCAATGACACGACCAATCGCAACCGTAATCGCACCGAGCGTCATAATATTTAGTGTAATATCCATCCAGTTCAACAGCAGTAAGGCCATAAAGATCGAAACTGGAATCGAAACAATGGAAATAATCGTTGATTTGAAATCACGTAAGAATAGTAAGATGATTAATACCGCAATGGCACCACCAAACACCGCTTTTTCAATCATCGTGAAAACAGAATCTTCAATTGGTGCCCCTTGGTCTAATGAAATATCTACTTTTAGACCATCGATTGCTTTTTCTTCTTCTTTCATTAACTCTTTTACTGCATTAACAACTGTGACTGTATTCGCCTCTTGCCCTTTGACGATTTGAATGGCAATGGCATCGTCACCGTTTGTACGAGAAACGGATTGTACTTTCCCTTCTACTTCAATTGTTGCAATATCACCTAAACGAACAAATGGTGAAGGCTGTGTTGCACTCAGTGTCACAGGAATTAATAATTCTTTTAGTTCCTCCACCGATTTCACTTTCCCGTCAACAGAAACAGCCTGCTTCCCTACAGTGAAATCATATAAACCTAGCGATAGTGACATGTCGCTTGCTTGAATCATTTGTTTGACTGTATCTTCTGTTAAACCAAGTGCTTCCATTTTCGCTTGGTCATATGTGAAGGATACTTGCTCGATGTGCTGACCTGTGATTGTCGCAGATGCGACACCATCGATTTTTTCGATTTTCGGTAATAATAAATCTTCTACTGTTGATGTTAACTCAACAATATCTTCTTTCGTGCTACTTACTGATAATGCGACAACTGGCATCATGTTTACACTGATTGCCATAATTGTCGGTTCTTGCACCTCTTCTGGCAATGTGACATTATCCAGTGCTGATTCCAACTGGCGCTTTTTCTCATCCATGTCGATACCATATTCATACTCGACCTGTACTTGTGCCACATTGGATGAGGAAGTCGAATAGACCGCCTTGACATCTTCAAGACTCTCAATTGCCTTCTCAAAAGGAACCGAGACTTCATCCATTACTTGCTCAGGCGTAGCGCCCGGATAGACCCCCATCACGATTAAATACGGAATCGAAATATCGGGAATCGACTCCATTTTCATTCGTGTACCTGAATAAATCCCCGAGACTGTCACAATGATTGTCAACAACCAAACAGCCAGCTTATTTTTCAGGACAAAATTAACTAAACCCTTCACTATCGCACCTACCTCAGTTTGACTTTAATCATACATTTATTTATACTAATGACCAGTTGGTCAAAAGTCAATAAATCGAGCGGGAGTGTCACAAATGGTTAAAAAACAATTAATAATGGAAAACGCTTTAGAGCTATTTGCAAAACAAGGATTCGAAGCGACTTCCATTCAACAAATCACTGATAAATGTGGCATCTCTAAAGGTGCATTTTATCTTTCCTTCAAATCAAAAGACGAATTAATTCTCTCTCTCATCGACTACTTCATGAGTGAAATTGCAGCAGACGTTGAACGAGTGGTCAATTCAGATTTACCAACAAGTCAACTGCTATACAGCTACTATTATCAATCCTTTGATTCCTTTAGAAAATATGCACATTTCGCTCAATTATTTATAAAAGAACAAAATGCAACTTGTAGTAGTATAGAAATTTTCGAGAAACTGGAAATTTACCATAATATCCTCAATCACTTTGTTCATACAATCGTTAAAAAACAGTTCGATTATGTAGAAGAACATATGGTGCCTGACTTAATTTTTACGATCCAGACCTTTATCGGGGATTACATTGGCTTCTTTATAAAAGAAAACATCAATATTAGCAGTGACATTGATATGGATACACTTTGTCGATCACTTGTTGAAAAAGTAACGATCATTGCAAAATATGCGAAGATTCCATTTTTCTCTCCAGAGCTGAATCCAGCAGCACAAGCAAGTGCCGTGTCTTTAACAAAAGAAGAGTTGATTTTATTTTTAGAAAAGAAACTAGAGGAAATTGACGATTCAGTCGTGCATGAATCCATCGAGATTTTACATCAACATTTATTATCGCCATCCCTATCTCCTGCTGTAGAACAAGGACTATTAAAAAATTTACGTGCCAACTCTCATAGTAAGTGGATTGCCTATATGTACGAAATTTCAACCAAGTCCTAATATTTTTACGCTCCATATAAAATTTAGTTTCAACAAATACGCAACATATTGTGTCCAAAAAATGACAATAGCGCACCTAGGCCTAGGTGCGCTACTTTATACAGCAAAGCATTTTGTATTAATATATTCAATTATTTATACAAAAAATACTATCCTAATAAAGTTTTTTAGTTATCTACGAAACTATTTATACATTTATACGTATTAATAATTACCCACAATTGATAAGGTATTTCACAAAAACACTTCGTTGTCGACATAATCATTTCCATGTACTATTTTGTTTCATGTATAATTGTTACCGTCACTAAAAGGAGGAATTCTATTTGAATAGTAAAATAAAACAAAATATACGAAAAATTATTATGATCGTTATTGGGGCAGCGATTACCGCTTATGGACTTGAGGCGGTGTTAATTCCTAATAGCGTTATTGATGGGGGTGTTACCGGTGTCAGCATTATGGGGGCAAAAATCTCCGAGCTTCCACTAGGGGTATTCTTATTCATCTTGAACATTCCATTTGTGTATATTGGTTATAAACAAATCGGGCGTACATTCGCTATAATGAGTATCATTGGGATTGCTGCCCTTTCAGCAGGCACAATTCTCATGCACGATATTGACCCAATTTTATCTGCAAAGGACCCATTATTAGTTGTCGCTTCTGGTGGTATTTTACTTGGGGTTGGTATTGGTATTGTACTACGTAACGGTGGTGCATTAGACGGCTCAGAAGTATTGGCTGTACTTGTCTCACGTAAAATTCCATTTTCTGTAGGGGATATCATTTTAGTTATTAATGTATTCATTTTTGCAGTGGCTGTGTTTATTTATGATTTAGAAAGCGCACTATACTCTGCCTTAACGTACTATATTGCAAAAACGGTGATCGACATTGTACAAGTCGGTCTCGAAAAATCAAAATCTGTGCTGGTAATTAGTAAAAAATCCGTAGAGATCGGAGAAATTGTGCAACATCGTCTTGGTCGTAGTGTAACGTATACAACCGGTCGTGGTGGTTTTTCTAATGAAGAAACGGATATGTTAAACTGTGTCATTAACCGTATGGAAGAAACAAAAATGCTCGAAATTATTAAAGAAATTGACCCGAGCGCCTTTATCGTTGTCTCAGATGTAGCTGAGGTTCGCGGCGGTAGGTTCAAAAAACGCGATATCCATTAACCTTCGACTCTGCCAAATATTTGGCAGAGTTTTTGATTACAAGCAAAGCGCATTCACACCTGCTTAGCTGCGACAAGTGCTCCGTACTTCACTTATTCACTTTTACAGACAATAAAATTTCTTAGAGCTACTACTCAAGGAAAAAATCAGGTTGTCTCCCTGTCTCACGCATAAGGAGGTTTTTTATATGTATCGGGTTTTTTACGCGGGTTTAGAGTGATTTTACGCGACTTTCCTACACTTTTACGCGGGTTCGAAGCTCTTTTACGCGACTCCGCTATTTTACTTTATATTTCTCCCTCTTTTCGAACCGACTTTTTCTAAATTGAGCTTCTTTTAAAAAAGGATAATTTACTTTTCTAAACCACCCCAATTGTTGCACTGCCTTTCTACTGCATACAATAGAAAAAAGGATGTGGTGTAGACAATGAACTCAATCTCCATGAAACAACGGGCCTTTAAGCTAGTCTTGCTTGGTCTACTATTAGGAGCACTCCTTGGTATTGCGATGTTATTTACACAGTCCCTGATTGCCATGATCATTGGGAGCTTCTCTACTAGCTTCCAGTCATTATTAGCCCCTACCACACCAAGCGCTTACCTACTATTAGACCCACCTACACTATTGCATACAGTGAGTCAGTTCAGCCATAAAATGGGCCTTGCCATCCTAACCCTTATTAGCTTAGTCATTACAATCGCCATTATCATCGGAAAAGTGTTGCAAACAATGAGTCCAAAACGTCGTATATTAAAAATCAAATATGACCTGTTCTATATGTATCCCGCTCTTACGACGGTTATCTCCATGCTCATCACTTATCAAATGAGCTATATATTATTTTTTCAAATTTAAAAGCAGCTTGCCTATGACAAGCTGCTTTCGATTTAAAACGGGAATAAGATTGGGACAACAATCATCATCACAATAAACATAATCACTTGTAGCGGTACCCCGACTTTGACAAAATCGATAAACTTATAGCCCCCTGCTGTCATAACCAGTGAGTTCGTTGGTGACGCAATCGGTGTAGCAAACGCCATACCAGCAGCTGCCGCAACAGCAATCATAAATGTATACGGATTAGCATCCATCGTAGTAGCGGCGGTCATCGCAATCGGCGCAAATAAGACAGCTGTTGCCGTGTTACTCACAAATTGCCCAAATACAACCGTTAGCACGTAAATGCCCATCAACACCCCATACGGACCAAAATCACCCAGTACATCAATAATCGTATTCGATAAAATCGTCATACCACCTGTTTTTTCAAGTGCCGTTGCCATCGGAAGCATCGACGCAACGAGCACAATGCTTTCAAAATTCATCTTGCCATACGCATCGTCCATATTGCGAATACAGCCCGTGACAATCATTAATACAGCACCAATGAGTACAGCAATGACGGCATCAAACACTTCAAACACCATCAGTCCTACAATGAACAGCATAATTAATCCAGCAATCCACGCCTTACCATTTGCGGCTGCCAGTCCTGCTTGTTCACGTGTTTGCCCGACAACAACCACATCTTGTGTTTCGCGTGAAAGTAAGTCAATTTCCTCCCATGCCCCTTGCACTAAGATAGCATCTCCAAAACGAAGCCTTTGTTGGGCCATATCTTGCAATAAATACGCACCTTTTCGGTTAATTCCTAAAATATTTAAATTATATTTCTCGCGAAAGCCAATTTTACTTACGGTTTCACCAATTAATCGAGAAGTCGGTGTTAATAATACTTCCGCTACTCCAATCTGCTTGGAAATTAATTGTTGCATCTCATCATCTGCTACTATTTCTAACTGTAGATCATTTTCCAACACAAAACTTTCAACATCTGGTGCCATTCCTTGTACATATAACACATCATTTTCATGAACGATACTTGTTGGACCAGCCATTTCTTGATACGTCATCGCAAGCAGATTCATTCCTTCTGATGCACGACGCTGAATTTTCATTACATAAATATGATATTTTGCTGGCAACTTTAAGTCAGCAAGTGCCTGACCGATTATAGGTGATGCGGTCGGGACAACAACGCGAAACATCTTATCTTGTAATGCATAATCCTTCGCAATTTTTTTCGGTGACAGCTTGTACCCTGCATCCGATTGTGAACGATTTTGCTCATTTGGCAATAATTTATTACGTACAATGACTAAATACACAATCACCGTTATTGTAGCAATAATCCCAATCGGTGTAATCGTAAAGAAGCCAAGCTTTGCATACCCGTTATCCTGTAAAATTTGGCTGACGATTAAGTTCGGTGGTGATGCGATTAATGTCATCAACCCCGACATACTCGCAATATATGATAATGGCATTAAAAACTTCGACGGACTTACTTTAATGCTCATGGCGATACTAACCACAATCGGTAGCATTAAGGCAACCGTCCCTGTATTACTCATAAACGCGCCCACTGATGCCACAATGACGAGTAGTAAAACAAATAGCTTGAGCTCACTATCCCCTGACCATTTCAGTAGCAAATTTCCGGCCATGCCCGCAAGACCCGTACGTAAAATCCCAGCACCTACTACAAAGAGCCCGGCAATCATAATGACAACAGAGTTCGAAAAGCCAGCTAACGCTTCAGCAGGTGTTAAAATGCCTAAAATGACAAATGTGAGTAAGGCCATTAAGGCTACAAGATCGCCACGTATTCGATTTGTCATAAACAACACAATCGTTACGGCTAAAATAATAAATGTAAATGTTAATTGCACAGCTACATACCCTTTCTACATATCATCATCTGTCATTGTATACGATAATATGGAAAAGGTCTCTTTTTACCTCTGAATTACCATTCAATAAATCCCATTTATTTACTAACGTTTTCAATTAGACTCTCAAATTTTCAACACAAAGACAGTGAAAACCTTTTCGTATGTACTCACTCTATCATAATCATACTTATCATTTGAGCTTACATATGAATGAATCCCTTTGTTTCTACTCCAACTCCTATATGACAAGCCCTTTATTTTTATGCATAAAACTCACTTACCTTTCGCAATAAAAATTTCTTAATAATAATTATTATAATTTAGTAGAAATTATGATTTGCATTTGCTATAGTAATTAAAGAAACGTTTTTTAAATTCATTTTTAGGAGGTACTATAAATGACAAACTTAAACAATCGTCCTTTAACAACGATCACTGGGGCTCCTGTAGTTAGCCATGATGATGTACAAACAGCCGGCCGCCGTGGTCCGATTTTATTGCAAGACGTTTTCCTAATTGAAAAATTAGCTAATTTTAACCGTGAAGTAATCCCAGAACGCCGTATGCATGCGAAAGGTTCAGGTGCATTTGGTACATTCACAGTCACGCATGACATTACGAAATATACAAAAGCAAAAATCTTCTCTGAAGTTGGGAAGAAAACAGACATGTTCGCACGTTTCTCCACTGTAGCAGGTGAACGTGGTGCAGCTGATGCAGAACGTGATATCCGCGGCTTTGCGTTAAAATTCTACACGGAAGAAGGGAACTGGGATATGGTTGGTAACAACACACCTGTATTCTTCTTCCGTGACCCATTACACTTCCCAGACTTAAACCACGTCGTGAAACGCGACCCTAAAACAAACATGCATAACGCAAACTCAAACTGGGATTTCTGGACTTCATTACCTGAAGCGTTACACCAAGTGACAATCGTTATGTCGGACCGTGGTATTCCAGCGAACTACCGTCAAATGCACGGTTTCGGTTCTCACACATACTCGATGATTAACGAAGCAGGTGAACGTGTATATGTAAAATTCCACTTCCGCACAGAACAAGGCATTAAAAACTTAACAGGTGCAGAGGCTGCTGAAGTCATCGGGAAAGACCGTGAATCTTCACAACGCGACCTATTCGAAGCAATCGAAAAAGGCGACTTCCCGAAATGGAAAATGTACATCCAAGTCATGACGGAAGAGCAAGCGCGTAACCGTAAAGACAATCCATTCGACTTAACGAAAGTTTGGTATAAATCAGAGTTCCCATTAATTCCAGTAGGTGAATTCGAATTAAACCGTAATCCAGAAAACTACTTTGCAGACGTTGAGCAGGCGGCATTTGCACCATCTAACGTCGTTCCTGGTATTTCATTCTCGCCAGACCGTATGTTACAAGCGCGTCTCTTCGCCTATCAAGATGCAACTCGTTACCGTCTAGGTGTGAACCATCACCAAATTCCAGTGAACACACCGAAGTGTCCATTCATGGTTTACCACCGCGATGGTGCAGGTCGCGCTGATGGAAACAACGGCAGTGCATTAACTTACTATCCAAACAGCTACGGTGCTTTACAAGCGCAACCACAATATAAAGATCCAGCGCTTACGTTAGATGGCGCAGCTGATATTTATGACTTCCGCGAAGATGATAACAACTACTTTGAGCAGCCAGGTAAGCTATTCCGTTTAATGAATGCGGAACAGCAACAGCGTCTGTTCGAAACAACGGCTGCTGAAATGGCACCAGTCGAAGAGTTCATCAAACGTCGTCACATCTTACACTGCTATTTAGCTGACCCAGCTTACGGTGAAGGTGTCGCAAAAGCAATGGGCTTATCTTTAGAGGGGATGGACCTGTCAAATCCGTATGTGCAATCTACAGTAACGAACGCTTAATGTATTGTTTACGTTCTTTATGAGCGCAAACTCTTAAATATTACTTTTGGCGTCCGTCTCTATATACTCAATATCGCTTACAAAGGCGCCAAAAGTATCTGTTTCCATTAATATCCTATGGGACCGTCATGCATTGAGCATGGCGGTTTTTTATTTCTTCCACATACTATATGAGGTATAATATGGTAAAGGAGGCGGTATAGATGAGTGACCAACACCGATTCTTCACACCTGGACAACTCGAAAAAGCCCAAAAGGATATGATCGAAACAAAGCTTACAGCGGAAAAAGCAGAAGACATATTACGTAAATCAGCCCTTTCTTTAGTCGAGGCTAAAAAAAGCATTATACTCGCTTTACTTGAAGAAGATGTTGATATACATATCATTAGTGAATCAACGAAAACACCACTAGACCGTGTAGTAGAACTAAGAGCATCTATTAAAAAATAAAAAGCCTTCCCTAAATTAGGGTAAGGCTATTTTTTTATGCTACTTTTACACGAATAAAATATTTGACATATAAATGACAACGGTTACTGTCAAACAACTAATAATCGTCGAAAATAACACGGTTTGTGCTGCTGTTGCAGACTCAATATCATATTCTAATGCCAGACTGGAGCTGTTACGCGATGTAGGAAAGGCGCTCGCAATAAACAATGATTGCGCAACAACGCCGTCAATCCCTAGCAAGTAAATGATGCCAAGTGCCACAGCTGGTCCTACAATTAAGCGGGTAAAGCAGCTAATAAAAATCGTTTTATTAAACATCGTCTTCATCTGAATTTGTGATAACTGAGCACCTAGCGTAATGAGTGCCATAGCCACAAAGCCGCCAACTACATAATCAAGTGGAATTCGAAACGTTTGCGGAATGGGAACATCTAAATAATTTAGTAAGCCCCCTATCCAAAGCGCATGGATGATAGGCATTTTTAAAAAGTCCCGGACAATTTCCAGTCCGGATTTCGTTGCAGAAATTAAATTATAGAGCCCATATGTATACGTCGTCATATTTTGAAAAATAACGAGAATGACTTGAATGGCTACGCCGATTGGTTGCGTCACAAAAATCATTTGTGCTACCGGAATCCCGTAGTTTCCCGAGTTAATGAGTACGACACTATTTTTAAAAACAGCCGATTCTTGCCGGTTAAGCCTCATCACCTTCGCTAAATAATGACTTAAAATCATCTGACTACCGATAAATAACACAATAAACAGCGTTAACTGCCCCACTACTGCCATCTCAATTTGTGTTTCATAAATATTAATAAAAACAGCAGCCGGCATAAAACAATACGTAATTAAATGCGACAACGCCTTTAAATTAAATTGAAACTTCCGCTGCAACATCGCCCCTACAATGAGTAAGATTAATATCGGCGCTACGATTTGGAAGAAAATCATCGATAAATAAACCATAACTTAAATCCCCTCCATTTATGTATATTGTTAACTGTACACGAACCCCTCCCTTTTTGGTGTATTTTCTACACGAATTAGCAAAAAGAGCTTGAAACGCGTGGATGTCTCCACATACGTTTCAAGCTTGCTTTATTAATCGTCTGTCATTCGCTTTTTATAGAGCACGCTTGTTACAGCGAGCGCTACAATCGTCCAGGCAATTATGACGACAAACGGCATGATGATCTCCTTTACTGGTACCGCTACTTCAAGTGCATCTGCTAGCACAATCAGCTGCGCACTCGGTAACCATTCAGCAACCGCTAATGCTGGGTATTTTTCTGTTAAACCTAGTGCTAATGGCCCCATGGAGAATACAATTATTACAGGCATGACTGCCAACGAAGCCTCCATTACCGTTTTTGTATATAAACCACAAATGGTACCCAGCGCAATATAAAACACAATGGATACAGCTAATGCCAATACGAGCATGACGATATTGGCTGGCTCATAGCCCACTAAATAAATACTTAACGCTAAAATAACAGCTGAAATACTAAAGACTACTGCACTTTTTCCAATTAAAATGTCAGCAACACTTGCTGGAGACATCATTAAGCTACGAAGTGTATTGCTTTCTTTTTCTTCTGCAATTAAACAGCATTGAATAAATGCCGTTACCATCGCAAGTGTTATATTGATCGGTAAGAAATACATTTGCATCGTATTAACCCCGCTCTTACTATAGAAAAAGGCTAAGAACAGTGGCACTAAAACCATTGTTGAAATAGCATAGTTTCTTGAAAACTCTCGATAATCCTTCATAAAGATTGCTTGAATTCGTTTCATTGACAGATTCATTGTAAATCACTCCCCGTTAATTGCATGAAAATATCCCCTAATGTCGGCTCATTTGTATAAATACGCGCAATAGCCCCTGTGCTCATCCACTGTGTTACATTCGTTGCAGCCGCGTGATCAGCTAATGGTAAAACATGTTCTTCCCCCGTTACTAACTGTACCGTCATCGAATGATCGCTATATTGATGCTTCAATTGTGACGGTGCCCCTATTGCTTGAATTTTTCCTTTATGCAGAAAGGCTACACGGTCACATAATGTTTCTGCTTCTGCCATATCATGCGTTGTTAAAAAGATAGTCGTGCCCATTTCATTTAATTTGCGCAGCCCTTTATAAATATGCGCTGTATTTACCGGGTCAAGTGCGGATGTTGGCTCATCTAAAAATAATAAATCTGGTTTATGCATGATTGCTCTTGCCAGTGTGACACGTTGCATCATCCCTTTCGATAACTCAGTCACTTTTTTCTTTCGAGCCTCTGTTAAGTTCACAAAAGCAAGCGCCTCATTCACTGCTGACCTTGAAAGGTTATACATCTCACTAAATAGAACTAGATTTTCCTCTACTGTTAGCCTTTTATACAGCCCACTATTATCTGTAAGAATACCGAAACGTGCTTTATTCTCGCTTTTCTTCATGTGATGAGCTGGCAATCCTAACACATGCGCCTCACCTGCAGTTTGTTCTAATTGCGCAGTAAGGATTTTAATCATCGTTGTTTTTCCCGAACCACTTGGACCAAGAAAACCGAAAATCTCTCCTTTTTGAATGGTAAATGAAACATCTTGTAACGCTGTAAAAGTACCAAATGTCTTTTGCACATTTTTTACTTCAATTGTTGTTGTCGTCATGTTGGCGACCTCCTTCAATTCGTTTTGTTATCTTTAATTTAGTAGAATCGAAGAAATATCGCCTTCATTTCCCGTTAAAATGTAGCTATTTAGCGGTGAACTGTAGCTTTTTGTCGACCAAGAAGTCGTCAATATTCCCCAGGAAATATTACGCAATACCAATTAATTCTTTTAATTCCGACAGTTTACTACGCGATAACGGTACAACAATCCCTTCACCAACATGTAATTTTAAACTATAGCTATTTTTCGTCCATGTAATAATTTCCCGCACTTTTTGCAAATTCACGATATATGAACGGTGGCATCGATAAAAACCATATGCCTTTAAACGTTTTTCAAGTTCTTGCAATGTAAGCGAACAACTATAGCTCGTACCGGCAACATTCACCAATATTTCCCCGTCAACACTCTCAATATAATCAATCTCCGGTGGATTAAATAAAATCGTTTTATCGTTTTTCTTCGTTTGAATCTTTTCAATTTTAATGATCGGCTCTTCAGTTGAAGGCGTATGCGGCTCTTCCGTAAAGTCCATCTTATGACATCCTGATTGATCCATTCGAATAATATTAGAAGTTGCAATAAGAAGTTCTTCTATATTATTAGCCAGTAAAATAATCTGCTTTCCTTGCTCAACCAACTGCTGAATCAATTGCGCAATCATTTCACGAGAATGTTCGTCCATTCGATAAAACGGTTCCTCAATGACCAATACGTTTTCTGCATATAAATAAGCTCTGACAAAAGTAAGTCGCTTTTGTTCACTGAGCGTTAAATCTTTGACCTTTGTTTTTCGCTGTTTTGTAAATCCGAAAAGTGCTAGCATTTCATCCATCGGTTTCTTACACTCCGCCATGCCCATATAAAAACGAAACGCTTCCTCTACTCTCAACCTTTTGTACTCACCATCTGTCGCATAATGTACATAGCCTTTTGTTTGTAGCTGCTTCATGATTAATTGCATCTTTTGTACGTCCGTATAAATCCCCGTTACTTGCCCTTCAATCTGACAAGCTGGGAGTATCATCTTGCCATCCTCAAATACAGCTTCTAATTGTATGTCCATGCTGTCACCCCAACCTATTAAAATGATACTCTTATTATCGCACAACGAAGGAAAATACTTACATATAAAAATAGCTGTTTGGTAAGTAAACCTTACCAAACAGCTATTTATAAAAAGAATCCACCGACTACAAGCCCTGCTACAATCACCATTGCTGGATGGACTTTAAATTTTTCTAACGCCAAATAACTAATAACCGCGATGAGAATCGTTGGCATCCAGCTAATCCCTGCAATCGAAGTAGAAAAGAAATCAAATGTTAAATCCGCCATTAAAATCGCAATAGCTGGCAAGACAAAGCTCGACAACCGTTTTACTCGCCGTGAGTTCCGATTACGATAAAGCAGACTAAGTAGTACGAGCATTAAAATCAGTGATGGCCCAACCGTTGCAAAAAGCGCAATGACTGCGCCTAAAATGCCCGCCTGCTCATAGCCGATGTAACCGGCTAGCTTTGTTGCAATGGGTCCAGGTAGCGCATTGGCAATTGCTAACGCATCACTAAATTCTGCTGTTGTCATCCATTCGTAATTTTCAACGACCTCATGTTCAATTAATGGAATCGACGCAGGACCGCCCCCGTAGCCTAAAATACCCGGGATGAAGAAGGCTAAAAATATGTGTATATAAATCACTCTTCTTCCCCCTTTTTAATCGGTAACGCTAATGCCAATACAAGTAGTACACCGATAACAATACCCGGATGCACATCGAGTAACATCATTGTAATAAATGCCGCCATGAGGATGATAAGCCCGACCTTCCAACCAAGCGCTGTTTTTGACTTTTTCAAGAAATCCCACGTCAGAACACCCATCATAACACCCACAATCGGTACAACACCTTTCGTCATACCTTCTATAAAGCTCAAGTCTTTATATCCTTTTAATACAGATAAAAAAAGAATTAACAAAATCACTGTCGGTAAAATCGTTGCCGCAAGGGCTGTGGCCATGCCAAGCCATCCGCCTACACGATACCCAATGTAACCCGCCATTTTTGTCGCAATCGGTCCAGGCAGTGTATTACCAATTGATAGCACATCCGCAAATTCATCATCGGTCATCCATTGGTACGTACCAACAACTTCCTTATGCACAAGCGGAATCGTTGCCGGCCCTCCACCAAACCCTAAAATGCCAGATCTAAAAAATGCTATGAAAATATCTAGTTGTTTTTTCAAATACTCACCTCTTAATAACCAATTGCCACTCCGTCCCCTCTAGGATCTGCACCACCAAATTTCACATCCGTCTCTGGGTCAATCCAAATCGCACCTGCATGCCCCATAATGTCTGTGAAGTCCTTCAGCACCTCAACGTCATGCCCTTTCTCAATAAGCGATAGTTGGACTTCCTCGCTAATACGGCTTTCTAGCTTTAACGTATTCGATGATGCCCCCCACGTTCTTCCGTATAGCCAACGAGGTGCTTCAATCGCTGCTTGAACAGACATACCATAATCGATAATGCGCGTCACGAGTGCCGCTTGTGTTTGTGGTTGCCCTTCACCGCCCATTGTGCCATACACAAGCGCTGGTTTATCGTTTTGTAATAACATAGCCGGATTTAATGTATGGAACGTACGCTTCCCTGGTGCAAGTGCATTCGTATGTTGTGCATCTAACGAGAAATAGCTCCCTCGATTTTGTAACATGACACCCGTTCCTTCGGGAATAATCCCTGCACCAAATTCATGGTAAATACTCTGAATAAACGATACCGCATTGCCTTCTTCATCGACAACGCCAAACCAAACGGTATCTCCTTTAGCATCCAGTGGTTGCAACGATTTTGCATACAGCTTTTCTTTAATTTGCTGTGCTAGTTTTTCGCCGTGCTCCTTACTTAACAGTCTATCTAACGGGATAGAAGAAAATGTCGGATCCGTTAAATGCGCATCGCGGTCGATAAACGCATATTTAATCGCTTCGACAAGCAAGTGATAATAGTGTGCCGAACCTTCTTCTATCGCAGCTACATCAAAGTTATTTAAAATATTCAGGATCGATAAGCTCGCCATCCCTTGCGTGTTCGGTGGTAAGTTGTACGCCTTATAACCACGGTAATCGACAGAAAGAGGCTCTACCCAATCACTTACATGCGTCTTAAAATCTTCTAACGTCAGGATACCACCTGTTTCCTGTAAGCCCGTCACGATTTTTTCTGCGAGATTCCCTTCATAAAAGGCTTGTGCCCCATGTTCTGCAATATAAGCAAGTGTGTCGCCTAAGTCTGTTTGTTTGAAAATTTCTCCCGTTTCATACGGCTTGCCGTCTTTTAAGAAGATACGTGCAAATTCGTCGAAACGTTGCAATGCACGAAATTCTTCATCCGTCGCATCTAAATTCACATGTGACCAGTACACTTGACTTTCTGTAATCGGAAAGCCCTCTTTCGCATAGTCAATCGCTTGCTCGAGTAATCCTGCCCACGGGAATGTCCCATCCATTTCTGCTGTCGAATACTGATATGCTTCTCCCCAGCCAGCTACCGCTCCCGGAACTGTATTCGCTGCAAGTGGCCCGCGCGCAGGAATTTTTTCATAGCCTTGCTCTTTATAAAATTCTATCGTTGCCTTTTCCCCTGCACGCCCACTGCTATTTAGTGCCTTTACTTCTTTCGTTTTCGCATTATAAACGAGCCAAAAATTGTCCCCACCTATGCCATTCATATGTGGATACACAACCGCAATAGTTGAAGCCGCTGCAATAGCCGCCTCAATTGCATTGCCCCCTTTATGTAGTACTGCGAGTGCCGCCTGTGATGCTAAATAATGCGGCGTTGTCACCATCCCCTTTGTTGCCATCGTTGTTGCACGATATTGTTGTACCATCTCTCAATCTCCCCTCTGAATGAGTTTAATCGTTTTAGCACATGTATCCCCTCCATATGCTAAAATGCCTTCTCATGTTCAACATGACAAAGCATCCTCATCATTATATCAAAAATTCTGTATTTTCCAAAATTAATTGTTTAGTATTTAGAAATATTCGTGTGGCTAGGTTTTTATGAGCGGATACATGTTACTTTTGCTCGGATAGCTCCTGCTTTTGACCGCATACTCAATCGTTTTGCTCGTTCACAATATAAGTTCATAAAAAAGAAAAACCCGTAGCGTATTGGCTACGGGTTCATTGATTAGTTTGTATATGAAAGAACGGCGTTTTTCTTGAAAGTTTGTAATGCTTTTGTTGCCTCGTTTTTGTTCGTGTATTCGAAAATACGAATGTCATTTTGATTATTAAATACTGTTACTACCCACATGTTTAAGCTCTCCTTTTTGTTTGAAAATTCCATTGGCACTGTATATAGAAACGATCATTGATTAGTTTGTGTAAGATAAAACGGCGTGTTTGAAACCTTGTAATGCTTTTGTTGCTTCACCTTTGTTCGTGTACTCGAAAATACGAATGTCATTTTGATTATTGAATACTGTTACTACCCACATGTTTAAAATCTCCTTTTGTTTTAAAATTTCACAGACTGATTTATATAGAAACAATTACTTTGTATAGGACAGAATTGCGTTTTTATGAAACCCTTTTAATGCGGCTGTTGCTTCACCTTTACTTGTATACTCAAAAATTCGGAATGTGTCTTGCTCAAATACTGTAATTACCCACATGTTTAAGCGCTCCTTTTATGTCCAAATTTTGTACTATAACACTTTTAAAATCTTCAATGACTTTTACAAATTGTTATATAACATCTTTTACCTACTTCACATTCTACTCCGATTTTTGAAAAAGAAAAGCACTTTGTTCAGCTTTTCACAATGTGTTCAAAATCAAAACGCTTTCATTGAACTATTTGTGACAACGCCGTTTTCACGGTTCTAAATGCCATTTAGAAACATCCCCCTTAAGTGAGAAAAACCGTGTTATAGTACAGAATAATAGCGGTTTCATTTTATCGTGCGATAATGCCTTATTCCTGAATAAGGTCGTCACATTTTGGACACATTATTTTACCCGCGAATCTTCCTATAGATAACAAAAAAATCTCACCCAAACGAGTGAGATTCCCCCTTATATCCAACAGCCAACCAATGTGAATCCCATTCTGTAATGTCATTGCCGACTCGACAAGCAAGACCACATGCTTGTCCACCTACTATAAATGAGCCGACAAGCCATTTTTTCTTGTGCATACCGTCTCGCAAACGAATATCGATTGCGGGCATGTTCACAAATTCCTGGTACAAATACAAATTATCCGTATAATGACGGTTTGGCGATGCCATCGTGACCTCACCATCTGCGCCAAAAATTTCAACTGTATTGCCTTCCCTTGAAAATACAGGCTTCTTCACGAAAGCATGCCCTGCCTGTTTAAACGGCTGATCTGTCAAAAATGTCGGGAGCATATAGCGCTTAATTGCCCCTTGCTCATGCTTCGTAAACAGCAAATCATCATTGCGGCGATCCCAAATGAGCCACAATAAAACTTTCGTCTGCAACAAATAAGCAGACGGTGCATTAATGATTGCTAGCTCACGGTCACGTACTAAATCAAGTAACTGAAGGCCAATGCGATCGCCATCTTCTGCAACATCATCTATCAAAAACTCAATTGGGTGAGCTGGGCGATATAATACATCAATTTTCTCCATCGCTGGTGTATACAATCCTCGTTGCGGACCTTCTGTCAAAATAATGAGCTCCTTAATTGGCACATACTCTACCTCAAATGGAAGCAGGCGCTGTATCGCTTTCACTTGGCAGTATTCCTCGAAATCATCATCCGCTTCTTTTCCTGTAATGACTACTTTCGGCGTACCTGTTTTATGCAAATAATGCATGGCATGAAATAACGCTTGGGCCATCCCTTTTATAAACTGCTGTGTATTATTAGGATTTACTACGCCAAACTCCGCGCAAAGCTTTGCATTCATTTCAAATGTTTCCTGTACTAAAAACGGCGTATCGCCATTTAATTCAATGCACTTCATGCCCCCGTCTTCTGTGCAAATAAAATCAAACCGTGCAAGCACCGCCATCTGTTGTAAATAGTTGAGTGAAATATATGGGAGCATCTCCTCGCGAATGCCGAGTGCGAGGAGCTGTTCCTTCGATAAATGCGGGAGCTGCTGTGCCACTTTACAAAAAATACCCCACAGCATTTGTGAGGCAAAATGAATTTCGTCGATTTTCTCTTTCGGTAATACCATCACATCATATAGTGCATATTCCAAATCAACAAAATCGGCAAAAAATGTTTCTTTGTAAGGTGCGTAAAAAGCTGCTCGTTTCGTATAACCTTTCTCCATGTTTACACTCCTTACGATGAAGAGGAACCGCCGCGCGACGTCCCACCTGAGCTAAAGCCTGATTTTCCGCTACTGTAATTGGTTGCGCCATTGGAAGGTTTTGTTGTCCCTGCTTTATTTTGCTCTGTTGTACTAGTAGAAATGCCCGATGAACTTGTAGAAGTATTAGCGTTCGTTGCCCCGCCCGATGTACTTGTAGCACCACTTGTTCCTTTGGAGCTGCTACTCGATGAACTGCTACTAGAGTAGCCACCACCGCCACTTGATTGCCCTTCTCGCTTCGTACCATTTAGTTTATTTTTCGACTTATAGTAAGAGCTTGCGACCATTGCACCAATCGTAGCATACATGAGTCCGTCAAAAAAATGCTGTCCATGATATGTCGAATATTCATCCTCACACACATACGAGCCGTCCTCTTGCTCCGCCCAATCTGCACATGCATCAAAGTATTCTGAATTTTCGATCCCTGCAACATCTTCATCTAGTATCTCTTCTGCTGTCACATCTTCATAACTTCCTGTATTCTCAATGACTTCACTTGGCGTATATGTAATTTCACTCGCTTCTTCAATCGATGCTTCCTCCGCACCACATGCTGCTAATTGAATCGTCATTGCCGAGGCCGTTGTGACAGCCGCTACCTTTTTCCACTTCGCCATACTACCCTCTCCGTTCGTTGTTGTTACTTTATATACGGACATATTATCAAAAAGTTTCTATGTAAAGTGAAATTATTTCCAATAATGCTAGAGGTAAATTAACACGCTTAAACTTACCTACTATTTTCCCCCTAAAGAAATGAATCATTTAGGCTAACACCTTATTTTAGTACGCTATTTATTACTTAAAATCTATTCTCAAATAACAGTTGAAAAGTGTGAACAAACACGCTATACTCCAGTTCTAAATAACTGATTTTTCATTATATTTCTTCACTTTATATAGAGGGGGATAAGAAGCTTATGGTTCAATCCATATTATCTAACCTAGCCATTATATTACTAGGACATTTATTCATGAGTATGTTGTTGAGTCAAAGTAATCGATTATCTAAACAGGTTCTTTCTATTTGCATCGTCTTACTTTTCTCAACCGTTATTATTAGTATGTTTTACTTACCGATTGAAATTGATGGCTATAAGTTTGATTTACGCTTAATTCCACTCATATTTTTAGCTATATTTAGAGGTTGGAAAATTACGCTATCCACTCTCATAATCGTTTGTACGTGGCGTTATTTCATGGGAGGCGTTGGGGCATTACCAGGTATTTTGGCTGGGATGGTTGGACCAACCTTATTTGTACTCTTTTTTTACGCTCTTACAAAAAGATTTAATAACCTCTATGAAAAAATCTTTGTCCTTACCGTTTGTTGGCTGATCTCTGATTTTCCGATTGTCTTTATTGTTCCTAATGGATGGGAAGTATTTAAAAATATTTTTTTAATCCGATATACATCATTTCTTGCAGTCGCTTTCACCTATTACTCCTTTATTAAAGCGGAATATAACAAAGCCTATTATAAAAAGCAATTAGAATGGATGGCTTGGCATGACCAGCTCACTAATCTCTTAAACCGAAGAAAGTTTATCGAATTGATTGAAGCTAAAAGAAGCACTTCAATAAAAAATTCATACATCGCGATGATTGATATCGATCATTTTAAAAAGATTAATGATACATATGGACATATAGCTGGAGATCATGTGTTAATTGAGCTCGCCTCTATTTTTAATAAAGAAAAAGAGAATAATATGATGATTGCTCGGTACGGAGGAGAAGAATTTATTGTTTACTTGGAGGCTGCAACGTTAGAAGAAGCGATTCTTTCATTGGAACAGTTGCGTCAACATGTACACAATACGTCATTTGAAATAGACCCTGCTCACCATATTCACATCTCGATTTCAATCGGATTAGCGAAATGGGAAAAGGACTACCTGCTACAAGAAGTAATCGATACAGCGGATCAGCATTTATACATCGCAAAAGAAAGAGGCAGAAATCAATTAATTTCCTCTTACCATGTGGATTTCGTTTATAGCTAAAAAACCTAAAAGGTCTGCTAGTATTCTCTCTAGCAGACCTTTATCATCTAATCACGACTTATTCGTACACGCTACTTTTTGGATGAATCGATAAAGTAGTCCTTTATATTTAATATCTAATAGACCCGCAATGAACAAGCCAATACCACCCAATAATACAATCGGTTTCTTCACATTTTTACATGTCTCTTTCAACTGCAGTCACTCCCTAATATAAACTTTTATAATATTAGTTTATCAAATGAGGGAAGCTTGTATAGATATTAATCGCTTCGGAAAGCTTTTAATACTTCTTTACGTTTTAACTTCTCAATGTCCCCTTAAAACTCTTTGGCCTTGTCGCATAACTTTCGATTACATAACCACAGTCCGTACAAATAACATGCATAATCGCGCTCCCGAAGCTTAACTTGCCATTTGCGGACACATTGCCATAGCCGCCTTGCTTACCGTAACCAATATGTGTGCAGCCACATTTCGGGCATTCTTTCGCCTCATTTCTCATATAAGCTCTCCCTCCAACCCTTTTTATTCATTTACGGCTTGTGAATGAATAAAGTTTCAATTGATGCTAAAAAGGGAAGCAGTTATTGCACTTTAAAACGGAGACAACTATTAATCCTTCATTCTATAAGATGAAACCTTCTACTAAATCAATCGTATAACTAATAAATACAAGACGGAAGGATGTTTTCAATGCAATCGATTACAAAGAAACGTACAGCAGCCATCGCCATTGATTTAGCGATTTCGACAGCCGTTACATTAGGCGTGGAATATTTTTTACGAAAAAAAGTTAAAAATGAAGCAGTGCATAATCTCATCACACCGACTGTGGTTATGTGGGGATTAGAATATGCCCAATTGCGGAAAAGTGGTCAAACGATTGGGTATAAAGCGATGGGACTAGCACTTGAAAATGAGGACGGCTCGAAACCGACGGATGCCCAAATTGCGAAACGCATCGTGTACCGCGATACAATCAGTACGTTCGATTATATAAAGGACCGACACCACTTTGAAGAACAGGACGGCGCCATTTTACCACACGATCGCTTTGCCCATACAGTGGTGAAGGAAGTATAAGGTGCCTAAAGCAAAGGGGGCGTCTGAAAAGACATTTCGATGTGAACACCGCAGGAGCAATGTTTTTCAGTACGTATTGATCAACAAGTAAAGGGGATGTTCCGAAAGTTTTTACTTTCAGGACGCCCCCGTTAAATACTAGTGAATTTGAATATCCGCAATTTTAAACGCACCATATTCATCGGTCATGACTGTGTACGTTTTATAGCGGTCGTAGTATTGATAATCACCCGTCCCACTATAAAAATCAAATGTCTCATTCATGTACACTAAATAATTGCCGTTTTCATACGTGACGTCTAACACATCATTCGTGATAAAATAAAAGGAATGCCCTTCATATGAAATATCCCCCACATAATCTTCTAATTCCTCATAAGCACTACTACCGATCGCTAACATATCGGCTACCCAGTAGAAATTACTTTCATTTAATGCAAGCTCATAATACATACGGAACGATTGCACAAACTGTCCCGCTAAAACCGCATCGATATCCGCATTCACTGGCTCCTCATAAGCACTATACTGTTCGTAAACACCTGCGACAGCGAGGACATTGTCACGTGACATCGGCTGCTTGCTCCACCGTTCAAATTGCTCTAGCATACTATACAGCGGGATAGAAAAACCAAAATTTGTGCTCGTTTCTGACGTATATAACAATGAATTAATCCCAATGACTTTCCCCGTTTTGGCATCGACTAACGGACCACCACTACTCCCTTGGTCAATTTGCGCATCGATTTGGTAAATTTGTTTATAAATAAACCGGTCTAGCTCCATATCCCGATTATGTCCGGTAATATAGCCAATAGAAGCCGAGTTTTCAAAGCCTTGTGGACTACCAAATGCGATGACTTCAAGCCCGATTGGCGACTCGCTCGTCTCCACTCCTAGCGGTTCTTCGTTTTGATAGTCGGGCACATGCAATAAGGCGATATCATAATGCTCTGAAATGCCGATCACCGTTGCTGCGAATTCTTGTCCTTTTGTATTACGAACGGTTACGTCTACTTCCCCATCGACTACATGTGCATTTGTAATGACATATCCACCTTTTTTATATAAAAAACCGGAACCTTGGCCATACGACGTGATCACGGTAAAGACTTTTTGCTGTACTTCTTTAATTAACGTGACACGATCTAACTCTTCCGTATACTGTTCTTGCCGCGCTTCTTTTTCCACCACAGCGGTTTGCTTCACCGGATGAGCATCAGAACTCACTTCCTTATAAGCTGGTGCGCTTTGGGTTTCCTGATAATAATCCCAAAAGCCATACCCTACTCCACCAATTGTGATACAGCTCACGATTAAAACAAGCCACATCCATATCGGGACCCCTTTTTGAACAACGTGTTCATGTAACTTCTCCCCACATGCAGAACAAAACTTGGCGCTTCCCTCATTTTGATGACTACATTTTCGACAAGTCATACAATCCCCCTTTCATGCACCGAAAGTATATTACATTTTTTACATATAGTACTAATTAGTTTTATTTTACCATTATTTTATAGGTAGAGAAATACATCTACAAAACAATACACGATACATAATACCTAATATATCGTGAGCAATATTGTATAATGCACACCATTCTCAATATTTATATGCGCGGAACGAAAAAGAAAAAACGCCTTCCCGCTCACTAAAAAGAGCTTGTCGGAAATTCACTTCGACAAGCTCTGAATATCATTCGTCTATTTGATTTTTATCCGATCAGTGGAATAGTAGTACTCACTACCGTTTTCTCATTTCACTAAGTGGTTATACCTGGTACCCGATAATAAAGTCGCGTATTTTTGTTTGTTTTTATGAAAATAGAGAGATTTATTTTTCTTTATAAATCAATACACCTTACAGAAATTTCAAAAAAACTCCCCCAACAAATTAAAGGAAACTTGTTTTTCCGCACAGCTTAACGGTTTAATTTCATCGGGACACGTGTAATATTTTCAAATAACGGGTGAGATGTAAATTCTCCGATCGATAAGCCCAATGCATCAGCAATTTGCAAGATCGCTTGCATAGATGGATTTTTGACTTTTCCTTTGACAATGTCATTTACAGTTGATTGTGTCAGACCTGCTCTACGTGCTAATTCAGAAATCGTTAAATTGCGTTCTTGCATTAACGGTGCAATGCGTTGTCGAATAGCTTCTTGCATACTATACATGTTATGACTCCCTTCAAGATTTTACGTACATCAATACATGTTCTTTGCATTATGATTTTAGATATAAATATTTATACCTGAATCCTATTTTAACGAAATTTCGTTAAAATAGCACGTTTTTTTACCCGCAGGCATACTCGGTAACTTGTAACCTGAATGCCAGCTACACCTAGCATATACGCAGACTACAGGGTGCAAGTCCTGAACTCCGAACCTGGAAAACAGATGCCCTCTCTTGCTTTAATGCATAGCACCTTCTCCCATTACTATAGATAACCCACTAAAGAGGTGTTAAAATTAGTTGAAATTCATCTAGAAGGAGCATAAGTATGCAACAAAAAGTATCATTTTCCACCTATGCCATCATTGGGACCATGCTGTTTGGCATGTTCTTCGGTGCAGGTAATTTAATCTTCCCCATCCAGATGGGACAACTTGCTGGCACGAATTTTTGGCCTGCCTTAATCGGCTTCCTCATCACCGCAATTGGCCTACCATTCATGGGGATTTTAGCATTTGGTTTATCGGGGAGCAATGGATTACGTGACTTAGCAGGTCGTGTTCATCCATTATTCGGCACCATCTTCGCGGTAGCACTTTACTTAACGATTGGACCATTTTTCGCCATTCCACGGACAGCAACGGTTCCGTTCGTCGTAGGTTTTGAACCCTATATCAATTTGGTATACGGTAGTCTATATCTTGGAATCTTTAGCTTTGTATTTTTCGCAATTGTCTATTATTTTTCTTTGAATCCAGCAAAAATTATTGACTATATCGGCAAATATTTAACACCTGCTTTTTTAGTGTTTTTATTCATGTTAATTGCCATCGCTATCGTGAAACCGATGGGGCAGTTCAGTCAACCAACTGGGGACTACAGCAGTTTGGCCTTTATCACGGGCTTTAAAGAAGGGTATAACACGATGGATGCACTAGCATCACTCGCATTCGGAATTGTGGTCATTAAGGCGATTAAGAGTCGAGGCATTACGAATCCAAAAGAAATCGCCAAAGCGACTTGGAAATCAGGTATTTTCGCTATGGTCCTGATGGTACTCATTTACGGACTCATTACTTATATGGGGGCATCTAGCGTATCCGCTATTGGAACATATGATAATGGCGGCTTGATCTTTGCGGCAGTCGCTCAGCATTATTTCGGCCCATTCGGCGCGATTTTATTAGCCATTATTATCGTACTCGCTTGTTTAAAAACGAGTATCGGACTGATTACATCTTGTAGCGAGTTCTTTAATCACATCTATCCAAAAATAAGCTATAAATGGTTCGTTCTAATCCTATGTCTTCTGTCATTTTTGATTGCGAACTTTGGTCTCAACAACATCATTCAATACGCAGTACCTGTATTAATGTTACTGTATCCTTTAGCGATTGTACTAATCTTATTAGCCCTTTGTTCACCTTTATTCAAACATAAGCAAAGTGTTTACGCCCTCACAATGCTCTTCACTTTTGGTGTCAGCTTCTTCGATGGCTACAGCACATTAGTAGCTAGTTTACCAGGCGCAGCTGTTCCTTTGTTAGAGTCCATTAAATTATTCTACGTGGATCATCTACCCCTTTATAGTATTGGGCTTGGCTGGATTTTACCAGCGCTCATGGGGGCATTTATCGGGATTTTATGGCCAACGAGCACTAAGAAAACGGCTATTTAATAAAACGAATGAGGAATCAGTTTAGAATTGTTTCTAAGCTGGTTTCTTTTTGTTGTAAAAAGCTTGCTTCCTTCCATCTATTTCGTCCCTTTTCGATGCGAAAACAAGCGGAAAATGCCTGAAAAAGCACCCTAAACTGCGTTATTTTTTCTAATAGGTTATTAGAAGCAAGGAATAAAACAAGACAAAAGACTTATCATTTTTATGACAGAAAACGCCCATAGATTAAGAAATTCATTCTAAAAGAAGTTTGATTTTCCTTTTTCACATTGCTTCCTATGTCGTGAAAAAAAGCCATTCAGTCTTTTTTGAGTCCCCACCCGCTAATTTCCATTCGAAAAATAATCTACATGATGTTGAATCGTTGCGCAGAAAAGTGCGTTTTTTAAAAAGACCGATTTTATGATACAACTTAATTTAAAATAAGTACAATCTAATATTTTTTTGATAATCGACACTTATTTATAAATATGTTGTATATCAATTTTGATTAATCCGCAATTTAGCGTTTTAAAAAAGTAGGTGTGAAAAAAGCACCCATTAAAAATACTCACTAAAAAGAGCTTACTGGAGATGTTCTCTCCGGTAAGCTCTGAATATCACCTTATTTTATCAAGCAGTCATAACTCATATTTACTGCTGTCTCTTTAACTATTATGGCGTAATTGGAGTAGGGATAACTGCGTTACGTATTACAGATTGGTTACCGTATTGGTCTTGTACAACAATAAAGATTCTTTGTCCTTCTTGGAATGTTTTATCTCCCGTTAATTTAAATTGTAATTGGGTACCTATTCCTTGTGCTGGCATATTACCATAAATATCTGAATACGAATAATTTTGAGCATTGATAATCATATCTGGATCTGTCAATGTAGTATTGGCAATTGCATAGTAAATACGAATATCATCATAAGTATATCTTAACGATAAATCTACATCTAAAACTTGACTCTTATATTTATAAATAGAGCCCGATTGTACTTTTGATGGATTATTTAAACCAACACCATAGAAACTCGTAGGTAATGCCCGGTATATATACAATGCCCTATGATGTTTAATATCCGATACAGACACTGCATTATTTGCTACATCCGTTATTTTTGTTGTGCTATTGAAATCAACAAGCAACTCCTCTTCGTCTGAATAATCCTTAGCTGCTAATTTAATTTGAACAACTCGCGAATCGCTTGGTTTTAATTGAACAGATGCAATGCTCACTGCAGCACCAGATTTATCTGTTACTGTAAAGTTATAATTACCTAAAGAAGATGCTTTTATTGCTTCTGTAAATGTTACCTCTAAAGTAATCTCACTATCTATTAATGAATATACATCATCAGTCCAATCCGAATTCGCTTTATCATCCACTGTAGTATCTTTTGATTGCTTCACATTAACGGCCACATTACTCTTTAACTTAGGCTTTACTCTATCATCATATCCAAAGCTAAATCCATTTCCACTATTAACACTATTTAGTTTTGACGCATCTTTCACATTATTTAGCTTAATTGTTAATTTTTCATCATGTATAAGATTATATTCTAAATAGTTAGATTCACCTGGTGCTGGCAATGCTTCAATTGTAAGCGCAACTGTTTGTTTATCCTCTAGTAATGTTGCCTTTACTACTTTTAATTTTCCAGATGCAGTATCACTTAAGACATAATTTGCTACAGTCTGAGCAGAACTTTCATCCATTGGCTCATCAAAGCGAACTCTAAATTGAAAATACTTTTTCCCTTGCACATACATGCCATATTCGTCTACTTCAAAGAAGAATTTAGTAGTATCCGGTGTCGCTAATATTTCATCATCCTTTAAAACCTTTGTGGCACTCTCCACAGTACCTACAAAGGCAAAATTTAAAACGGAAGGAGCAGTCTTATCTTCATAAAACATCGCTTCTTCTACTTCAGAGTAGTTACCATTACGGTCTTGCATGACAAGGTAAATTTTGTAACCAAATTTATGGTTTCCAGCCTTCGAAATTTCAACAGCGATATCATCAATTAAATTTTCACCCGGCTCATTGATAACATTTTCCCCTTGTTTATCTCCGCGAATAGAATATTTAATGATGCTCTTATTCCGGTCTAAATATTTATCTGGGAAGATCACATCCTCTACTAACGGCTGCTCTAAACCATCCTCTACAGGAAGTACTAAATAATAATAACGTCCAGGCGCACTAGCAGTAAAAGTAACATCTCGATAATCATTGTCTCCCGCTGCCGGTTTACTCGGTTTTACTTCTTTAATATCAATTACCGGTTTTGAACCAACTACTTTATATGTTAACGTGGCTTTTGTGCCTGCCTGGATTTCATTACCAGACTCGTCCATAATACCGTTAATTTCAATAATCAGTGTATCGTTATTTACAAATGCCGCCATAGATGGAACAGTTAGAATAACATCCCTACCACCATTAGCAAGCTTGGCTTCATATGGTCTACCTGTCAAATTACCTGTACCACTAAGCTTGTAGTTATTAATATTCGTCGCACTTTTCGGATCTAAAGGCTCATTAAATCTTAGCGTTACTTGTGTACGACCCTCTTCACCATTCCAATTTTCCACATCTTTATTTTGATCTAATACCTCATTTAAAAGATATGGTCTTTCGTAATCGATTTCACCTGTTGTAAAGACTGCCTCTTTCACAACTTCCGTACGGTTTCGAGTTAAATCCTCCATTACCATATAAATTTTATAGGTTGTATAAGGATCAAATTCTCTTTTTCGAAATAGAATTTCATCTAAAGTGTCGATTTTCAAATGATCTCCACTTTTGAATACTTCTTCAGCAGTAGGCGGAGGTGTTTCTGTATCATTTGTATATTTACGAATCACATAATACGCATTCCCTAATTCAGATGCCTTCACTTTAAACTCTACATTCGTTTTATTATTAATAACTTCTGCTTCTAATACATTAATAATCGGTAGCGTCCCATCCTTCGTTGAGAAAGATTTCGACACCTTATCTGAGTAATTATCGGCTTCATCTTTTGTCACTAAATAAAGGACATACTCCTGATTATCTTCTAATCCGCTTGCTGTAATCGTTTTGTTTATATCTGCATCAATCCAGCCTGTGCCGGATGTTTTGAGTGTGGTTGTTTGTGCTTCTTCCATAATTTCACGAATCGTTGGAATGCGTTCATCTGCTTTTCGGATTGTATAGTAGTAGTAGCCGTCTTCTGATGATTTAATCGTCCCTGTCATCGAAGAGCCTTGGACATCAATTTTGACGATTTCTGCCGTTGGTGCTTCTAAATCAGGCACAATGATGTCGTCATCCGGTTCACGATCGACATCTTCTCCATTGGAATCCTCCAGATCGCCAATGTTGTCGTTATCATTAACAAAATCATTAAAAATATCATTCGGCAGTTTATTTGGTGGAATAATCACTTTATCGACATAGAAATGATCGCCTAAATCAATCCAACCACTACTATTATCCACCACCATTAAATTCACGTGGCTATCTGAGTTAAAGTACACATCTTTATAGCTATTTTTGTAGATGGTCCCGATATCCCCTACCCCGTACATCGTCGTCGCTACATCTGTCTCGATGTACAGCGTATCGATATGGGCATACATTTCGAATTGGCGTACCCATCCTCGTACATTTACATGCGGTAGCTTATTTGTTGAGGCAACGTATGTGCGATTTGCTTCAATGACAAGACGGCGTAATGAACAGTTGGAAAAATCCACATAATTTTCAATAATCGGCATACGTTCTACGACTTTATCGCCTGGGTTAATGGATGGCTTTTCGGTTAAATCATTGCCGCCCCCATTGTATGTTGGGTCGTCATCCTCTTCCGTCGTATCCGTCGGTTTTTCCCAATCAATAAAGCCAAATCCTGTTAGACTCGCTACTCGTCTATTTTGCCACGGATTGGCGAAATCACTAAGCGTACGGCGTGGTTTTTCGGCAATTGTAACAGGCCCTGTTAACGTCCAGTTTTTAAAATGAATATAGCTTCCTTGTACGATTAATTGCCCTGAGAATGTTGAATCATTGCCATCAAACGTTAAAATACGATTGGACGTACCCTGTGCATTCAACGTTAAAGTAGCAATGGTTTTTAATGTTTCCCCGACAATTTGCCCGTCAATATGTGCTCCCTTTAAAGCAGCGGCATTCGTATCATTAATGATATCTCGTAGGGCCGAATCGACACGGTACTTAATGCCGTTAATGTACACATATGATCCTTCTACGTGACCAATTTCCTTAATTGGCTTTACTTTTTCTGCCGATGTATTTTCAGCACGCAAAATAAAGGTCGACAGCTGACCGCGCGTTACGAGCCCATGTGGTGAAAATGTAATGCCCGTCGTGCCCTTTGTAATGCCTAAATCGTATAAAGTTTGGATATAGAAACGATTGGCATTTGACTCCGATACATCCGTAAAATCATGTGTAAGCTTATTGGACAGCTGAAATTCATAACCGAGCGCAATAATTTTCGCCATTTGGTTGCGGTTAATAAGCTCATTCGGGCGAAATGTTTTATCGCTATAGCCATTAATGATGCCCTCATTCGCAAGGGCCGCGATATATTTATAATGCTCATGGGTAGCTGGGATATCGCGGAATCCTGGATTTTTAGGATTCGTGATATTTAAATTCAATGCTAATGCGAGCATTTTCGCCGATTCCCCACGCGTAATTGCCTGGTGTGGACGGAATGTACCGTCTTGGAATCCACTAATATAGCCGCGATTGTATAATTCCATAACAGGCTTATAGTAATCTGCATTCGGATCTAAATCTTTAAATATTGTAGCTGCCTTTGTCGGCACAACAGGAGCTGTTACCGTAATACCACTAGCTGCTAACACGGTTGCAACTGCCGCTTTGTTTAACTTTTGTAGCTTCTTTTTCTCCATCGTCTAGTTCTCCTTTCTAGTCAGAAGAGATAATTGTATGTAAACATTTTTTAGATTTTCAATAGAAGGAATGTCCATAATCGTTATATCGGCTAAAACTCTATAAACGTTCATCAATAAACGGTTTTTTATCATAAAAAACGACTCAAGTTATTGAATGGGTTCATAACTTGAATCGCCTTATTGATAGATTACTTGTTTTGTAAACTTCTTAACTGACCTTTGACGAGTTTCCCGACTGTATTCCGAGGGAGCTGTTCAACAAAGACGACTTCCTTAATTGCTTTATATGCGGCCAATTGTTGACGACAAAAATCCATCAACTCCTCGGCCGTGCACGGCATCCTTTCTTCTAATTCTACATACGCCCTTGGGATTTCACCAAAATACGCATCGGGCACACCGACGACGGCTACTTGCGCGACAGCTGGATGCTTCAGGAGGACGGATTCCAGCTCGGCACTGTAAATTTTTTCACCATTACTGACAATGATGTCTTCTAAACGGTCTACTAAATATAAGAAACCTTCCTCATCCAAATGACCGATATCCCCTGTATAATACCAGCCGTCCTTTAGCACTTGCTTTGTCTCTTCTTCATTTGCATAGTACCCAAGGAAGGTTTGCGGTCCACGGCAAATCACTTCACCGTTTTCATATGGAGGTAGCGCTTCACCTGTTTCAAGCGAAATCACTTTTATATCGCCATACATCACCGCTTTTCCTTTTGAACCGTATTTCTGCTCATCAAATTCGCTACGCCACATCGTCAAGCTACCTGTATACTCTGTAATCCCATATACTTGTTGGACAGGAATACCGAACTGTTTAAACACGACGATAATTTGCTGCGGTACACTTGCCGCCCCACATGTAATCGTACGAATGGTGGATAGATTAGGCTTCATAATTGTAAGGGCTTTAATGAGTGAAGCTAGCATTTCCGGCACAGACATCATCGTTGTAATCCGCTCTTTTTCAATCGTATGCCATGCCGAAATGGGCTCGAAATCCTCTGCTAAAACGGTTGTCGCCCCTGTATGGATATTTGTAATCAGCGGCACAAAGCCCGCAATATGGAACATCGGCACAACGAGTAAAAATCGATCCGTTTCCCACCATGTAATCGTTGTAGAAAGACTAACAGCAGCAGCAAGCAAATTATGATGTGAGATCATGGCACCTTTCGGATTACCCGTTGTACCTGATGTATACATCATTAAGATTGGTTCATCGTCAAACGATTGATAAACGGGCTCATCAGATGGATAACGCTGCACAATCGTTGCAATGACATTCGCCTCATTGCTTGTACCATTCGATATATAATAACGAATCGGCGTTTCCGTCTTCGTTTGCTCAATGATTGGTTGTAATGCCTCGTCATACATGACCGCTTTGACACAGCTATGATTAAAAATGGCTGCCATTTCTTTTGCTTGTAGCTTACAATTGACCGCTACACAAATTACGCCAATTTTAGCAGCTCCAAAAAATACAGCAACAAAGTCCTCATTGTTTTTACAAACGATCGCTAGTTTATCTCCCTTGTTAAAACCGTTTTCCAGTAGAAAATGGGCAATCGCATTTGCCCGATTGTTCATGTCTGTAAAAGTGAACCGTGTGTGACTGCGTACAAAACCTTCTTTTCTTCCTAGTAAACGAGCCCGATTTGCTAACATTTTTCCAATATTAAACGCCATACTTTCTCCCTCCAATCGTCTTTTACTCTTACCTCTCTATTGAATTACTCCCCGGTCTAAAATTTTCTGAATTTTAAGTTTAATATACCGAAAAGTACATTTTATGTAAACTAGTCACAAAAACATAAAATATATCAAAATATTATTCTGAGTAATAACGATATAACGCTTAGACAGATTCATCACTATTAAATTTCATAGCCATTTCGTTTATAATGTGAAAATAGCATTAATAAAATTCTATTCAATATACACTTTTTACCATTTAAAAATACCAACATTTTAGGAACATCGATGCAGGTGATTTTATTGCACAAAAACAAATCCAGCTGTTCAATCGGTAAAAAAATTTTTCTTATATTACGCTATTTATCTGTATTGTATATGTGCCCGCATAACAATTGATTTTCAAAATGAGCCGATATGAAGGTTTTGCTCATATCGAGGGGTTTTGATCGACTGCGGTATGGACGCTACAAATGTCGGCATTTTTACACAATATCCAAGTTTTTAATACATATTAAGCTGTATACTTTTTCATCGTTTACTCACAATAAAGGAACTAACAACCATAGACAAAATCATAATAAAAGAGGCTGTATAGTATGAGGAAACTTACAACAATCATGATGGGGATGGCTGTCATCCTATGCCTTACATCGTTTTCACAAGCTGCTACGGCAAACACGTGGACAAACTTTTCAAATGTAGCGTTAGATAAACAGTGGAGTATTACATTTAACCGTAGTATTGACCCTAGTTCCATTGCAAATAACGTATATATCACCCAAGGCTCCACAAAAATGGAGGTCACAGCGTCCGTTTCTCAAAATACATTAACGATAAAACCAACGAGCAATTTAGCGTATAACACGGCGTATACATTAGTTGTGTCACCACTTATTCGTGATACAACTGGCAATCCAATGAATAAAACGATTAGCATCCCCTTCCTAACGGTGGATACGCCAAAGCAAGAAGCATATAAATCCTTTCAGTCTGAATATGACATGCTATGGAATATGGCAAACGAAGATTACGAAAACTTCCATTTAGTAGGTTATGCTCATGACGAAGAAGTTGGGGGCTATGAAACTCGAGCAGGTCAATCTGTATTCGGGATTAACATTGGGGATAGCCAGTCCGTTGTGGAACGTAAATACGGTAAACCACTCGACTCTATCAAAAAAGGCAATACAAATTACACGCAAAACTATACCGATAAATCCGGCAATATACTAAGCAATACGTATAAAATTGGCCAATACTATGTGACATTTTTCTATGATATTTTCAAGCACAATACAGTCCGTTCCGTCACATGGGTAGCGGCAGAAACAGAAGCATCGAAAACAGGCTTCTTCCGTACGGACATGTCGAGTGCCTATCGCGATTCAATGGAAGAAATGATGGTCCACCTTATTAACCAGGCGCGCGTTGCAGAAGGATTAAACCCTTTAATCTATACACCAGACTATAATGCCATTGGGCGTGATCATAGTGCCGATATGGTTCAGCATCAATACTTTAGCCATACAAATCTGGATGGTGAAAGTGCCAAAGAGCGGATGGATGCAGGGGGATTAGCTTTCTCATGGTACGGTGAAAACTTAGCCTATGGGCAATATAGTGCCATTTATGCACATGAGGCATTAATGAATTCAGCAGGTCACCGTGAAAATATTTTGCGCCCTCACTTTACACATGTCCTTGTCGGTGTAGCTTTTACGAACAAAGGGGCCCCTTACTTTACCATTAACTTTTATAGACAATAAACGGACAATATGTCTTAGGATCTACTGCTTAAGGAAGAAATTACGTTGTCTCCTATCTCATATTGAACCATCCTTACACATAAGGGTGGTTTTTTTGTGTGCTGGGGTTTTTTACGCGAGTTTCTTGTAATTTTACACGGGTTCGGGGCGGTTTTACGCGACTTTCCTGCACTTTTACGCGGGTTCGAAGCTGTTTTACGCGACTTTCTTGCACTTTTACGCGGGTTCGAAACGTCACGAAGGGGTGTCCAGAAAGTTTTACTTTTTCCAGACACCCCTTCTTCTATTTACGCAAGCTCTTTATTTTCGCTTGATATATACATAATTTGGTAGTTCCTATCATTCACGACCGTTAAGTCATTTGGTAGCTCTTCATGAACTTTCTTATATGAATCTTCTGTTAGTCTCACAACAACAGAATTTTCGTAACGTTTAATCACAGTCGCCTCTAGTGTTTCATTGAAGCGGTTAAACAAAATTTGGTCATTCGCTTTCGCTTTCGGTAAATACATAATTTCTTCCCCCTTGTCCGTTTTTTTAAAACACTCCCCGTTCTTATTATTTTATATGAAAATTCAGAAAATTATTACTGTATGAATAATTTTTTTAAAATACATCTATTAGCCCCTTTTTATATTAAGAAATTTCTAAATATACAATAAATAGTCATAACCGTTAACTACTAATTTCCATTATAATGTGATTTACATATATAATTTCACAAAAACAACTGTTATAATACTGTTAACAATATAATTACCTGTATTATTACAGATTCTTGTTATTGACCAAAATAAAGGGGATGGGAAAATGACAATACTAAGTGGGTTAAAAATTCTCGACTTTTCTTCACTGTTGCCAGGACCACTGGCAACGATGATGTTTGCGGATTTAGGGGCTGATGTCATTCATATTGAATCAGCGAAACGGGTAGATTTAATGCGTATTATGCCACCATATGATGAAGATCAAGAAGCTTATATGCACCAGCATTTAAACCGTTCTAAAAAATCGCTCAGCCTTGATTTAAAAACAGAGGGAGCAGTCACGATTATTAAAAAGCTGCTAAAAGACTACGACATTATTGTCGAAGGGTTCCGCCCTGGAGTCATGAAGCGTCTCGGTCTTGACTACGACACGCTAAAAGCTCTCAATCCAAAGTTAATTTATTGCTCTATTACGGGCTATGGACAAACAGGGCCTTTTGCTACTCGTCCAGGCCATGATAACAACTATTTATCCGTTGCGGGTGTACTCGACCACTCGCGTCATAAAGGCAAAAAACCTGTATCGATGGGCATTCAAATTGCCGATATCGCTGGCGGGACATTGCATGCAGCAGTAGGGGTGCTCGCTGCAGCGCTACATCGCGAACAAACAGGAGAAGGTAAATACATCGATGTATCGATGACAGATGCGGTCTTTACGATGAATGCATTGTACGGCTCACAGTTCTTCGGTAGCGGTCGTAATCCACAACCAGAGGAGGAAATCTTAAACGGCGGCACATTTTATGACTTCTATCAAACGAAGGATCATCGGTATTTCTCCGTAGGAAGTCTTGAACCACCGTTCCGTAAACTATTATGTGAGGCACTGGAAATTCCTGAACTTATTGATAGCACATTTAATGATTCACATTACACACAAATGCGCTTTAAAGAAGCGGTATGTGATGCATTTAAATCAAAAACATATGCTGAATGGTTAGACATTTTCAACGATGACTTCCAAGGGTGTGTGGAGCCCGTGCTTACTTTTGAAGAAGCATGTGATCACCCGCAGATCATCGCGCGGGATATGTTAGTAGACGTGCCGAAGAAGGATGGCACTACACAACGCCAAATTGGGACTGCCCTCAAATTTGACGGGGTCAAACCATCTTATCGATTTGTTGGGGCAAAATTGGGCGAACATACAACTGAAATTTTAAAAGAAGTTGGCTACTCAGACGAGGAAATCGCTGTTTTAACAGAAAAAGGGGTATTACAATAAAAGCATTTCCTATCAGCCGTTTCGAATACATGTCGAAACGGTTTTTTTCTAATGAATGAATCCTTTTTCTACCTTATACGTAATAATTTAATAGAATATTAAGAATTACACTTAAATTTAATTAAGAAACAATTGCTATAGTATAAGGAGAATAGCGGAGGTGACTATATGAGTAAAATTATTTATATCGTCTTAACAGAAACAGGCTCTGTTTTATCACGAGCGATTCAAGTATATACACAGGAAAACTTTAATCATATATCCATTGCTTTTGACCCTGAACTGAAGGAAATGTATAGCTTCGGTCGAAAACATGAAAATAACCCATTAATCGGGGGATTTGTACAAGAAGATGCCCAATCCAAATTACTAAGAGAAGCCAATTGCGCGATTTACCAGCTGACGGTTTCAGATGCACAATACGAAAAGTTACGCATGGAAATTGCTTATTTCAAACGATATAAAAATAAATTTAAATATAATTTTATCGGTCTATTTTGTGTAGCTTTTCGCATTCGCTTGAAACGGGATTACGCCTTTTTTTGCTCACAATTCATCGCTTTTCTATTTTTGCGTGCTGGCATCTCCATCGATTTATGTCCGTACTTTATCAAACCGACGGACTTCCAATACATACAAGGAATAAAGCTCTGTTATAAAGGGAGACTAACAACATATCGCACACAATCAATACAACATATGCCAATTGCTTCTATCATCAAAATCGCATAAGCCGCTCGTACCACCTTATGGTGTACGAGCTTTTTCTATCATTTAATCTTCCAATTTAATTCCAACACTTTAGAATAACAAAGTATTTTTAAGTTAGCATGAAGAAATATGGCGATTTCGTTGTACTTTTGTAAACGCAATGTAAATTTAATATTGCATTTTTGTAATTTTATTTACTTCCTCACATAGAAACGTAATACTAAGACAGGAAATATGCATCTCTATGAAAATAAATTGAGATGCACGCTTTTATGCGGACATTCATGTGAAACATGAGGTTGGCCGTGAAAAATTTAGTTGAGGTGACAATGGTGGAAATTAACTGGCAAGAAATGATATTTCAATTTCTTGGAGGGCTAGGTCTATTCCTTTTTGCAATTAAGTATATGGGAGACGGTCTTCAAAAAGCAGCTGGGGATCGTTTACGTGACATTCTAGATAAATTTACAACAAACCCGCTAATGGGCGTATTGGTCGGGATTGTCGTAACCGTCCTGATCCAATCGAGTTCAGGGACAACTGTTATTACAGTCGGGTTAGTAAGTGCTGGCTTTATGAAGCTACGCCAAGCCATCGGTGTCATTATGGGGGCGAACATCGGGACAACCGTAACCGCCTTTATTATTGGGATTGATGTCGGTGAATATGCTTACCCAATTATGGCGCTTGGGGCGATTTTGTTATTCTTCTTTAAGAAAAGTACCATCCAAAATATCGGACAAGTCCTATTTGGTTTTGCCGGTCTATTTATCGGTTTAGAGTTGATGAGTGGTGGGATGAAGCCACTTCGCGAATGGCAACCATTTTTAGATTTAACGGTTAGTATGAGTGATACACCGATTTTAGGCGTAATCGTTGGGACAGTATTTACCTTAATTGTACAATCTTCCTCTGCCACAGTAGGGATTCTACAAGGTTTATATGCAGAAGGTTTGATTCCATTAAGTGGTGCATTACCTGTACTATTTGGTGATAACATTGGAACAACCATTACAGCAGTTTTAGCCGCACTTGGTGCATCGGTTGCCGCGCGCCGTGCCGCTGCCACACACGTATTATTTAACGTCGTTGGTACCGTTATTTTTATGATTTTATTAATACCATTCCTCAATTATATGGAATGGATTATAGGTGTACTTGGGCTTGAAGCAAAAATGCAAATCGCCTTTGCTCATGGTACATTTAACGTCATTAACACACTAATCCAATTACCATTTATTGGTGTTTGGGCTTGGTTAGTGACACGTCTTATCCCAGGTGAAGATACAGCGATTGAATATAAACCGAAATATTTAGACTATAGCTTAATTACACAATCACCATCGATTGCCATTGGACAAGCAAAACAAGAGATTGTGCGTATGGGTGAATACAGTGTGCACGGTTTACAAGAAGCGATGCAATATTTAAATACACAAGATAATAAGCACGCCAATACAACAGCACAGTTGGAAGAAGCGATTAATAATTTAGATCAAAAATCAACAGACTATTTAGTTTCATTATCGAAACAATCGTTATCTGAACAAGATTCAAAAGTCCACCATGCACTGCTTGAAAACATTCGTGATATCGAACGCATCGGAGACCACTTTGAAAACTTAATTGAGTTAATTGAGTATAAAGAAAACAACCGCGTGAAGCTAAGCGCAGATGCGATGGAAGAGTTAAATGAAATGTTTGAGCTCACAGTAGAAACGGTGTCATTAGCGATTCGTTCACTCGATCAACGTGATGTCAAGTTTGCCGAAGAAGTGATGGCAAATGAAGATAAAATCGACGAAATGGAACGTAAGCTACGTAAGCGTCACATCCTTCGTCTAAATGAAGGCGTATGTTCTGGTTCTGCCGGTATTGTGTTTGCTGATATTATTAGCAACTTAGAGCGTATCGGGGACCATGCTGTAAATATTGCACAAACGGTCATTGAAACAAAATAAAGAACAAAAGCGCTAAAGCGCCTGTTCATCCCCGACACGCGCTGGAGAATCCCGACAAGTGTGCTTGCCACACGTAGGAGGGAGTCGAAGCGTCGCGAGGGGATGGCGCTTTCGCCTAGACGTAGATGCTCTTTTCCACAACCGTTATTCACAATGCGAAATTTTATAATTTCGCTTAACAAATTAAAAACATGAGTCAGCGGAAAATTTCCGTGTGACTCATGTTTTTTTATGCATTGTTATAATACGTTAATCTTCATATTGTTGTTTGACATACTTAAATAGACGCGCATTTTTTAACATCGTTTTCGGGAATTGTGCAGTAACGATCACAAGTCCTGGGAAACGTCCAATTTCTACCCCACCTGTAATCGTTGCCCGGTTCTTTACCTCTGCAATCGGTACATTCACAAGTTTCGCCATTCGGTTTAATGCACTTTCTGTTGCGCTATTAATCGAATCCCCTGTACCAACAACGGCAATTGGAAATGCCTCTTCCATTTGTTTAATCCCATGCTCTTGTGCTACATCACGTGCTAGTTTCCGTTCATCCTTTGACAGTGGCTTCGCTAAAAATGGTAAATCATCGGTATTCGGTAATACTACCGGTCCCTCTACCGCCACCTTTTTTAATACACTCACTTTCACCTGAACAATACCTGATACGCTCGTCGTATGCCCTGCTACATGCCCTGCTCCCTGCATCGCATGAATATCACCAAGGTACACTCCAGCCCCTTTGATACGAACGGGACAAATTAATACCGCTCCCGCGCGTACTTGTGGTAACTGTAAATGACCATCCGTACAATGTGTGACTAATTCATCTTTTGTTAATTGCCATTCATGTTGTGCATTCACAAGCGGTAGCCCACTATCACCCGCATTATTAGACGCTGGCATCGATTTGGATGGGACTGTACCGATTTCACCAATAAACGGGCGCATACGTGTTGCCACACCGATTAAATCACTTGGTGCCAAACTCACAACTGGGTGTTGTACAGCATGTTCCGGTAGACGTAAATAGTGTTCAGACTGACTTGCGATTTTACGGGCTGCTTCTTTTCCAACTGTAACGCCTATGTCCCCTTTCGGATGAAAGGCCATCGTATAACCATTCGCAAATTTTACTGGGGCTGTATCTGTATAGCACGTTGCACAACGAATCGCGTCTGAACCGATGCCATTGACCGTCGTTTGTGGATGAAGCTTCCCACAACCTGGACATTTCACTTTTAAAAATGGCTCACTAATATAACGATCCACTAGACGTTCTTCTACACCGGAAGCTGTCGCACTGGATGTGATTTGAATGGATTGGATTTCAATGACAACGGAATCACCGATATCGGCTCCCTCTATGTATACTGGCTTTGTGACCTCATGTGCGCCTTTAATGGCTGGGGTTAACATCGGCCCCCAACAGCCTGGTGCTGTATTCGCAATAATCGTGCCACCATCTCGTAACGGACCTAAAAATTCACTTTCCGGCCCAATTAGTCCATCAGTAAATTCATTGACGAACAATGTTTCAACTGCTTTTACTCGTTGTTCCACTTCTGCTGGCTGTTCTGCCTCTAAAATTACTGTATTTTGCCCATGATACACCTTACTCACCTTCACTTCCCTTTATCATCAATACACCATTTTCATAAAATTTACTTATAAAACCTTTTTATGGATTTAGATAATATGTATTCATTTTACCATAGATGCGTGGAATACTAAGTGAATTCTATAATTGTTATACACTTTATCGGTTTATCTCACGTCTATTCCCCTTTTCATCCTTTAAAACAAGACTTTTCTCACCTATTTACCATAAATTTTTGTGTAAAACTATTGACTATTTCATTTTGATATTTATAATCAAAGATGATAATCATTTTCAATAAAGGGATAGGAGAAATGAATGATGAAAAAGCTATTTACACTTTTAGTATTCAGTATGTTGCTTTTATTAGTAGCATGTAGTGACAGTAACTCTGGCACACAAAAAGAGTCCGAACAAAACACGGACAACACAAAACAAGAAGCAACAACAGAATCTAAAGAAGTGAACTTATATACAAGCCGTCACTACGATGTAGACGATGAGCTATACAAAGCGTTCGAACAAGAAACGGGCATTAAGGTCAATGTGATTAAAGGCGAGCCAGATGAGCTTTTAGAGCGCATTAAACGTGAAGGTGACGCAACAAAAGCAGATGTATTTTTAACAGCTGACGTAGCACGCTTATTCCGTGCGAAAGAAGACGGGCTTTTACAGGCTGTTTCAAGCGACACATTAACGCAACAAGTACCTGAGAAATTCCAAGACGCAGATCAAATGTGGTACGGTTTAACAAAGCGTGCGCGCGTTATCGTGTATAATAAAGAAACAGTAAAACCTGAAGAGCTTTCAACGTACGAAGCGTTAACAGAAGACACATGGAAAGGTCGCGTACTAATTCGCAGCTCTGAAAATGTGTACAACCAATCTTTACTTGCTTCATTTATCGAAATTGATGGTGAAGAAAAAGCAAAAGAGTGGGCAAACGGGCTCGTAGCAAACTTCGCTCGTAATCCTGAAGGTGGCGACAGAGACCAAGCAAAAGCAATTGCTGCTGGTATCGGCGATGTGGCGATTATGAACACATATTACTACGGTCAAATGTTAAACTCGGCTGAACCAGAAGAAGTAAAAGTAGCGGAGCGCTTAGGTGTCTTCTTCCCGAACCAAGACACAACAGGCACACATGTAAATATTAGCGGTGCAGGTGTAATTAAAGCTTCCAAAAACAAAGACAATGCAGTAAAATTATTAGAGTACTTAACAGCTCCTGCAGCACAAGCTGTTTTTGCAGAAGCAAACTATGAGTATCCAGTAAACCCAGAAGCATCTTCTTCAGAGTTGCTGACTTCTTGGGGCGAATTTAAAGAGCAAGATATTCCACTTTCTACTTTAGGCGATCATAATGCAAAAGCCGTTATGATTTTTAACGAAGTAGGCTGGAAATAATACAATGATATAACCCTTGTTGCGTCTAGCAACAAGGGCTTCTTGCTATATATGTAGAGGTGCAATTCATATGCAAAGGTTCATCAGTAAATTGAACGGCTGGTCGATTTTGTCAATCTGTATCATTTTATTTCTTGTAGGTCCTAATATGACAATTATTGAAGGTCTATTTATGCCTGCAAACGAAAACTGGGTACATATTAAAGAATTTATTTTAGCCGATTTCATACGTACATCCGTTCTTCTCGTATTTTTCACAGGTATTTTCACCATTATATTAGGAACAAGTCTTGCTTGGCTCATCGCTCAGTATCAATTTCCTTTGCGCGGATTTTTTAAGTGGGCACTGATTTTACCATTGTCCATTCCGCCTTTTATCGGAGCCTATACGTATCATGGCATACTGAATTATACAGGCGTTGTGCAAACGACGTTACGCAATGAGCTAAACATCGAAGTGAATGCCGCTTACTTCGATATTATGAACATGCCAGGTGCGATTTTTATATACACCATGTTTTTGTTTCCATACGTTTATACGATTGTCCGTGTGTTTTTAGCACAACAATCAGCGACACTGATTGAAAGCGCACGTATGCTTGGAAAAGGACCCTTTGGCATTTTCTTTAAGGTTGTACTCCCAATCTCACGGGCAGCGATTATTGGTGGGGCTAGCTTAGTTATTTTAGAAGTATTAAATGATTACGGCGTTGTAAAATATTATGGTCTCCAAACATTTAGTACAGCTATTTTTCAAACATGGTTTTCTCTAGGAGATATCGATACATCGCTAAAACTTGCTGCCTCTCTCATGGGGTTTGTCATCCTCATTTTAATACTAGAGAAGGTGCTACGTGGGCGAAAGCAGTTTAGCTATGCAAGCACGAAAATTAGACCGTTAAAACTCGTACAATTACGTGGTATAAAGGCCGGACTTGCTACATTTTATTGTATGCTTATTTTTAGTTTAAGCTTTTTCATTCCTGTCCTTCAACTGATGGACTGGTTTGTCTTAACATTTGGCAAAATCCCATTTGAAGACTTCGCGATTTACCTGAAAAACTCAAGTATTGTGGCAGCCATTAGTGCTACGCTGATTATTGCGTTCGCGTTGATTGTCGGTAACTTTAATCGACTATTCCAAGGGACGATCGCCAAACTATTAACTCGACTTTCTGTGTTAGGCTACTCGATTCCAGGGGCAGTCATCGCAGTTGCTGTTGTTACAGCCTTTATTCAGCTCGATCAATGGCTCGCACCGCTTTACGTAAAACTAGGACTTGATTCCACACTTGTGCTCAGCGTCAGTCTTGTCATGCTCATTACGGCTTATTTAGTCCGCTTCTTCGCTATTGGCTTCAACTCGATTGAGGCTGGTTATGAGAAAATCGGTACCAATTTCCGAGATGCTTCAAGACTTTTAGGTGCTAGTGTCACGAAAACCTTTTTTAAAGTGGATGTACCGATGATGAAAGGCGCGATTGTGAGTGGCTTTATTTTAGTATTTATCGATATTATGAAGGAAATTCCATTAACACTTATTTTACGTCCCTTCAATTTCGATACACTTGCAACGAAAGCGTTCCAATATGCAAGTGATGAAAAAATTATGGAAGCATCCCAAGCATCCCTATTCATTATCGCGATTAGTGCCCTTGCCATTTTTATTTTTAACAAGTTACTTGAAAAGGAGCAGAGCTAACATGTACTTATCGATTAATAATTTGTGCTTCTCGTATCCTTCTGCCAAGACAGAAACAATCCAGTCATTTACAATTGACATTGAAAAAGGTGAGGTCATTTCCATTTTGGGGAGAAGTGGTAGCGGGAAAAGTACGATTTTGCGCATATTAGCCGGGCTTGAATATGCAAGTAAGGGCTCTTTTCATGTGCAAGATGAAGTCATCTTTGACAGTAAAACCTTTATACAGCCTGAAAAGCGTGGCATTGGCATGGTGTTTCAAGATTATGCCCTGTTTCCACATATGACGGTTGGGAAAAATATTTTATTCGGCATTAACCACTTACCAAAAGGCGAACGTCGCAAACGGTTAAAAGAAGTGCTAGAGCTAGTTGAAATGGAAGAATATGAAAACAGATATCCTTATCAGTTAAGTGGTGGGCAGCAGCAACGTATTGCAATTGCACGAGCGCTCGCACCTAATCCGCGTTTGCTATTATTAGATGAGCCGTTTAGTAATTTAGATACCGAGCTACAAGTAAAAATCAGAAAAGAATTACGTGACATTTTAAAGCGAGCAAAGATTACATCAATTTTTGTGACGCATGATGAGGATGATGCCCATGCTATCGCGGATCGTATCGTGAAGCTACATCAAGGCAAAATCGAGCAAATGGGGCGTCCATGCGATATTTTAAAAGAAGACACAAAAATGGTATTATCTTAAGCTTTAAATGAACAAAGTAGGTAGAGCACGGTCTCTACCTACTTTTTTATGACACTGTTTATATTTATTTATATATGGATTTTAATGTTCCAGCATGGGGATTGACTTTAACAATCAACCTACATGTTGTGTGCTTTTAATCGGATACCATAGCTTTTTGATCGTCCAATGTCGACAGTTTTAAGATGATTTATATAGCTTAAATTTTCGTTAAAAAACTACTCGTACTTTGATCGAGCGACTCGGCCGTTTTAGCAATCTCGATAAACCCTGCTGTTGTTTGTTCAATTTGTTGCGCACTCGCATGTACATTGGATGTAATCGATTCAATACTAGTAGCGACAGTATTAATTTTTTCAATAATACCTTCTACATTATTCTTTACTTCTCCAATGGATTTTGACACTTTATCGGATAAATTACGTACCTCTTGTGCTACGACGTTAAATCCTCGACCATGCTCCCCTGCCCGCGCGGCTTCAATCGCTGCGTTTAATGCTAACAAGTTGGTTTGTGCTGCAATTTCACGAATCGTTTTCACAACGGCAGTAATTGATTCTGCTTCTTGTTGTAATACTTTTAAATTTTGTTGATTTTGGTCTGCTACTTCTTCAATCTGCTGAATATTACGTAAAAGCGTCATACTATCGTGATGACCGATTTGAGACTTTTCATTTAACACTTCTGCCGTGTCCTTTAAGTTGCTAGCTAATTGTAATACTGTATTATTCCGTTCTGTAATGTCCGTTGCAATTTTACTCACACCGATGACTTGATTACGCCCGTCCGATGAAAATATAGGCATGTATGTAGCCTCTAACCAAATCGTCTTACCTGATGCATGGCGACGTTCAATTTTGTCTTGAAAACTTTTCCCTCTTAACAGTTCACTCCAAAAACGCGCATACGCTGGACTATCTGCAAACGCAGGGAAACAAAACATACGGTGATTCATGCCAATCATTTCTGAAGCGTTGTAGCCCACGGTTTTCGCAAATTGATCATTTACATATTCTACTTCTTTGTTTGTATTGAAGTGGATAATGGCTAGGTTTTTTTCGAAGGCTCTCATAAGATGTTGTTCTGTTACTAATTCAGTATGTTTTGTATTTTTCATAAATATCTCCTATTAATGGATTAGATTTCATACAAATACTTTTATGATTCAAAAAATAAAAATATGACTTATAGAAATGTTTTATAAGTCTTAAGAACTTCGTTTCATATAAAACCCATTTCATGCCCTACTGAAAAGGGACGTTATTACTATAATATGAACATTATACAGCTCACCGTTCCGTACAGCAAATATGTGATTTCTACCGTTCCATCATAACGATTGAATTTTAAAATTAATTTATATTTTGCGAGCTACTACCTTATGTGCTTACATTTTGGCTAGAAAATGAAGGTTTTTTGACCGGATACCACGATGTTTTGCTCGGACCAAGAATTTTTGACCGGATGATAGTAGTTGGTTACGCTATGGATACTACAAATATAATAATTTATATAGAAGTTAAACAAGATTTAAAGTAAATGATTATTACGTAACAATGAATAATACTGTTACATCTGTAAAATGAATGTCATAAAATTCTCATGAAAATTCCACCTCAGTTGTTGGTATAAAAGCATTTCATGTAGATTTAACCAGTTTTCTAAAGCGTTACAGTTATATTAAAGGTCTGTTAAAACACACATTTTGATATTTTTTTGATGTATGATGAAGTCAGTTCCAAATTCATTTCTGCCTGAATCCTCGCAGAGATGAAAAAACATTTCGCATGACGTTCACATTCCGCAAAAGTAGAAAAGCTACTTTTGAACGTGTATCCGAAATTCACTCACCCAAAATTTGGACATTGTAAGAACACCTCTATAAGAAACGTGAAAAAACCGCGCTTCCTGCTCAAGAAGCGCGGTTTTTCATATTCTCGAAAACTCAAACTTAATATGCCCCCATACCACCACGGACATTTGTTACTTTTTCATAGCCTAATTTTTTTAATTGTTTACATGCTTGTGCCGAACGCATACCACTTTGACAAATGACGACGATCTCTTTGTCTTTTGGCAATTTAGATAAATCTGAGCCAAGTGGCATATTTTTAAATTGCTTAATATTACGGGCTTTAAACTCCCCTGGTGTACGAACATCAATAAACATCTTATTCGAATCGCTTAATTCTTGCTTTAGCTGGTGTGCTGATATCGATTTTACACCTTTGGTTGGCTTCATGCGCCATACAAGAAATAGCACCACAACTGCTATGATAATTCCGGTTTCCATGTTGCTCCTCCTTATACCATTATGGGTACATTATTGTATCTAAAAAACACCTATTAACGGCTTTTTACAACTAAATTAATCGCTTCTTGAATTGTATCGCTCATTTCATCTTCTGTATCTGCATTTTGAATACATGTCATCAGATTATTACTTACGATCACACCGATTGTACGGTCTACGCCTGAACGAACAGCACTTAACTGTGTAATGACGTCTTTACAGTCCTTCTCTTCTTCCATCATGCGTAAAATTCCGCGAAGCTGCCCTTCAATTCTTTTGATCCGATTCATCGTTTTTGCATCGTACTTCATTGAATGCGCCTCCTTTTTATAGTTCTATTATATACCCCTGCAGGTATTAAATCAACTATCTTTATTTTAATGTATCGGTAATTTTTTCTAATGCCCCATTATCAACTGGTCCGACAATTCGTTCTACGACGCGCCCCTCTTGATTCAGAATATACGTAGTCGGAATCGATAGAATGTCATATAGCGCCCCTACTTCATCTTGTTCATCTAATAAAATCGGATACGTTACACTATAATCATGGACAAACTGTTCCAGTACTTCTATCCCGTCATCACGCTTTGTTAAATTCACACCTAATAATACAACATCCCCTGTACTATTCTCATGAAATGACTGCAAATGGGGCATCTCTGCTTTACACGGCGGACACCATGTAGCAAAGAAATTGAGTACTACAATTTTCCCCTCATAATCAGATAAAGATACCGTCTCCCCGCTAAGTGACTGTAGTGTAAAATCTCGCTGTTCTCCCACTTCCTTCGTTTGCTCTGGCAACGTTTGCTGTATTACAATTGCTACCATCGATAGTACAAGGACCTGTACAATGAAAGAGCTCAGCTGTTGCTTATACTTTAGCAATCCATATATCACGATAACCCCTAGTACATACGTGATGACCGTTACACTATTCCATTCCGTCGCAAGCTGTAAGAAAAAGGCTGTTAGCACCATCGCTAACATCGTTGGTCTCCTCCACCAAAATATTAACAACACTAGCCCAAGTAGCACGATGAGCATATCCTTTACGAATAAAGCATGAATGAAAAATATGAAGGCAAACAGCTTCCCCCATATTTTTAAAAAGTCCTCATCTATAATACGTTTTCGGTATAATTGGACTGCCCCGATAATCACACCGAGTATATGCCCTACGTACCCACCATGAAAGTACAGTACCGATAATGGAGCAGCGATAAAGGCTGAAAAAGATAGTGGAATATAGCTTAACTTCCATACAAGCACGTATGTAAAGACGACATCATTCAACGCTTTTATTTGCTCGTCTTTTCTATATAAAAGGGATAATACAAGCAAAGCAGCTACTACGCTAATCCATAGTGCCGGCACGGTTGCATTCCCTATAGTAATATATGACATCCCTTCTCCCCTCCTTTTTGATTAGTTTACAATACACTAAAAGCTATGTATGTGCATTTTAATGTTCCAGCATAACGATTGACTGTAACAATGAGCCTACATATTGCGTACTTATTGTCTCATTTACTTGCATTTCGGATAAATGTTTTTTGACCGTTTACTGTAGAATTTTGATTGGGATACCGTAGTGTTTTGCTCGCGCTGGGTTGTTTTGACCGAATACCGCAGCTTTTTGACCGTTCACCGTGGGCTTCTGCTCAGATACCATAGCTTTTTGATCGTTCAATGTTGACAGTTTTAAGATGATTTATATATCTCTATAAAAAAGGGGAATTCACTAGCTATCCGCCTATGAATCCCCCTTAGTATTCTATACAAAACTATTTTACTTCTAAAACAAAATATCCGCCCAAATTTTAATAGCAGTTGCGGCAATCATGAGTGCTAAAATAATTTGTAGCACTTTTGTATTCATTGTTTTCCCTGCTTTTGCACCCAGTGGAGCGGCTAAAATACTGGCGATAATCATGATGAAGGCAGGCCAGTAATCCACTTGCCCCGTCATTAATTTCCCTACGCTACCACCGATGGATGAAATGAATGTTACAGCTAAACTTGTAGCAATCGTCATACGTGTTGGAATGTGTAAAACCGTCAACATAATCGGTACTAATAAAAATCCACCTGCTGCCCCAACAATCCCAGAACCCACTCCGACAATTAATGCTAAACCTGCTGCTAACGGCTTATTAAATGTGACTTCATTTAATGGCTTATCATCCACTTGTTTTTTCGGTATAAACATCATCACGGCTGCGATTAATGCCAGCGTACCATAAACGATATTTACGGCCTCTTCCGATAAAAATCCAGAACCATAACTACCGATGAAGCTACCAATTAAAATGGCTCCACCCATGTAAATAATTAATTGCTTATTTAAATAACCACCTTTACGGTAAGCCCACACACCTGCAATAGAGGCGAATAATACTTGTACTGCGCTAATTCCCGATACTTCATGTGCTGTAAATGCCGCTAAACCGAACATCGGTGGAATATAGAGCAACATTGGATATTTAATAATCGACCCTCCAACACCTAGCATCCCGGATAAAAACGAACCAATAAATCCTAAGGCGAAGATGACGAGGATATACGTAACGGAGAAATCCATCTCTATTCCTTCTTTCTAATAGAAATAGCGAGTAAACGAGTTACCCGCTATTTGATTTGATTATGCTTTTTGAATGTAAAAGTAAAACACACCTGCTTCTTCTTTTTGTTCTACAATTGTGTGTCCGCCTGCTTGTGCCCATGCCGCGAAGTCATTTAATGCACCTTTGTCTGTTACTAATACTTCTAATACTTCACCAGAGTTAATTGTATCGATCGCCTTTTTTGTTTTCACGATCGGCATTGGACATGCGAAGCCTTTTGCGTCTAATGTTTTTGTAATATTCATGTTAAATTCCTCTTTTCTTTGATTTTGTAAGCGATTTTCAATTTTGCCCATCAGGACAGTTGCTTGCCTCTTGAGCATGAGGCAAGCATAGGTGTAACATTTCATTCTATTTAATTAGCGTACTGCACAGCGGTTCGAGGCTGACACGATGTCGGTCACATATCCGTTGCCGCACGGATGCGGCGATGTTAGGATATGTTCCTCTAAGATTGGACTAAATCGTTAGCGTACAGCGCAACGATTTGGTCCAATCTCCATTTCCGTTTGCTCATCGTTGTCTGGTGTAATTTTACCCATGTTCACTTGACGGATTTGTTGGTACGCATTTGGTTGTGGTGGTAAATTGTCTGTTACTGTGCGACGGAATTCTTCTTCGTCCTCAATATTTAAGCCGTGGTTTTCAGCGAATAAGTCACCTAAACGTTTTGAAACTGTCCCATCCACGTTTAACTCTTCGATAATCATAAAGTGTGCTGGTAAAACGATTAAGTCTTCTGCTAATTCACGGTAACGCTTATACAGTGTTTCGCGTAAATCGCCTACCCAGTCCTCTGCTAAACCAGCTAAGTCTGGACGACCAATTGAATCGATGAATAAAATGTCACCTGTTAATAAATATTTTGAATCGATTACGAATGAAGTTGAACCGATTGTATGACCTGGTGAGTAAAGAGCGCCTACTTCAATTTTTGATGCCCCAAGTTGTACTGTTAAACCATCTGTTAATGCTGTATATTCGAACACAACTTCTTCTGCATCTTTTGGCGGTAAGTAGTATGTTGCGCCTGTTTCAGCTGCAATGTGACGACCACCTGAAATGTGATCCGCATGTAAGTGTGTATCAAATACGTGCGTAATTTTCACACCTTTTTCCTCAGCAAATTTTGTGAATACTTCTGTGAAGCGTACAGCATCGATAATTGCCGCTTCGCCTTCGTTAATAGCCATGTAAGAAAGACAACCTTTACCTAAGCGAACGAATTGATATAATTCACCGCCACCAGCTAAGTCACCTACTTTGATTGGCTCAAGGTACATGGACCAAGATTTCATACCGCCTTCTAAATACGCTACTTCACGTCCTGCATCTGATAGCATTTCCGCTACCATAATAGACGAACCTTCTTTTGCACATACAACTAATACGTCTTTATCTGCTGGAATCTTTGGTAAGATTTCTTCTACACCGTCTAATAATTCGAAATAAGGAATGTTTAAATACTCAAATTTATGACCATCAATTTTCCAATCTTCAAATGCATCTGCATTACGAACATCTAAAATAAATAACTCTTTATTGTCGATTACTTTACGTGCAACGTCTGCTGCTGTCCATTTGTTTACTGTCATTTTAAATTACCCCCATAGGTATTATTTTTTCGATTTTTTTGCAGTGAGGGGCTACCTCACTGCTCGTAGTATGCCTAAATCCATTCAGGAAAATTTATTTATTAAAACGTTAACGTTGGTGCTGCGTCTTTTGCATATTCTAAGAATGTTACAGCGCCACCTACTTCAATCCCATCAACAAAATCTTCCGTTGTTAAACCCATTACATCCATTGTCATTTGACAAGCGATAAACTTTACACCTAATTCTTGTGCCATTTCTACTAATTGTGGAATAGCGGGTACATTCGCTTTGGCAAATCCTTCTGCAAAATGTTCTTTTCCTGCTGGCATCTCTAATGCTTGCATGCCTTGTTTATGAATTAAGTTTAACCCTTCGAATGTAAAGAAGATCGCTACTTCTTTTTCAGAAGCGGCTGCTGCCGTTGCAATATTGAATACTTTATAAGCGTCGAACATGCCACCATTTGCGGCAATAATAGCTACTTTATTTGACATAATTAGTTTCCCCCTAATTGATTAAATAGTTTTTTCTACTTCACTGTTCCACTCGCTCATGCCTGGTAGAACATTGTATACTTTTTTGAACCCTGCATTGGCAAGCATTTGTGCGGCCATATCCGAGCGTGTACCTGTGCGGCAAATCACATAAATTTCTTGATCCATATCTAATTCCTTCATGCGTGCTTCTAATTCACCCATCGGAATCGATTTTGCGCCTGGTACGTGACCAAAAGCATATTCTGCTGCTTCGCGAACATCTAACACGATTCCTTCTCGTGACGTAATTTCATCGTTTGAAATCGTTTGTTCAAATTTTTTCTCCGCTTCTGCGGCATTTTCAGGATTGCACTTACGAATATAGTGATACAACACATCGCCCTCTTCGTGCGTCCCAATATATTGATGCCCTACTGTGTTAGCCCAAGCGGCAATATCCGCTTTTGAACCTTTATCCGTTGCCTGTACTTCTAATACTTGCCCTTCGACTAAATCATTCATCGCTTTTTTCGTACGAACGATTGGCATCGGACAAGCAAGACCTTTTGCATCTAACTGTACATCCGCTTTAATCATTGATTCATCCTCCATACTATATAGGGTATTATTTTTTCCAAAAAATTTTTAGCTATACTTATTTAAATAAATAGATTTACATTTCCATCTTCCGCATCTGCTAAATATGCTGCTACACCTGCATACTGTACGCCGTCTAATAGCTCTTCTTTCTGTAAACCTAATAAGTCCATCGTCATCGTACAAGATACGAGTTTAATGTCTTGTTCTTGGGCCATCTCAATTAATTGCGTTAATGTTAACGCATTGTGCTTTGCCATGACATGCTTAATCATTTTTGGCCCCATTCCCATCATTTGCATTTTGGATAGGCCGAGCTTTTCAGCACCACGCGGCATCATCTTACCAAACATCTTTTCAAGGAAACCTTTTTTCACTTGAACCGGCTCTTGCTTTCGCAGTGCATTGATACCCCAGAATGTATGGAAAATCGTCACCTCATGGTCATAAGCCGCAGCACCATTCGCAATAATGTAAGCTGCCATCGCCTTATCATAGTCCCCACTAAATAACACTATCGTCGTTCTTTTCTTTTCCATTTCGCTCTCCTTTATACCTAATAGGGTATTATTTTATCGAAAATAAATAGCCGCTATGTTTGCGACTTTTAGTATTGTTTTTCCTTACATCACCTACTATATACCCTAGTAGGTATATTGTCAACAACATTGTGTAAATAAATTTTATTCTCCACTATCCAATGAATATTTATGGTAAAAAACGTTTAAATGCCACTTTTTTGTCATTTTTACTTCACAATTAAAAGGTTATTTTCCTATATAATTTAGAAAAGATTTGAAATACACACATAGAGGTATGAGAAATGAAAACAACGGTGAAACAAAAATTATTTTTATCCTTTGGTGTCGTACTTGGATTAATGTTGATTATTTCTGCCATTTCCCTATATTTTCTAAATAATAATAAAGCAACATTAACAGATATCCAAAAGGACTCTGAGCTAATCACGCTTTACGATGATATTTCATTCCAAGCGGTTCGTGCCAATGCAGCCATTCGCGGCTATATGTTATACGGCAACGAGCAAATGCTATCGAACCATTATGAAATCCGTCAAACATTACACAAATCAGCTGATCGTATCGATGAATTAGGCTATGGGAATGCAGATTACGACCAGTTCATTCTTCAATTGACGGAGTGGGAAACAGCGATTGATAATGACATCCTTCCTACCTACCAAGCGGGAGATAAAGAAAAAGCGTATGCGCTATCGGTTCCTATATTGGGGCAAGGTTCACAAAATTTAGTTGTATTTGGAAAATCCATGTCCACTGCTGTCAATGAAGAATTACTAAAGAAAATTGAAGATACAACAGCAAACAGCAATACTATCATCCTACAAATTGGTGTACTGGCATTAGTATCTCTCATTATTGGTATTGCCATTTCTTCCATTTTTGGTCGCCGTGTAGCGCAAAATGTCAATACTTTATCTGATAAAATGAGGGAATTTGCACAGGGGAATTTAAATACAGAGCTGTCATTCAAAACAAAAGATGAATTTGCAAGCTTAGCATCGTCCTTCAATCAAATGGCAGCAGATTTAACGTTTTCAATGAAAGGCATTACCCATGCTTCTGAGCAAGTTGCTGCAACATCTCAGGAATTAACAGCCAGTAGTTATGAAGTAACACAATCAACAGAGCTTGTGACGAATGCCATGCAAGAAATCACTTCAAAAATTGAACAGCAAGATCACTACACAAAAGACCTGAAGCATTTATCTGAGCATATCGTCAAGAAGATGGGGGATATTACAACAAGTATTCATTCTGTTAATGCATCTACTTCGAATACTAAAACGTTATCCAACGAAAGCTATCATTCTATTGATGCCGTCACAACACAAATGGATACCATTTCGGAAAATACACAATTACTTAATTCACGTATTTCCGACTTAGATGAAAATGCAGAGGCGATTACGACTGCCGTTCAAGTGATTAAATCGATTGCAGAGCAAACAAATTTACTCGCATTAAACGCAGCGATTGAAGCGGCTCGTAGTGGCGAACACGGAAAAGGATTTGCGGTTGTAGCCGAGGAAGTGCGGAAATTAGCCGATGAATCGCATGTAGCAGCCATTCAAATCGAAAAAGTAGTCGGACAAATTACAGAAAGCACGCGCTTAATTGAAGAAGATATTGTGGAGAATAGCCAGTCTGTTAATGTGGGGTTAGAAAAAGTATCAACTGCACGCACAAACTTTATTTCCATTAGTGACGCCATTCATAGTGCGACAGAACAAACAGCAGCTGTTACAGAAGCGGTACAAGTCATTTATACAGATGTTGAATCGCTTGTAAAAGAAATTGATTTAATTGCAAAACTGTCCATTGAATCAAATGAAAATGTACAAAGCATTGCTGCTGCCTCCGAAGAGCAAATGGCCGCGATGGAGGAAGTATCTGCCTCATCAGCTCACCTTGCGAAAATGGCGCAAGATTTACAACAAACCATTCAGCAATTTAAATATTAATAAAAAGCGTGCCGACATGTTTCGAGCACGCTTTTCCTTTTCTTCTTCCTCAAATACTGCTGTTTACGACTCTACCTTAAACCACCCCGGCACATTCGTAATCATCGTCCAAAGTGGTGGTGGGATATCCAGCTCCTTTTCTTTACTACGGTATAGTGCCGGATAAATTTTATCTTGCTGCCCACTTTCAGCCTTTTGATACCATTCTGGATCCATAATCATTGCATGCCCGAGTGATACGAGCGGCACTAGTGTCAGGGCTTCTTCTACTTGTTCTACCGTTTGTAAGCCTCCAACCCCAATGATTGGCATGCGGTCCCCCACTGCTTCTTGTATTAACTGAATGCGAACGCGCGTATCTTGCGCATCCCGCATAGAGCCCGCATGGAATTGGTTAATCGATACGTGAAGATAATCGATTTCTTTATCAGCTAATGCATTGATAAATAATAACGTATCGTCCATCGTAATTCCTGGCTCTTCGCGTTCTTCAGGGCTAAAACGATAACCTATGGCAAAAGGCTTTGTTGCGTATTTCGCGATGGTTTCTTTTATAGCATCTACGACAGCTAATGGGAATGCCATACGAGCCTTCACATCCCCTCCCCACTGATCTGTTCGACGATTCGAATGTGGCGAGAAAAATTGTTGCAGTAAGTACGTATTCGCTCCGTGTAGCTCAATGCCATCAAATCCAGCTTCAATGGCACGGCGCGTCGCCTGCGCAAAATCGGCAATCGTCGTTTCTATTTCTGCTAAAGTTAACGGCCTTGGCGTCTCTGCATTCGGACGTAAAGCAGGAATATTACTCGCCGAAACCGGTTGCGTTCCAAGTAATGTCGCGTTTGACATACGGCCCGCATGAAATATTTGTAAAATAGCACTAGCACCACCTGCTTGAATGGCCTGTGCTAAGCGTGTTAAGCTTGGAATCCGTTCGTCACATTCTGCACCAATAGAATGTGTAAAGCCTGGCGCTAACTCATTAATAGAAGCACACGCCGTAATCACTGTGCCCACACCCCTAGCACGCCGGTTATAATACATTAATTCCTCTTCGGTTACATCCCCATTTGCCTGTGAAGAAGAAATCGTCATCGGTGCCATGAGTACACGATTTTTTAATGTAAGACCGGAACGTAATGTAAATGGTTGTGTAAACTTCATCTAATCACCCCTTCTAAAAACGTGTCATCCTAGAAATAGTATCGCTTCTCTAGTTAATGATAATCCCTTCAAAACATTTCATGTTGTACAACAAACATACAACTAAAGTATTAACTTATTTCAAAGCACTAATCTAACAAAAAGAGGGTGTCCATTTTCTAGACCCCTCGTTTGTAACAGTTTCGCCTCAAAATACCTTTTCAGACGGAACCGTTCGTTATTATTTAAAATTATATTGTGTCACAATCGGTTCGCGACCTGTTTGGACATCCGTGAAATATTCGTACAGGCAAATGCCAAGGAATGAACCCGAGACATTGACAACCTGATTCCACCCTGCACCCTGTAATGCCATCACCGCATTGTAGCTACGCTGTGCAGAGCGACAATGTACATAAACAGGCTGATCTTTTGGAATTTCGTGCATGCGTTCACGTAATTGGCTAAGGGGGATATTCAGTGCGCCTTTCATATGACCGTTAGCAAATTCATTTTCTTCACGTACATCGACAAATAGTGCACCTGCCTCGTAAAGCCCGCGTACTGCTGACACTGGTACTTGACGGAAACGACCAGCCATGATGTTATTGGCTACTAGCGCCGCTAGATTCACAACATCTTTCGCTGTACTAAACATTGGCGAATATGACAGCTCTAGTTCTTTTAAATCTTCAATTGTCCCGCCCATCGTAATGAGTGTGGCAATGACGTCAACTCGCTTATCCGCATTGCCTTTCCCAATTGCTTGCGCCCCTAAAATGCGACCAGTTGGCACTTCATACACTAACTTCAAATGCAGCGGATTACTCGTTGGCATTAAGCCGACTTTATCCGGTGCAATAACATATACACTATCGACTTGGAAACCTGCTTTTTTCGCTACTTCCTCTGTTAAGCCTGTAGCAGCCCCATTTAAGTCAAACACTTGGATACTCGATGACCCAATAACCCCTTTATTGATGTTGGCTATCCCGTAAATATGATCAGCTGCTGCACGTGCTTGACGCTGTGCGGGACCGGCTAACGCTAAACGAACTGGTTTATGTAGTAAACGGTGATATACTTCGATTACATCGCCCACCGCATAAATATGTGGATCACTTGTCACATAGTTTTGATCCACTTTAATACCACCGGATGTACCAATTTCTAATCCTGCTTCCTCAGCGAGCGTTGTTTCAGGGCGTACACCTATCGCTAACACCACGATATCAGCCTTTACCTTTTTGCCTGAAACAAGTGTAACCTCTTCTGCGGTAATACTAGCTAGCCCATTTCCAACAATGACCTGCACCCCTTTATCCATCATTTCCTTTTGTAAAATTTGCGCCATATCAAAATCAAACGGACGGAGAATTTGAGGGGCACTTTGTACAAGTGTGACGTTACGGCCAGCAAGGCATAAGTTTTCTGCTACCTCGACACCAATATATCCCCCACCGACAACCGCAATATGTTGGGCATCATTTTCTACGATTGCTTTTTGCAAACGCTCAATATCGACAACGTTTCTTACCGTAAATACATGCTGTAGTGTTGCACCTTCTACACGTGGGACAATCGGCGCTGCCCCTGGCGATAACACTAATTTATCGTAAGTCTCATCGTATTGTTCTGTTGTGATCAGATTGCGAACAGTAACCGTTTTGTCTGCACGATTAATGCGGATCACTTCAGAATGAGTGCGCGCCTCTAAATTATATTTCGATTTAAAAGAGTTCGGATTCATTAACACGAGGCGATTACTACTTTCCACAACCCCACTTAAATGAAAGGGTAATGAACAGTTTGAAAATGATACGTGTGGTCCCTTTTCAAACATAATGACCTCTGCTTGTTCATCTAAACGACGAATCCGCGCTGCCGTAGAAGCACCCCCTGCTACACCACCGACGATTAAAATTTTTTTACTCATCTCAAAAATCCTCCTTTGTCCTTCTCTCACCGAACACGTTATACCCATATAGTTATAATAGGAAAAATCATACTACTTTACTTGCATTGTAGCATGATTCATTCTCATTTTCTTGCACTCTTCAATTTTCAGACTTCACTTACAAGACTACATTCATATCCTTATTCACACATATAACATCGGGATGTTTTATACTTCATCACCAAAGAAAAAACCTTAATTTCAACGGACAAATAACACAAAAAACTCGAAATAATGTAACAAATAGTACAACTTTATTAACTCTATACTGATAGTATTTATGGTATATATTAAATTAATTTACATTTAATTTATATTTAATTTACATTTAGGGGTTGTCAATGTGTCTATACGAACTAGGGGTTTGCTCTCATTTGTTTTTATTTTTTTAACGCTAATCATTGTAGGAATCGTTCAATATAATAATGCCGATTCTCAAATGAAACATCTTAAGGAAATCGAAAATACTACATTACAAACGACTTTCTTAACAGAGGAATTAAAATTAGCCGTCGTACAAGTCCAACAGTATTTAACAGACATTGGTGCTACACGTGGACAAGATGGATTAAATGATGGCTTTGAATTAGCTGAAAAACATAGCCAAATTGTGTATACAAATCTACAGGAATTAAAAGAGCTACAGCCAGAAAATTCAAATCGACTACATGAAATTGAAGAAGCCTTTAACGTTTACTATCAATCTGGAAAACAAATGGCGCAAAATTATATTGATGGTGGTCCTGAACAAGGAAATAAAATCATGGGCGAATTTGATGCCACCTCAATTGCGATTAATAAAATGGTCGATGAATTAAAACAGGAAAGTGTCGCTCAAACAACAAACAGTTTACAAGATGTTCAACAGTTACTTGATGATAATACAAACTTTTTTATCATGACGTTTTCATTTGTTATTTTAATTGGAATGATAATCGCTCTCCTATTAAGCCGTTCGATTATCCGCCCACTACAACAAATTATTCATTCAACAGAGCAAATTGCTAAGGGAGATTTAGGGACATCTGTACGCTTAAATCGGAAAGATGAGCTTGGAAAACTGGCAGAAGCATTTGAAAAAATGCGCCTAGAATTGCGGTTACTTATCACAAAAATTGATGACGCATCGGATAAAATGCTTGCTAATGCCTCGTTATTAACCCATAACATGGATGAAAATGTAGCAGCAACAGAAGATATTACAAAAGCGATGCAAGTAGTGTCGGAGGGAGCAGAATCTCAAGCAACTGATTTAGCCCATTCCTCTAATTACTTAGAAGAAGTATCACAAGGCATACACGAAACAACGAAATCAGTTCAAACGGTAACTGACTTAAGCCTTCACGCAAAAGAAACAGCTCAGTCTGGTAATGCCGTTGTCCAACAAACACTGCAACAAATTCAGACGATTCAACAAACGGTCGATCATGCTAATAATGTCGTGTCTCACCTCGGCAATAAATCATCGGAGATTAACCAAATTATTTCGATCATCACCGATATAGCAGATCAAACGAATTTACTCGCTCTTAATGCAGCGATTGAATCCGCAAGAGCTGGAGAGCATGGCAAAGGCTTTGCTGTCGTGGCAGACGAAGTCAGAAAACTCGCCGAGCAATCGGCCCACTCCGCTAATGATATTCGATTATTAATCAACGAAATTCAAGTGGAAACAGAAAAAGCCATTCAATCCATGACAGGTGGTATAAAAGCCGTTGAAGTAGGTAGTAATCTTGCGATGAAAACGGGCGATGAATTCCAAAATATCACAAACATTATCGAAGAGATTTCTGGAAAAACGGTGAATGTGTTTGGTGTCGTGGAAGAAGTTAATACAAATACAGCCAGCATTGTAGAAACAATTAACCATATCACTTCGATATCTGACAGCTTAGCAAATAATGCACAGGAAGTTGCAGCAATCGCAACGGATCAGTATGAATCATCCATTGAAATTTCCACATCTGTTGCTCACCTAAACGATATGGCAAAAGATTTAAAAAATACAATTAGTGAATTTAAATTATAGAAAACGCCGCCATAAATGATTCATAGGTACTTTCCCATCTCGTATAAAAGCTGTTATGCCAGCTTTTATACGGGTTTATTTTTATAAATGCGAATCATTTTTCTTATCTCCTCCAATATCCCCAATATTTTTTGAATCCGCACACCTTATAAAACATTTCAACTAGATAAATCTCTAATTTAGCTTATGTAATTTTTTTACTTAATTCTTTTGATTCATTTCTTATGTATCCCCTCTCTCTAAATATCAACAGTGTTATAATTAGATATTATTAGGAATGGAGGGGCGTACAATGAAGCAATGGTTACATATTTTCGTCATTGGTATTGTGCTGTTAAGCTTTGCACCAACTTCTCAAGCAGCTACTCTACAGAATAATGACTCCTTTTATAAAACACAGGTTTTTCCTGATGTAAGTCCATCAGCATCCTACTACAACGCCGTTCAGTGGGCATATCATAATAAAATCATCTCAGGGTCTAACGGGAAATTTAACCCGACCGACACATTAAAAGAGGCACAATTTGCAAAAATGTTTGCAGAGTTTTTCCAGTTCCCTATCTCAACACAACAAAACTCAAATGACTGGACTGCTACTTATTACAATCGGCTCATAGCTTACAATGTTCCTTTAAATGGCTATAACTCTACAGCTGTTCGGAATCAACCGATTAATCGTGGGTTAGTAGCACGCATGATTGCGCATGCATTAGGGCAAAAATCAGATTTAACAAGCGCGGTTACTTATTTAATGGAGACAGGGATTTCAACTGGACAAAATTTAAACGAAACAGATCCCGTAAAACGCTTCGGTGCCTCTAACACATTAACGCGCTCACAAGCGGCTGCCTTTTTATACCGCATGTATGAAAATGGCTATGTTGAGCTAAAAGCAACAGCAACGAGCAATGCTAGCGGTACTGTAACGAACAATCCGACTAACTCAAAAGAATACTTTATGGGCGGTGCTGTTACGGCACGTGTCGTAAACAATGATTATAAAAGTTATGAATTAGCATTTGTTTCAAATCATCAAGTGATTGGCGGCTATTTAACAAAAGATGGGGCAACTTTTGAAGGATACACAATCGGTAGCGCTTTATCTGGCAATAAAAACGTCGAAAAAAATGGTAAAAAGATTACCCTCTTTGTAGATACACACGCAAAAAATAAAATTGATGCGATTTATTGGACAGAAGATTCTAGTTCTGCAGATTTAAAATTAAAAGCTTTACAAAATGATACATCCGCAAAAAAATATGAGCAATTAGCACGTTTAATGGTCGAAATCACTAATATTTCACGCGCAAAAGCTGGCGTTGCTGCACTTACATACGATACGAAAGTAGCCGCCGTAGCAAAAGCGCACAGTGTAGATATGGTGACTCATAAGTATTTCTCTCATAATTCACTAAATGGTTCAACGCCTTTTGATCGTATGGAAGCAGCTGGACTTGATTATCGAACGGCTGGTGAAAACTTAGCAGATGGCCATTCAACCATTTTCCATGCACATAATGGGCTATTTAATTCACCTGGCCACCGAAAAAATATTTTAAATAAAGAATTTAAACATGCCGGTGTAGGGATCGAAAATCGAACGTACACAATGAATTTCATCACCTACTAAGAAAAAATCAGATTATCTCCATGTCTCATATGAACCATCCTTACACATAATGATGGGTTTTTGTATATCGGGGTTTTTACGCGGGTTTCTTATGGTTTTACGCGACTCTGCTATTTTATTCCCCTCTTTCAATTAGAAACAATGTATACTTTCCTATCTTTGAAAGCATAAAAACGCTGGCTACTCGCCAGCGTTTTCTTCTGTGTTTAACTCTTCGCTTACAAACTGTAAAATCAATGCTTCTTCGTCTTCCTCTAAAGCAAAGTCTAACATTTCATTATTTGCTTTATCGATTAAAAAGTAATTCAACATACGAATTTCTTCGTTATGCTGTGCAATAATGACACGTACTTCAATGCCAGCTTCTGAATATAGTTCGTCCTCTTCATCAATTTCCACGTCTAATAAAAGTTCGTACCGTTTCCCTTCAATAATATTCGTTGGATCTTTAATTTCCTCTACAGAAAAAGCTGTAATTTCCATGTTCGTCGCTCCTTATTTGCGCAATCTCTCCTCTTAATGATAAACAAAAAAATGTTGGCGTCAAATGAAGGATTCTTTCAATGTGTGCGATACAATAGCGAGTAAAGGAGTGAGGCACATGAAAGACTTACTATATTATCAAGATGCAACGATTAAACAGTTTTCAGCGGACGTTATTAAAACAGGAAAAGATGAGCAAGGGCCCTATGTTGTCCTATCCAATACCGCATTCTATCCAACTGGTGGCGGGCAACCACATGATACAGGTTGGATCAATGATATGGAAGTCATCAACGTAGAAAAAGTGGACGAAGAAATTCGCCATTACATACAAGAAGAAACTACGTTAAGTGGACTCGTGGAAGGAAAACTGAATTGGGTACGTCGGTTTGACCATATGCAGCAGCATACAGGGCAACATATTTTAACGGCTGCTTTTGTGGAGTTATTTGACTATCAAACGGTGAGCTTCCATTTAGGCACTGAGCTCGTGTCTATTGATTTAAATACAGTAGCCGTGACAGACGAACAATTAGCTGCCGCGGAAAAACGTGTCAATGATATTATTTTAGAAAACCGTCCAATCCAAACAAAGTGGGTAACACAAGAAGAACTGGCACAATACAACTTACGAAAAGATGTCTCCGTCGAGGAAGATATTCGTTTAGTCATTATTCCTGACTATGATTACAATGGCTGTGGCGGAACACACCCCACATCTACAGGCCAAGTACAGCTAATTAAAATTATGGAAATCGAAAAAATGAAAGCGAATATCCGTATCCACTTCGTATGCGGCAACCGTGTACGCGAACAACTAGCGATGCGCAAAACGGTCCTAACCGATGTGGCACGTCAATTAAGCGTCCCTGAAAAAGAAGCAGGCGATGCGCTCACAAAACTGATGAAGGCAGCCAAACAAACAGAAAAAGCGTTAGCAGAGGCGCGCGATGCATTACTTGCTTTTGAAGCAAAAGATTTGGTTCATACAGGGGAAAGCATCATTGCGAAAACGTTTGAAAATCGTTCGATTCAAGAGCTTCAAAAGCTCGCCCGTTCTATAACAACAGAAAAGCCCGATGTGATCGCACTCCTTGTAGCCAACAATGAAGACAAGCTCCAATTTGTTGCCGCGCGCGGTGCCAACGTAGACGTCTCCATGAAATCTATTTCAACAGCAGCCCTTCCTAGCATTAACGGAAAAGGCGGCGGAAATGACGTACTCGTTCAAGGTGGCGGGGAGAAATTAATTACACCCGAACAACTATTAGAAGCAATGAAAAACGCTCTATAATATTAAAAAGGCTAGGTACCATTTGTTATGTATGAAGCAATGGTGCCTGGCACTATATCCCCTAAATTTTTGTTTTATGTAAATATATGGTATAATTTTAATAACAACCACTCTATAAAGGGGGAAGAAAATGAACAAAGGTCCTATTTTTAAAATATTATGGCTAATTGGGTTAATCATACTAGCCTACGGAACTCATCAAGTCCTGAATGATGTAGAAAAGCAGGTCCATTCCGCTTTTAATCCAACCGTCATTTATTGGGTAAAGGTTACATTTGATATTTTGATAGGATGCTATCTTTCTATTTTCTTTGTTCACTCTAGAAATATTAAATTAAATAAACAATTACTCTATTTAATCTCTCTTCCCTGTTTAGTTCTGTCATTTTTATTTCCAATCATTTCTTCATTATCCACTATAAATGTAATCGCTCATTGGCTTAATAAAAGTAATCTCCCATTTTATGAGCTCTATTTCATGAACATTTTTGGGATTGTAGGTGGATTAACCTTCATTTTAAGTATATTCAGCGGTAATAGTAAAAAAAGAAAATGAGTATAACACAACGGATTGTTTGTTTATTTGCTACTTCTACAAAACTAGCCATTTAAAAACCTATGAGCATTTCACGTTGAAATGCCCATAGGTTTTATTGTTACTGCTCGTTTTGTTGTTGCATCATCATTTCCAGTTTGCCTGCATACGGCGGCATAATAAATGCCTCATAATCTGCCGGTACCGCTGTAAATACTGCGCGACTATGTGAAAACTCCTTAAAGCCATGAATGCCGTGATAGCTACCGATCCCCGAACTATTAACGCCGCCGAACGGTAAATTCGGGTGGGTATTATGGGCAACAATGTCGTTAATCGTTACACCACCAGAAGATGTACTTTGTAATATATGCTCGACTAACGCTGGTTGGTCGCTAAAAATATACAATGCTAGTGGCTTCGGATTTTGACGAATATACGCCAGTGGCTCTTCAATATCTGTGTACGGTAAAACGAGCAATAACGGACCGAAAATTTCTTCATGTAAAATGAGCATATCTTCCGTCACATTCGTTAACAATGTTGGTTCGATGCGACGTGTATCATCATCAACATGACCACCCGTTAATACTTGTGCCCCCTTTTCCACTGCATCATTCAATAAGTTTTTCAATCGGTTATAATGCGCCGTATTCACAATTTGTGTACGGTCTTCATTTTGAATCGTGCCATTTGCATCATAATATGCTCGATGCACATGCTGTTCAAAATGTTGGGCAAATACCTCAACATCTTCTTCATGTATACATACATAATCAGGTGAAATACAAATTTGGCCACTATTGATCATTTTGCCCCACGCTAATCGCATCGCTGCTCGCTCCAGGTCTACGCCTTGGTCAATGATGACTGGGGATTTTCCACCAAGCTCTAATGTAACAGACGCTAAATGCTTCGCAGCAGCCGCCATTACTAGCTTTCCGATTTTTGTACCACCCGTAAAGCAAATATGATTGAAAGGAAGGTCTAATAATTCATTCGCAACGTCCACGTCTCCAATGACGACAGCCAGCTCCTGCTCATCAAATGTGGCTGCAATGACTTTCTGCAATGTTTCACCAAACGTTGGCGTCAGTTCAGACGGCTTTAAAATCGCACAGTTTCCTGCTGCGATTGCCTCTGCTAACGGATGAATCAACACCGTAAGCGGTGCATTCCATGTACCTAAAATACACACTACCCCTTTTGGCTCGTACATAATTTGCGCTTTTGTACCTGGCTGACTTTCGACAACATCTGGCTTCATCCACTCTTCTACATTCGCTATAGCATATTCAATGGCGCCGATGACAGCTACCACCTCATTGACTACTTCAAACTGTGGCTTTTGCACATCTTGAATCGTCGCCGCTACAATCTCCTGCATATTGTCTTTTAGTGCCTTCGCGAGTTTTCCGAGTGTCTCTTTACGTGTCGCTGCATTCGTTTTACGTACTTCCCATTGATACGCCTGTTGCTTTTGAAAAATTTCTTGTATGCGTGTTACTGTCGTTTGTTGCATAACAATACCCCTTCCAAATTTGAATTCGCGGCTCCTGTAAGCTTGTCTCCAACATCAACCCTCTATATAAATGTATTACATTAATATGCTAAATATTCAATCAAAAACTATAATTCTCTTATATTAAAAAATTTATTACTGAGATTTACTTCACTCCATCTACGATTAGTCAATATAGCTACTATTAAACAAAATTGATTTATTGTTCTTCGCCATTCGAAAATATGTAGACTTAAGTAAACATACATTAACCTCCTTATGTGCATACGTAATATAATAAATGCCATTCTATCCTGTAGAGGAAAGAACGGCATTTATCGAAAATCTTTAAATGTTTAATAGGTGTATTAGCAGCAACAACCTATATTTCTAGCAATAGTAAATAGAGATACTATTGCAAAATCTTCTGTCCATAATTGCTTGATACCCGTGAAAAGCCAGACATTAGGAGAGGTACTTTTTTTGCACCTTAAAACCCTTGCGACTCTAAAGCGGATATTTATGAAATTGAATAACTATAAATTAATGTCGGTAAAGCCTTCACAAGTAAAACGAACATCTGTTGAGATATAATTTTTAACACCTGTTTCGACATTAATTATCCCGCCCGGCTGATGTATGTGAAATGTGTCCTCTTTACCTTTTGATAAATAAATACCTAATGCGAGACTTCCGGATCCACATGCTTGCTCGAAAAATCTAGATCCCGTTTCTTTAACGCAAACGAATGGCCATATCTCATATTCTTTTTCCCTTAATCTTCTGTAAGGAATAATCCCAATTGCTTTATTTTCAATTTTTTTAGAAACCTCTTCAATAATAAGATTAAAATCATCCTTGGATGGCCAATAGTCCGTTAAGAAATGAGTTATGCCATCTAGTTGCACACAACTACCTGAAATGCTTTTTCCATTAAGATTAAAAACAATATCTTGAATAGAAAGAGGATCTGGCATTTCAGCTTTCGCGTCAAAATGATTAGAAGATTTCGCTTTAACTAAACATGTAAGTGGTGATTCTGCGCCAGAAGTTTCTAACAAGAAATTATTTTTTTCTGTTAGCCCATTGTAGTGACAGTATGCAGCAGCCCCTAAGAGTGCATTTCCGCAAAATTCCCCTCCCGACATTTCTAATCTAATTAGGGATTCCTTACTTTTCGGTGTACCAATAAAGCCTACCTGTTCCGCATTAACATATTCATAGTCCATAATTGTACTGGCGATTTGCGAATAATGAGTAGGATCAACATAGTTAGTTATTAAAACGGTCATATTTTTTGAAGGACTAATCTTTACAAAGTTAAGCTTCATTACAACTAATCTCCTTTTTTATTAAATAGCTATTAGTAAATTTTTTATTTAAATGATGTATCAATCTGCTTAAAATGCTCTAGTAAAAACAATCAGAGGGACTGCCTAGACCTATGGCAAGTCTTGTTAGTTTATGCAAAAGGAAAGTTCACTTTTGAACTGTAGCTGTAATTCCCTATGTGCTATAGCGTTCTTTTATCAGACTTAGTAAATCCATACATTACCAATTTACTGATTATTAAGAAAATTCTTAACATAAAATCCCTTTAATTCCAAGATTATAATCAGTATCGATTAATGTTTTGACTAATGTACACCTTATAACTGGTTTAATCAAATTGATTTTAAAGCACCATTGCAGCAATGAGACCAAAAATAAATAATGGTATGTTATAGTGCAAGAAGGTCGGGACACATGTATCCCAAATATGATTGTGTTTTCCATCAGCATTCAACCCTGAAGTCGGTCCAAGCGTACTGTCTGATGCTGGTGAACCTGCATCTCCAAGCGCTCCAGCAGTACCAATTAATGCGGCAGTCGCCAATGGAGAGAAACCTACGGCTGCACAAAGCGGGACGAACAAGGCTGCAAGAATAGGGATTGTGCCGAATGAGGAGCCGATTCCCATCGTGATTAGTAAACCAACTAGAAGTAACATGGTCGCAATAAACATTTTATTATCCCCTAACATCTCTGTTGAGGACTGTACAAGGCTTTCAACAGCGCCTGTTTCTTTCAAAATCGTTGCATATCCAGAGGCAATCAACATTACAAATGCGATCATCGCCATCATATTAATCCCTTCATTGATAACCTTTTCCCCTTCTTTGAATGGGACTACCGTTAATAAAAACATGAGGACAATACCTGTAAGCGCTCCCAAAACGAGTGAATTACTTACAAGTTGCACAACAAGCGCACAAATAGTTGCAACAATTGTAAACATGTGTCGTGATGTAAATGACAATTCCATCTCTTCAGATGCTGCTATCTCATTTACAACCTCATATTCACTTAAAGACAGTCCCGCGCGTTCACTAACAGGCAGTTCACGATTCTTCCGATAAGAAATAAAAATCGCAACGAATAAACCAACGATCATACCCATTCCCGGTATTAACATCGAAGAAGTAACAGATGTAACAGCGATTTCCATACCGTTTGCTTTCATTTCATCGGCAATAATACCATGGAAAATTAAACCGAAACCTGCAGGAATCATAATATATGGAGCCTTCAATCCAAACGTTAGCGCTGCGGCCACACCTCTGCGGTCAACTTTCATTTTATCAAACAGGTGGAGTAAAGGTGGGATTAAAATCGGAATAAACGCTATGTGTACAGGAACAATATTTTGGGAACAACAAGCTACTCCAGCAATTGTCAACAATAAAACTGAACGCTTTCCTTTTAAAACGCTTACAAGTTTTTTTACAAGAAATCCAGTAATTCCCGAATAGCCAATCATAACTGCGAATATTCCAAGCAAAACATAACTTAACGCTGTATTTGCTTGTCCTCCCATTCCGGAGATTAACATACTCATCGTATCAGACAGCGACAACCCTTCCATCAAACCTGCAACACAAGCTGCAAACAAAATTGTCAACATTACATTAACCCGAAGAAGACTCAATACGACCATGACTATTACTGAAACTACTACAGCATTGAACATCCAATCATCCTTTCTTAATTGAAGCGTTTAGTATTTTTTTATTTTATATAAAGAGAACCATGCTGGTATACTGAACATTAACATCCCATTGCGTAGATTCCTATATAACAGTTCTCATATTTTTTGCAAAACTGTTTAGGTAAAAGAACATTTCCAACCATTACTCTAACTCTTTTTATAGTTTTAATGATTGGATTTCTAGGAGGAGTGTGGCAATAGGATAAGCTAACGAGTTTATTCTTCGTCATGCTCAAAATTCCCACACTTCTCCTACACTTTGTATTATCTTCTATAATTGTCTTGGTCCATTAATCTATCTTTTTAATGATGAGTATTTGATAGATTTTTATCAAACAGGAAAGTACCAACTTTTAACCAATTATTCATTGCTTCAATATCCTTTGAAAACACTCTATCTTCACTAATAAACGGCACGATTTTTCTACCATTTTCTAAAAACCCTCTTGTTGCAGAAGCCATTTTTTCTTTACCGCGAATTTCTGCTGCCTGTATTGCACAAATCGCTTCGATTGCTAATACACGACGAGTATTTGTAATTACTTGATATGCATGTCTTGATCCAATCGTCCCCATACTCACGTGATCCTCTTGGTTTGCTGATGAAGGAATGGAATCTACACTTGCAGGATGTGCGAGTGTTTTATTTTCAGATACAAGAGATGCTGCGACATACTGCATGATCATTGCCCCTGATTGTAAACCTGGTTCAGGGCTTAAAAATGGCGGTAGGTCATTTAATTGTGGATTTACTAAACGTTCAATTCTACGCTCAGATATATTTGCTAGCTCCGCTACAGCAATTGCTAAGAAATCCATCGCAAAGGCAATCGGCTGTCCATGGAAGTTACCACCCGATAATACTTTTTCACCATTATCAAAAATTAATGGATTATCAGTAGCTGCATTCATTTCAATTTCTAATTTCTCTTTTACATAATTTAATGTCTGCCATGTTGCTCCGTGTACCTGAGGAATACAGCGAATTGAGTATGCATCTTGTACACGTATTTCCCCTTGTTTTGTTATTAATAAGCTGTCAGAAAGATGTGCGCGAATTCGTTCAGCAACCTCTACTTGCTCTTTATAGCCACGAGCCAACTGAATATCTTCGTCAAATGCATCAATAATTCCACGTAATCCTTCAATCGTTATGGATGCTATTAATTCTGTTTGATACGCTAATTTTTCTGCTTCCAAATATGCAACTACACCCATTGCGGTCATTGCTTGTGTTCCATTAATAAGCGCTAATCCTTCTTTTGCTGTTAATGTGATTGGGAAAATATCTTCTTTCATTAATGCATGAATCGCTGATGTTTTCTCCCCTTTATAAAAAACTTCACCCTCCCCTATTAACACAAGAGCTAAATGTGAAAGGGGTGCTAAATCACCACTTGCACCTAGTGATCCTTGTTGAGGAACAACCGGATGAATACCAGCATTTAATAGCTCAATCAATTTTTCAATAACGACAGGTCTTACACCTGAAAAACCTTTCAGTAATGCATTTGCTCGAAGCAGAATCATCGCACGTGATACAATTTCCGGAAAAGGTTCGCCAACTCCACAAGCATGTGAACGAATTAAATTTAGCTGTAGTGCTTCAACATCTTCTTTGCCAATAAAAACATCACTAAATTTCCCAAATCCTGTCGTAATGCCATAAACAATACGCTCTTCAGCAACGATTTTTTCAACCGCTTTTCTACTTTCTTGAACTTTTTTCATGCTCTCTTCAGTAAAAGTAACTCTTTCTCCATCCAAAAGGACTTTTCGTACCTCATCTAAAGTAAGCTTATTTCCATTTAATGTGACCATCTTATTGTCTCCCTTCCATTTCCTTTAGTTAAGTAAAGTCATAATAGAAAAGGGGGCTATATCAATGAAATCACACAAAAAATGATTTCACGATATAGCCCCCTGTTAACTAAAAAACTATGGGCAAATTATATATGATTAATTCCTAAACCAATTGTTTCATGCTCCGATCCCTTAACCGGTGCACCAATTGTTCCATATAAAGAAACGGCAACCCAATCTCCCTCTTGCTCATTATCATATGGATTCCCACGTAAAACAGCAAAAGATAAGCCAACAGTTCTAAGTACAGATCCTAATTGTACCTGACCTCTTGTTACACCATGTAGTGCTTCAATAATGGCATGGTATAATGCATGAGATTCACGATAAACGTCCGTCTGGATAATCCCGTTTTTCTTAGCTGCTGTTTCAATTGCAGCAACTATTTTTTGAGAGTCCATCGAACCAACTTTTCCTGTGCATCCCTTCCAATTCCCCTGCTCAAGTTTTGCTAATTGTTGAGTTGAATCATCTGAGAATAAAAGAAGAATGGATAATCTACCTATACAACGATTTTTACTCAATGCCATATTAACACTCTTTCTATTTTTTAGCTTATAAATTCTAATGACTACTAACTAGGTATCGCGTAATTGCTTTCTAAAATGACTACTAACTAGGTATAGTGTAATCGCTTTCTAGAACAGTGTCAATAATATTTTTTGAATAGTAAAACTATTTTGATATATAAAGTTAGAACCTTACTATACTATTGAATATAATAAGAGGAAAACATCTTCTTCAATAATTTTTGGTTGCTAATTCAGAAAAAATAGGCAAAAAACATACCGTTCCTTTTTTGGTTTATCTCATATCCAACAGACAAGAGTGAATTTTAATCCACGTGTATATATGCTTGTAACAGTCGGCGGAGTGCCGAAAAAGTTAAGACCCACTGTTCACCATTTTAGGTGCCTTCACGATTGAAGAATAACTTCGACAGATCTTTCTACTTCACTGTTATTTATTCAAACATTTTATGGATGAAGCTGCTCGCTTTTAAGGTTTACATACATTTGGCTTTAATTAGTTCAAAAACTTGAAAACTTAAGTTTATAACTGCAATTAGTAGGGAGAAAAGATTCAACTACGGTTTCTTAATGCAAAACTATTTATAAACTCTCTCATTTCATAATTTATTTTATTGCATGTTAAAATCAGGTCACCTATAATACCCCTATAGGTATAAAACAAAATGGAGGTACTCTACATGAAAAAATGGTTATTCGTTATGATGGCTCTTTGTATAGTAGCACTTGCTGCTTGCAGTAATGAGGAAGGAAGCTATGAAACGATTGCACTCAATGAAGTCGAGGGAAAAATGAGTGAAGGGTATATTGTACTCGATGTACGTGAACCGAATGAATTTGCGGAAGGGCATATTCCATCCGCCCAAAATAAACCGTTATCTGCCCTACAGCAGGAAGATTTCAGTGAACTATCAAAAGAGGAAAAATACATCGTCATTTGCCGTAGTGGCAACCGTTCCCAAACAGCAAGTGACATTTTAGTCACGGAAGGCTATGATGTCGTTAATGTATCCGAAGGGATGTCTAGTTGGACAGGGGATATCGAATAAAGCAACAGCGAGGGAGCCATCTCAAAATGTCTTTTCAGACAGCTCCTTCGCTTTTTCATTTCCGTGTCAGCCATTCTTTCCGCAACATGCCGTAAACAACGTGATCTACATAGTGATTGTATAGCCATTCTGCACTTCGAATCGTTCCTTCCTGCATAAACCCAAGCCGCTCCGGGATGGCACGACTTTTACGATTCCCTTCTGCTGCGTGAATTTCAACTTTATGCAAATCGTATTCAAATAGGGCAATATCAATCATCGCTTTAACAGCGCGTGTCATAATTCCTCGCCCTTCATATTTCGAACCTAACATATAACCGAGCTGTGCTGTTTTATTTGCGTAGTTAATGACATTAATACTAACTTTCCCAGCCATTTTCCCCTTATAAATAATCGCTGTATCCAATGCTTCGTTCTGGATAAACTTCTGTAAATTCATATCAATCACTTTACGTGTCACACTCATATCAGTAGAAAAATCCAGCCAACCTAGCCACTCTCGTAGATGCTCACGATTTTCCTCTATTAAATCAAACACCTCTTCTGCATCTCGCTGTGTCACAAGCTTTAATGCTACTTCATCATCCACTCGATATGTAAACATGTCCGCTCCCCCTTATGTGAAACTAAAAATTCCCTACTTACATAGTAAATGATTATTTCTACCATTTTTAGAATATACATTGAATTAAAAATAAGAAAAAGCGTACCACTTTTGCGATACGCCCTCTTCTACCTATAATTTAAACTGACTAACGGCTACACGTAGTTCCACAGCCATATTGTTTAGTTGTTCCGCTTGCTTGCCCATTGCTTCTACAGCGTCTCGTTGTAAGCCTGTCGATTTTGTTACTTCTTGAATATACTCTGTGGAAGCATTGGCTGTTGCGGCCATTTCCTCAATCGATGCGGTTACTTCCTCTGTATTGGCACTCATTTGCTGAGCAGAAGAGCTTAGTTGTTCAATTTCACGTGTAATTTTCTCAACAGAATGGACAATTTCCTCAAATCGAGACTCTACTGAATGAATCGTCACCAATCCTCGTTGGACATTTTCTTCACCCGACTCCGCTGCTTTGACGGCTTCCGTCGTATATACTTGCACTTTGCCAATGAGGGCATTAATTTGGGCAGCTGATTGTGCTGTTTGTTCAGATAATTTTCGGACTTCCTCTGCTACGACTGCAAAGCCTTTTCCAGCATCGCCCGCACGAGCTGCTTCAATGGACGCATTCAGTGCAAGCAAGTTCGTTTGATCAGAAATATCCGTAATCATTTCTGAAATTAGGCCAATTTCTTTCGATTCATTTTCTAGCTTCCGAATCACTTCAAGCTCAAGTGTTGTCCCTTGTTGAATGGCAGACATTTGTTGAATAGATGCACTGACTGCTTGATGCCCACTATGAATTTGATTTTCAATTTGCTGTGTATGCTCTGCCACTGTACTCGCCACTTCCGCAACCTGCTGTACACCTAGTGCCATCTGCTCCATCGCATAAGCGCCTTCGTCCGCCATTGTAGACTGTGCTACCGAACCGCGCTCTACTTCCACAATCGCATTAGAAATAGCACTCGTCATTTCTGTTACTTTATTGACTTCGCTCATTAGCTCATTGGAACCGTTCCCTACATTGCTTGCATTATCATTGACTTTTGAAATCATTTCTTTCATGCTACCGACCATTTTAGACAATGAACCCGCCAGTATCCCTAGCTCATCGCCTCTTTTACGATAGCGCTTCGGTACCTCATGTTGAAAATCACCTAGCGCTAAATGTTCACTAATATTCACAAGCTCTTTAATCGGTTTACTAATAGAACGTGATACGAAAACCGCAAAACCAATCGCAATTATTAAAAAGGCAATCGTTGAAATGATTAAACTGCGTGTTAAGTCGCTTAGTCCCTCAAGCATTTCATGGCGGTCTGCTGTCACAGCCATTGTCCAACCATTATCTAACGTATGATACCCGACTAATCGCTGATGCCCCTCTGTATTCTCAAATTCAAAGAACCCTTTGTCATTCGAAATCATTTCTTGGATGGCTGTTGCTTCGCCAACCCACTCCCCTGTTTCCTCCGCCTGTGTCATAAAATTCATTTGATTTTTTACATACTCTCGGTTCGTATGCCCTTGAATCGTTCCTTCGTCATTCACAATAAAGGCATAACCCGTCTCACCAACCTGAATTTCATCGACGACATCCGATAACACATAGCCATCGATACGTGCTAATAAAAGTGCCTTTTCACCTGTCACTGTATCAATCGGTGTAGCAATGATAATAACGGGTTCATTTGTCACACGGCTAATTAAAATATCTGACATCGCTGTCTCACCTTTGAATGCATTGATGACATACTCACGGTCAGATAAATCAGCTGTTGTGCCATCTGAATAATAGGAAGTACCGTTTTCATCAATAATCCCAAACGCTAAATAGTCTGCTCGCTCTGTTAGTTGGGAATTTAAATAAGCAAATTGTTGTTCAAGATTCATCTCTTTTAAGACATTTTGATCAGCAATCGATTCTACCTCTATAAATAAACGTTTAAATACTTCTTCAATATAATGCGAAACATCTTGCGCTTTCCCACCTAGGTTTGTTTCTACTTGTTCTTGTAAAGCTGACGAGCTATTCAAATAACTAGATATCCCCAGCGCTATACAAGTAGTAGCTAATAACATAATAATAGATGCCGTTAGCTTGACACCAATACTTTTAAATTTCATAGCAACCTCCCTCAATCAAAACGTTATTTTTTATTTTTTATTTTTTCTGTAAACTTACTATACATTTATACCTATAATATACAAATAACAGGAAGTAGTAAATGCCGTTTCATAATAGGGGTTCAAAATAACAGGCTTATCCCCGCATGAAATAATTCCTCCTAACTTACTAAAGGGCATAATAAAAAGGAATGTCTGAAAGGCTAAAGCCTTCCAAACATCCCTTTCTACGTATCATCAATCGCTACTAAAATACTTCGGCCCTACAGTAGTACCCGTCTAACAGCAAAGACGTCATCCCACACTCATTACCGTGATTTTAGCTCGACGGCCACGATTTCCGGCAAGTTGAACAATCGCTGTGTGACGATGCTATTCCCGAGCCCTCTGCTAACAATCATCTTTGTCTCTTCTGCTTCATAAATGCCACTTGTATACGTTGGCAACCAGCCTTGCCCTGGTGCCACAAGCCCGCCGATAAACGGTAAACGTACTTGCCCACCATGTGCATGTCCCGTAAATGCAATGTCTATTACATTCTTAACATATGTTTCGAATTTTTCCGGTCGATGCGACAGTAAAATTTTATATGAATTTGGATGAATTGTTGCCATTGCTTCATCTAACATCTGTTGTGGCTCTTTGCCCATTAGCGGATCTTCAATCCCGATAATCGTTAAACGCTCCCCGTCGCGTTGTATTTCCAACGATTGATTCGGCAATATTTGTACGCCAAGACGCTCAAGTGCTTCGTAAATTTCGTCTACCCGATTTACTGCTACTTCATGATTGCCTAGTACATAATACACATCCGCAAATGTCACAAATTGTGCCACCGCCTCTAAACTATTTTGCAAATCATAGCGACGACTATCGATTAAATCCCCTGTTAGAAAAATCGCATCTGGATTGGTAGCCCGTACTTTTTCTACAAGTCTTTGTTGGTTGTCGCCAAATGTGGCATCGTGTAAGTCGCTGATTTGCGTAATTCGGTAACCATCAAACGCTTTTGGTAGTTTCTCCGATTCAACCACATGCTCCGTTACGACCAATAACTGATTATTGGCATATAAAAACAACAAAAAAACAACGACATAACACACTATCTTTACTAATTTTTTCACATCGACCGCTCGATTCTCATTCGTTTTAGGGTATATATATACCGCTACTGTTAATGATATGCACATCAGCCGGAACATTCAAGTATAGAAAACGCATACCGAATGATTGTCTTTCAAAGCCCTCCCCGACAAATGAATGATAACGTTGATTTGCTACCTGAATAGTAGGTTCAATTTGCATATATTGAATCTCTTCTGCAGTAGCAGTTAACCTAAGGGAAAATGTATCATCCGCTAAATCTATTTCGGGTTGCTGTATATAGCTTGATAAATCAACCCCGTAATGTATATACGGCGTTTCATAATATTTCACGACCACTTCTTTTACTTCAGAATCTCGATTTATCTCTATCACGATGTCATAAAAAAGAGACTGATCCTGGATATCCAGTGTTAATGTATCACCTTGCATTTCATAAACGAGTGTTTCCTTTACATATTGTTCATCTAACTTGCTATAAGCTGCTCTGTCTAGCTGTTCTCGGAAGGACCATTCATTTTCTTGCAGCACGTTTAGCTCTTCCTCTGCTAAAATCACAACATCCTGTTCAGATGTTGTTAATACAATCATCGCAATTATGCCCGCTGCCATATATATTGCTAGAAACCAGCCAATTCTTTTCGGCGTCCATATTTTCACTTTCGTTAACAATTTTCGAACGAGCCATATCGAAACACCCACTATACAACTAATTATGATAAATAACATCCAAATACTCGTACTCATCGTCTGCTCACCTCCTGCAGATTACGAATATAAATGGCGACCCCATAAATCACTGCACTAATACTTAGGCACTTAAAAATAAAGGGCCACATGCCTGTATTCGTTGCTAGCGCTTCTTGTGCTATAGGTACGGTAGACGTGTTAGTTGCGATAAATGCATACAATCCAATTACAATCATTACCCCTATACTGGAAATGATCCATTTATTCATCTGTAAAAAAGAACCAGCAAAAAAACCAGCAGCTGATACGATGACAAGTAAGCTAAAAAATAAAAGAACTGTCTCTACTTCAATAATACGACCAATTAAAAATTGTGCGTCTGAATTTCTCAGACGATGGATTAAGGAGGATATATAAAACGAGCTTAACGCTGTCCACGTAGCGATGAAACAAATGACTAATTGGGTAATAACCGTTGAAATCGATGCGGTCAATCGCGTTGTGACAATACTAAAGTTTTCCTGTGTCATCTGCTTACTCGCAAGCATCGTACTAATAATAAATAATGTAAGCATTGAAAACATGAGTATACCGTCCAAAGTATAACCTAAGATTAAGATTCTTAGATGAGAAGAGCCTGAAGTTGATTGAGTTGTTCCATTTGAAAAAATAAGCGATGCGATGATTTGTATAGCAATGATTGTCATAAAAGCGGAACTATAGGAAGAAAGCTTCCATCTGACTTGATTTTTAATATTGTGCATCATCGATACATTATTTAAAGACACGGTCGATGCCCTCCTTCTTCTCGCTCGTAATCAATTGGCATACTTCACTCGCCGACACATTTAACACAAATACACCTTTTGCTTGTAGTGCTTCCACATTGAGCTGTGCTGCTGGCACTACCACCTCATAAAATGGGGCTTCATCATATGCATGCAGTACTTCTAAGTGTTCAATGAACGGTGCAATTTGTGCTTGGTCTCCTCGTAGTCTAACAGCAAATGTCTGGATTTCATCTAGTGGTGCATGTAGCTCTACTACCCCTCGGTGAATACATAAAATTTCTTCTATCAAATGCTCCATTTCGGATAAATAATGGCTTGAAATGATGATAAGTCTCGGATAAGTAATATACTCCTTTAAAATGGCTCGGTAAAAATCTGTACGAATCGCTTCGTCCATACCGTTCATCGGTTCATCCAGTAGCGTGATTTTAGAACGAGTGGCTAGTCCATACACTAAGTTAAAGGTAGCCCTTTGCCCCGTCGATAATTGCTCATGATAGGCATGAAGTGGAATGTTCGCATAAGCAAGCAATTTTTCTGCTAAATCTTGCTGCCAGTTCGGATAAAATGTGGCCCCTTGCTTTAAAATATCTGCTAGTGTAAATGGGGAAGGAAATGTTAGAGACTCTTCTATTAACACCGTATTCGATGCAACTTGTAAACTATTAAAAGGATTTTCACCTAATACCTCAATCTTGCCAGCAGTTGGTTTTAAATGACCGGCAATTAAACGAAGCAATGTCGATTTCCCTGTACCATTTCGACCGATTAACGCCATAATTTTCGGTTCAGTAATTTGCAGAGAAACATTACTTAACACCGTACTCCTACGAAACTTCTTTTTGAGTTGTTCACAACGAATCATTTACGTCACCCCTTTTGCTGTACTTTTTGAATCAGATCCATTAGCTCTTCGTCTGACACAGCTAGCCTTCTTGCCTCCTGCACAACCTCTTCTACAAGCTGTATTAATGTATGTGTCTTTCTCATCGCTAAAATTTTGTCTTTCGCATTTTCCACTACAAACATGCCAAGTCCCCTTTTCTTGTACAAGATGTCTTTTTCAAGCAAAATCGTTAAGCCTTTTCCTGCTGTCGCTGGATTAATATTGAACATTTCTGCTAGTTGGTATTGCGAATAGACCTTGCCATCTGCTACGAGCCGATTGGCTAGTATTTCATTTTCAAGCCATTCTGCAATTTGGATATAAATCGGCGTTTGGCTATTCGGATTCAAAATCAAAGAGCCCCCTCCTTCCACGCAAATCAGTACATTAGTGTTGTAATGTACTATATATTATGCAGCAACCTTTGTCAATTTACCTCATAATGTGGATAACTTTTCACAAATTTTCTAAAACTTATCCACATTCTGTACTTCTCCACAATGTTATCCTCAAATTTGAGCGCTATCCACAAAGCTTGCCCTAAACCGCTCGTTGCCCGCTGAAAACTTATCCACAAAAAAGGCGTGTCCGAGAAGGTATTCTGGGACACGCCCTTTGCGACCACCGCAGGAGCAATCATTTTTAATCAATCATTATTTAACGCGTAAAGGAGGTGTTCTGAAAGTAAAAACTTTCTAAACACCTCCTTCGATTACATATCTGAACGCTTCTCTCGTTCCATTGCCAAGTTTTCTTCTACTGCTTTACACGCTTCGCTTCCATCCTGTCCAAATAATACTGGCTTTAACGCATCATCGCCTGAGCCTTCTGCTAGCGGTACGCGCGAACGGTACGCTGCACGACAAACAAGATGCCCAGCGACGGGAGCTGTAATAAAGGTAAACACAATCCCTAAAATTAACCGAATACTAACAAATCCATCATGACTCCAAAAATAAATAAACGCCCCAACTAAGCAACATAAAACAGAAAGTGTCGCACTTTTTGTGGCCGCATGAGAACGAGTATACACATCTGGTAGCCTCAGCATCCCTAATGCACTAATAACACTCACAATGGCCCCTAAAAGCATTAATAGTACCGCAACCCATTCAATCGCCTGATTTTCGTTCAACGATAACGCCCCTTTCGATATACTTAGAGAACGCAATCGTGCCAATAAACGCCAAAATCCCTAAAATTAAAATCGCCTCTAAAAATGCCTTTGTATTCAACACAATCGATACAATCGCAATGGCCGAAATTAAGTTCACACCAATCGTATCCAGTGCAATCGCTCTATCTGGCATCGAGGGTCCCTTCACAACACGATATAATAATAGGGCAATGGCTACCATAAATAGCGCCAGTGACAGTAGCATTACTTTCTCAATCATTGCGTGTCACCTCCAATATCGCTCGTTCAAACTTGCCAATCGAACGCACAATTGAATCCTGGGCTTCTTCTAAATCCATTGCGTGGATATAAAACAGATCGCCCTCTTCCGATACTTCCATTACGACGGAGCCCGGTGTTAATGTGAGCAGTAACGCCAATATTGTCACTTGCCAATCACCTTTCAGCTGTGTTTTGTATGTGAAAATACCAGGCGTAATCGTTAACTTCGGTGAAAGTACCCAGCGCAGCACAGACATACTAGATAAAACGAGCTCTTGAATAAAAAGGAGGATAAGCTTCAGAATTTTTGCTACTCGCCGCAAATAAAAACGTGTCCCAAAGAAACGATGCATCGCATATAAAATGACGACCCCAACTAAAAAGCCAGCAACAAAATTGGAGAAATCGGCATTTGGATCATCTTTTAATAAAAACCATAATGCCGCAATAAATAAATTTAATATAAATTGTCCTAACATCCACTGCCCCTCCTTTACTCCATATTCCCTAAAACCGCTTCAATATAAATGGCTGGATTTGCTAATGTTTTCGCTGCATTTTCCACATACGGGGCCACACCTTCTGCCGCTATCCCGATACCCACAATACAAATAGCAAGCAATACAAATGATGTCATGGCCAATTTAGGCAGTGGCTTTTGGTGATCTTCACTAATCGTTGTTTCCCCAAAGAAGGAAGCTAAAAAAATACGCAATAATGAGTAGAGTACGATAACACTAGAAGCAAAACCGACTGCTAATAACACATAATTTTGTCCTTCAATAGCACCTTGTCCAATGAGCACTTTCCCAATAAATCCGCTTAATGGTGGAATCCCGGTTAACGCGCACATCACAACAAAGTAAATCCACCCAAATAACGGGTAGTTACGAATGAGACCGCTCATATTTTTTACAATGATTTCACCGGTTAAATAAATCATTGTCCCAATGAGTAAAAATAGTAATGCTTTTGCTAACATATCGTGCATTAAATAATAAATCGCACCGGCAAATCCTGTTTCTGTACCTGATGCAAGCCCAATCAAAATAAATCCTACACCGATAATGACATTATACGTGGCAATCGTTCGCACATCTTTTCCTGCTAATGCCCCCATACAACCGGCTACGATTGTCGCACCTGCCATGATCCCAATGAGTACATGCGTCACGTCTTGATTTAACGGGAACATGAGCGTAAACGTACGGAATAATGCATAGATGCCTACTTTTGTTAAAAGAGCGGCAAACAACGCTTGTACAACCGTTGGCGGCACACTATAAGAACCAGGTAACCAAAAGAATAGAAGTAACCCCGCTTTTAGTGCGAAAACAATTAAAAATAAAATCGCCACTACCGTTAAAATAGGCTCTTGCCCTACTTCGGCTACTCGCTGTGCAATATGCGCCATATTGAGTGTTTTTAATGTGCCATATAAAAAGGCAAGTGCTACTAGGAAAAACCAAGAAGCAACAACATTAATCAATACATATTTTAACGATTCACGTAGCTGAAACTTCTCTCCGCCAAGCGCTACTAATACGTAAGAAGCAAGTAGCATTACTTCAAAGCACACAAATAAATTGAATATATCGCCAGTTAAAAATGAACCGTTTACCCCTGCAATGAGAAACAGCACAAAGGGATAGAAAAACATCCGCTCATGGCGCTCACCAATTGTCGCAAATGCATAAAGTAAGCAAATCGCTGTAACAAGGCTTGCCGTTAGTACAAGTAACAATGCAAACGAATCCGCTACAAATAAAATCCCATACGGTGGTAGCCAGCCACTAAAATCAAGCTTTATAATGCCTCGCGTTTGTACTAAATGCAACATCAGTACTGACATACCACTAACAAACACCATCGTCGTGATACTAATAATCCGTTGTAGCCTTATATGATTTCGTAAAAACACGAGTATAATAGCGGTTATAATCGGTACAATCATCGGTAATACAATCATATTATTCATCAGAAGATCCCCCTAACTTTCGGAAATCGTCTGTTCCATTTGTGTTATACATACGGTACGCCAATACTAGTACAAAGGCTGTTACAGCAAAGCTAATGACAATCGCCGTTAAAATTAGCGCCTGCGGTAAAGCATCTGTGTAAGGACCATCTGACTGGCTCAGGAGTGGTACATCCCCTCTTTTTAATCCCCCTACGGTCAAAATGAGTAGGTGCACCGCATGAGACAGTATGGCCGTTCCTAAAATGACACGAATAATTGTACGAGAGAGGACTAAATAAGTGGCTACGGCTACTAAAATACCAATCAGTATCATCATTAAAGACTCCATGCTATTCATCCTCACTTATACTTAAAATAATCGTCACTAATGTCCCAATAACGGTTAATGCAACACCTGCTTCAAAAAGCATGACAGTGGATACATGTGTTTTTCCAAGGAGCGGTAGATCGAAGTACTGATCTGTTTGCGTTAAAAAAGGTGCATCAAAAAAGAGAGACCCGACCGCTGTACCCGTTGCTAATAAAACACCGAATGCAGCGACATTTTTAAAATCGAACGGCATGCCCTTATGTACGGTTTCAATATCAAATGTGATATATAAAAGCACAATACCTGAGCCTAATACAAGCCCGCCGATAAAGCCCCCTCCTGGCGCATTATGCCCAGCAAAGAAGAGATAGACACCGAGCGTTAAAACAATAAATACAACGCCTTTTACAACCGTTCGCAAAATAACATCATTAATTTTCAACGTCTGCATCCCCTTTCTTTGCCTTTAATTTAATGATGGTGTAAATGCCCAGCCCCGCAATAAATAGCACCACAACCTCTAGCATCGTATCGAATGCACGGAAATCCCCTAAAATCGTATTCACGATGTTTTTTCCACCTGCTAATTCATAGGCATTTTCAAAGTATGTTGAAATGGCTGAAAACTTTTCATAATGCATCACCGCAAGACCGATGAACGTGACCGTTGCCCCAACGCAAATAGATACAATGGCTTTTGACAATACGACTTTTCGTGGTGCTTTTTCCGGTCGTAAATCCGGTAAAAACTTAAAACTAATGAGGAATAGAGCGGTCGTTACCGATTCTACAACTAATTGTGTTAACGCTAAGTCGGGTGCACGGAAAATGACGAAGAAGAATGCCACAGCGTACCCTAGTACCCCGTTTAGTAAAACTGTTGTAATGCGCCCTTTTGCAAATAAAATCATCACTGCTGCAAATATCATGACAAATACTAAAATCAATTCGTAGTAGTCAACCGATGAATCTTGTGTCGGGTCCCAACTAAATGCATTTGATAATAAGAAATAGCCTGCAACAACGGCAACAAAGAAAATATAAATATACATAAAGTAATACGTTAAATGACCATTCATATAACGACGCGTTATGCTGCCTGAAACGGATTCACTCGTCTCAATCACGCGTTCATATATGGCATTAAACGTATAATTTTCAGGAAACACACGATACATTGGTCGCCATTTTTTTAATGTCACATACAGCACAATACCGACAATGACGACACCGATCGTCATGAATAATTCCGGCTTCATGCCATGCCAAGCATGAATATGTGGCGTTAACTGTTCAGCGGATGGAAACGTTGGATAAATACTAGCCATCGCTGGTTGTAAAATATAGTGGCCCAATATATTAGGAAATAGGAATATACCTATAACAAAGCCAACTAATAGAAATGGCGAAATGAGCATGCCAACTGGTGCTTCATGGGGTGGCTTTTCCAAACGCTCTGGCTGTAGTTTTCCAAAAAATGTGCGTACAACGATCATCGTGCAGTAGACAAATGTAAACACACTGGCAATCCACGCCACAATCGGGAATAAGAGCCCGAAAGTTTCCAGGGAGAAAATATCTAACTGTGTCACATGTAATGTCGCGACGAAAAACATTTCCTTGCTTAAAAAACCGTTGAACGGTGGAAGACCTGCCATTGAAAAACTACCAATCACCGCAATGGTAAAGGTCAATGGCATTAATGCCATTAATCCACCTAAACGCCGAATATCACGCGTCCCGACTTCATGGTCTACAATACCGACCATCATAAATAGCGCACCTTTAAATGTTGAATGATTCACTAAGTGGAATAACGCTGCAAAGACTGCTTGCGTATAAATAACAGACTCTGTAGAATAACCGAGGTTTAATGCCGCGGAGCCAAGACCAAATAAACACATAATTAGCCCGAGTTGACTAACCGTTGAAAATGCAAGTACCGCCTTTAAATCAAACTGTTTGACTGCATTAAAGGAGCCCCAGAAAAGCGTTATTAGGCCGGCTAAACTGACGGTCCAGAACCATACTTCATGTCCCCCAAAAAGAGGCGTTGTGCGAGCGACGATATAAATACCCGCTTTGACCATCGTAGCGGAGTGAAGATAGGCTGATACAGGAGTAGGCGCTTCCATCGCATCTGGTAGCCAAATATGAAATGGGAATTGGGCGGACTTTGTAAAAGCACCGAGTAAGACGAGTAGCATCGCAGGAATAAATAACGTATGCACCTGTAATAGTTCAACATTCGCAATCATTTCTCGAACACTAAACGTACCTGCCATCGCATACAGCATTAAAAAACCAACGAGCATCGCAACGCCACCAATCACCGTGATCGTCATGGCCTTACGTGCCCCTGCGCGAGAAGCTTTACGATGATGCCAAAATGCGATTAACAAAAACGAAGAGACACTTGTTAACTCCCAAAATGCATACAATACGATTAAATTATCCGATAAAACAACGCCTAACATCGCTCCCATAAAGAGCAACAAGTAGCAATAAAAATGATGTAAAGATTCTTTTTTGGATAGATAAAAAATTGAATATAAAATGACTAAACTCCCGACACCTGTAATGAGTAAGCCAAATATCATGCTTAAACCATCTAAGTATGTCACAAAGTTTATATGGAACGAGGGAATCCACTCCATTGTATAGGTGTAGGTATTACCCTTCGCAATATGAGGAATATATGTAGCTAATAAGCTAAATAAAAGCACTGGTACCGCTAGCACGAACCAGCCAATATGCAGTTTTGTAAATCGCCTATAGATAAGCGGGATACAAGCTGCAACAAGAAATGGAAGCATAATGGCCAAAATAATTGTCACAAACTAAAACCTCCTAACACAGCTTAAAATATGAATTTTTAAAGAAAAAACGGAAATTCTGAACAGGCTTGACTAACGATATAACTCACTTCATAATAAGGTGTCATATAGATGAAGAAAAACCAATTTCGTACGTAACATTTGGTTATTTATCAAAAATCACAAAAACATTACATACTGTTAATAAGCCATATAAAATATAGTATACAATACAAATGTGCTCGTTGCACTGCAATCGTTCTAATTAAAACGGAAATTTGCTATTTCTATCACATTCTTGCTCATATGAACAAACAGATAGATTTTATTATTTTAAAAGAGGTGCAGACTAAGATGAAGCATTTGAAAGGTCGAATGGATGAAAGTATTTTAGTTTGTGTGTACTACGGATTAAATGGAGAACGTCTTATTCGTAGAGGTCATAAACTAGCCACATTACTCGATTGTCCATTATATGTATTAACGGTAGATCCAAAACCACTTGATGCATTCGATGCTGAAAAATCTGGCTACATTGAACGTTGGAAACAACTTGCCGAAGAGCTTCAAGTAGAAAAGTTTATTCTATTAGATAATGAAAAACGCCCTATCCAAAAAGTCATTAATGAAGTAGCACGCAACTATGACGTTACACAAATTATTGTAGGACAAAGCGCCCAAAGTCGTTGGGAAGAAATCACAAAAGGCTCCTTCTTAAATGTCTTATTAAAAGAAGTACCATTTGTTGATTTTCACATCGTTGCCATTAAACGTCCTACAGAAGACGATTCCTATGATATTTATGAAAAGGGTGTTCGCGCTTATTTAATAGAATCGGAAGAGGACTTTAAAATTGCATTTACATGCCCAAAATTTGCGGCGATTGAAGGGATTTTCTTCAAAGAAATCGGCACAGATTTTGATAATGGGATTTTCAAATTCACTTATGCGAATAAGATGAATGAATTGACTATTACAGAAGGGATTGTCGTGAATCCACAAAAAATCCCGGTCGGTGCTAAACCATCATCTAACCCTAAAATGTAGCTGTTTCCTTATGGAGACAGCTTTTTTAATAGATGGCCCCCCTAAAAAATAAACTGAGGTTTAAGCACATACTTAAGCCTCAGTTCATAATGTTTCTCGTAAATTATCCTCTCGCTACCTGATCTTTCGGTAGCGCAAATGCGACCAGCATAAGAATAGGTAGGAATGAAATCACGATCATCGTTGTTTCTATTCCTATTTTATCCATAAGTGTACCGATGGCGACCGAACCAATGGCCCCCATGCCAAATGCAAGTCCTACCGTTAAGCCCGCCATTGTGCCAATTTTAGATGGTACTAGCTCCTGCGCATAAACTACCATCACAGAAAAGCTAATCATGAGCAGCGAACCGATAACAATTAATAACACGACAACTAGCCATAGTGGAACATATGGTAAAGCTAAGCAAAGTGGGATTGGTGCCACAACGGACAGTAAAATGACATTTTTACGCCCGATCCGATCTGATAAAGAGCCGCCGAAAAATGTACCGACTACCCCAAAAGCCATAAATAAGAAAATGAAAAGCTGTCCTGTCTCAATCGGCAAATGATAGTGATCCGTCAAATAAAACACATAAAAGTTCGTAATATTCGTTGTATAAAATGAACGGGCAAAAATAATGATTAACAGTAAGCTAAGCGCAATTCCTACTTGTTTTTTTGTTAATGGGGCCAGTGAAGAAATAAGCCTCTTTTTAACGTTCGAAAGCTTCTCTTCTTCTAATTGCCCTCGATACCAAACGGCAATTTTAGTCAGCATAAAAATACCGATCGCCGTGAAAACTAATACAATCGATGCGCCATACATACCAAATGGCAAAATTAAAAATGCACTAATTAAAGGGGCGAGCGCCTGTCCAGAATTACCTCCAACTTGATAAATAGACTGAGCGAGCCCGCGTTTATTCCCTGCTGACATAAAGGATACACGTGAACCTTCTGGATGAAATACAGCTGAACCGAGCCCTAAAAATAATACTGCTATTAAAATCATCCAGTAGTTTGGTGCGAAAATAAGCATGGCAATACCGATGAACGAACTCACCATTCCAAGCGGTAACGCAAATGGCATCGGTTTCTTATCCGTTACTGCCCCCACAACAGGCTGCAATACAGAGGCAAACATATTTAATACAAATGAAATAAATCCAAGTTGGGTATACGTTAATCCCATATCACGTTCTAATAACGGAAACATCGCTGGAATAACCGATTGCATCGTATCATTGATTAAGTGACAAACACCGATAGCAATCATCATCGGATACACAGGATTATTCGGTTTAGTCATAGGTATAGCTATCGTCATTTTTTTCACACTTTCTCTACATAAAATATCCGTATAATTTACCTTTTTTCGCTCATGCTACTCTTGAAGGAGGGAGTATTATGGAAATAAACGTTGTTGAAATGCTTCTACGAACAACAGGCGCATTTTTTGCGATATTATTTTTAGCACGGATTATCGGCAAAAAACAGCTTAGTCAATTAACTTTTTTCCATTATGTTACAGGTATTACGTTTGGCTCAATCGCAAGTGAAATTGCTGCACAAGCTGAGACACCTTTTTGGGACGGTTTTATTGCTCTTATTTGGTGGGGAGTATTAACCCTACTTATTAGTTACTTATCCCTTAAATCTGTTAAATTACGTACACTTTTTGATGATAAACCGACTATTATTATCCAAAATGGTACTATTCTTCCTAAAAATCTCAAAAAAGCCCGACTCAGTATTGATGAGCTATTAATGCTACTACGCGAACAAAGCGTATTTTCAGCAGCAGAAGTTGATTATGCTGTGTTTGAGACGAATGGTGAACTGAGCATTATGAAAAAAGTAGCTATGTCCACTGCCACAAAACAAGATGTTAAAGCTAATACAGCCCCCGCACAATATATCCCAATGGAATTAATTTGCGACGGAAAAATTATATCAAAAAATTTAATTGAACTAAATTTAACCGAAGATTGGCTCATGAAAAAATTAAAAAAGAAAAATATTACGAGCGCAGAAGATGTTTTTTTAGCCCAAATATTAGAAGATGGTTCCCTTTATGTAAGTAAAAAACAAAATACACCTCTTAATCTACCTTCATAATATCGAGAGGTGTCACAATCCCAATGAGTTTTTGCTGTGGCTTCCCGTGTTCTGTTATTAGTAGCGCTTCAAAACGGCGACCACGCTCTACGCCTTGCTTAAAAATTTCTTCTGCTTCATAAATGGTTATGTACCTACTTATAAATTTATAGTTTACTTGATTTTTCTCATGGTGCAAAATATCTTGCAGTATCGGTGTTTTTTTCGGTAAACACGCGCCTACCATGGAAGTAGCTAACCAGTTTGTAATACCTACCGTTGTAATAAGACCTTGAAACACGTTTCCTTCATATACCGGAAATTGCGTATACCTACGTTTACGAATGACCTTCAACGTATGTTGCAAAGAATCCGTCGTTTGAAAAGACATGACATGCTTTCTAAACATTTGGCCGACAAGCTTTGGACGAGCAAGGACTTCATCAATATGTTCAATTCTTTCTACGACTTGATTATGTGGCTCTGCGATTACATATTCCGGTGACGTACGATGGTGAACAATCGCGTTTCGTAAATCCGCATAGGAACGTAAATCATCCTCATATTTTCGAATAAGTGGACTTTTCTTCTTCGCCTGATCCACTAACCGATAAAATGGCATAAAATCTTTTGCTCCTATAATATTACGCATTGTATGATCAATCCGATTAAATGCCGTTAAAAACCGATCCGAATTTTTGACTGTCATCACTACTCACCTCCCTTCTGTAAAATCATTAGTAATCTGTACCTAACATTATTATATTCCTAATTTTCTTACATTTAAATATCAATTAAGTCTCAGCGTACTTACGTCAAGAGGGGTCCCTTCATTCAATAGCCGCAGCGCTTATTAATAGTACAGTGTAAAATTAATTTCTTTACTCGTAATGAGCAAAAACACATCCTAAAAATACCAGGTAAATAATAAAAGGTATATATCATAGCCTCCGCGCTTTGCCACAGCCTACACAGGAGCTAAAACAGGCACGGCCTGTTTGGATCTCCTGTTCCTGCTCCTGACGCTGCGCTTTCGTCGCAAAGAAAATCTTGGCTCCTGTGGCTATGGCGCGCTACGGCAAAGTTAAGTGCTTCTTAATATTCTAAACAAGTATTTACCTTCGCTAAAAGAAATCAATTTCTTTCCGTTTAAACGTAGCGTCGTTTATTCTCTATTGTCATCAATGAGAATCTTTTATTATTTTTGAGCAACAGATTATTTTATGGAACAATAGTTGCTTGTAGTGGAGGCACGAGAGTGTAGCTGACGACATGCGCCTTTCGCTACAGAGCAAAGCTTCCTACGGGAAAAGCGAGTCAATCAAGACCCCGCAGGAGCGAGGTACGAGCGACGAGGAGGCTTGATTTCGCCCGTGGAAAGCGAGTGCCGAAGCGGAAAGCAACGGTTACTCAAATGGTAATATATATTTCTTAATTTGCTTGTTATGATTCTTTACTTTAACTACATGCCTTTAAAGCAGCCAACATATTTGATCGTAATTAACTAAAATACACATATCTCCGGTCTTCTTTAGACCAGGGATATGTGTATTTTACTTTTAATGCGATATACTTCAACTGTACTTAAAAAGGACTAGCAATCCAGTCATTTAAATCTACGTGTTATTACATAATCCCGCCCGAGAGCTTTTACGAAATGCAATATATTTTAGTTTCTTCTACGCGTTAATAATTGGAATAAAAATTATTTTATCATCTCAATTAATGAACCTACTACCTCCGATGGATCCTTCTCTCCTTGAGGATTTGCTTCTGATATGACATTTTGAGGGTCAAACAAATGAACTTCAATTCCATTGTCTTTCTCTTCTTCGGCAATAGTTTTCATGAGCGATTCAACACCTGCTTTGCCTGCTGAATAAGCACTAAATCCGTTCATATAAAAATGGGCCATAGCGGAGGTAACAGAAACTATTTTTCCATTTCCATTCTTGCGCAAGGCAGGTAGAAATGCTTTTGTCACTAAAAATTGGCTCGTTAAGTTTTTATCAATAACCTGTTTCCATTGTTCTAACGTCAAATCATCGACCCGCCCCATTGCAGGAACACCCCCGACATTATTCACCAGCACATCTAATTTCCCGCCCGTTAGTTCCAGCAGTCTGTTTCGAAGCCCTTCGACACTTTCTTCGTCTGTTACATCGGCTGGAATAACAATGACTTTGGCTTCCCCCATTTCCTTTTCGACTTCTCTTAGTTTCTCTTCACGTCTGCCGCTTAAAACAACAGTAAACCCTTCATTTACCAAAGCTTTTGCAATTGCTCGACCTAGACCTGTTCCAGCACCGGTGACGAGTGCTACTTGATTAGCTAATTGTGTCATGTTCAACATCCCCTTTATCGAAAAATTGTAAAAATTAACTTATAATGATATTTTAAGATGGAGATAAGAAGAATGTAAGTATGCACATTTTTGTGACCTAGTATCAAAAAGGGTACTAAAAGGAGATGAATAATTTGAAAAAAGATATGGATCCTCATCAATGTGAGGTCGTAACTGCCCTTAGTACATTTGTTGGTAAATGGAAACCCCTTATTCTGCTACATTTATTTGTAGAAGGAACGCTTCGATTTAATGAATTAAGAAGACGGATACCTGATATTAAACAACGCATGTTGACACTTCATCTCCGTGAGCTTGAGGAGCAAGATTTAATAAAACGTGTTGTGTACGCACAAGTCCCGCCCAAAGTTGAATATTCACTTACTGAATATGGTAAAACACTTGGTCCCCTTATGGAGGCTTTACATGAATGGGGGGAAAATCACATTAAGCACCTTGAAAATAAGAAAAGTTCACCTTTCACTAAAATGTAAACTCGCACCCAGTGATGCATAATTATTAACAAAAGGCGTCATGTGATTGATGTAACGAATTGACATTATACAACATGGTACAACTAAAAATATTCTCCAGTATAATGCTAACCTCAAGATATTAACTCACCATTGAACTTTTATATAAGACAAGAGAAAAAGGTGCTTATATTCCGTAAGCACCTCAAAGTCATTTATTATATTTTCGTTGTGGCAGCATTCTTTTTCGTAAATACTATTCCGATAATCATCGCAATCACCATTAATATACATGTGAAAATGATTGTGGTTGTATAATGTTCACTTGTACTACCACTAATAAATTGTACACCGTATGTGGCAAGTTTCCACGGCGTCACGCTCCAAAAACTGCCGATGAGTGAATCGATTATTAACCCAATCGGTAAGAATACAATTGCCACCGTGATTGCAATCGCTGTTTTAAACATGGCGCTTAACGCTAGCGTGACTGCCGCTACAAATAAAATCCACACACAGTATGTGAGCACCATTTTGATAAATGCATCTATTTCCACCGTGCCGTACAAAATCGCTGTATAGTACATACTCCCTGCATAACCAGCAATAGCACTCATGATGCCGAGTAGGCTAGCAACTGCCCACTTACTCATAAAAAATGTCGCAAAGGATATCGGTCTTACATAGAGTAGTGTCGCTGTACCATTTTGTCGCTCCCGGCTAATAGCACCTGCAAATGTTACGACAAGAACAATTAATCCAATAGATTGAAACTGACCAGTAGAAGCATATAAAAGATCAATCGGTAAATAATTCGGCAATGTAATCGAAAAACCTTCTGGTACATTACCAACTGTATTCAAAATATCTTCCATGAAATAATTCATGAGCGGATCACTTATACCTAAAACAATAAATAGTAAGGGCATCCATAAAAATTTAAATCCACGCCATGCTTCACAGCATTCTTTGCTAAATAATGTAATAAAATTACTCATTGTCCCGCCACCTTCATAAAAATTTCTTCCAGTGTGACGGTTACACGTTTCACTTGTTTCACATGAAACGGTGATGCTACTAATTGTGCCATTAATTGCTGCATCGTTGGACGTTCTTCATTGATTTCAACATAAACACTATTGCTCACTGCTGTGGCAACAAATTCAGATTGGGAAGCAAATTGCAAGGCCTCAGTTTCTGTTTCAAATTCAACTTTGTAGCGTGGCACATCAAATTGCTCTCGGATGTCTGCTAGCGAGCCTTGCTCAACAATCGCCCCTTTTCGTAGAAATAACAGCTGGTCTGTCATTTCCTCCGCATCATTTAAAATATGCGTAGAATATAAAATCGTCGTTTGCTGTTGTAACTCTTTTAATAAATTCATCATCTCACGGCGACCGACTGGATCGAGCGCTGATACTGGTTCATCAAGTAATAATAACTTAGGCTTATGGACAATGGCCTGTGCTATTCCTAGTCGTTGTTTCATACCACCTGAAAATGTCGATGTTTTTTTACGCATTGCCTCTTCAAGTCCAACAAATGATAGTACCTTTTGTGCTTCTTTTTTTACCTCTCGACCTGACATACCACTCAATTTGGCTACCATCTCTGTAAATTCAAGTGCTGTTAACCACGGGAAAAACTGTGGGTACTGTGGAAGAAAGCCAATTTCTTTTCGAATATCCTTTATCCCTTCCATTTCAACTGTACCATTTGTTGGTGCCAGTAACCCTGTTAACATGGATAAAATCGTTGTTTTTCCTGCCCCATTCGGACCAATTAATGCTGTCGATGTGTTTTGTTCAAGCGTGAATGACACATTGGATACCGCGGTTTGTGTACCAAATGTTTTAGTTAAATCACGTACCGTAATCATGACGTTTTTCTCCCGAAAATAAAGTAAACGATTGGACCGATCGTATTAATGAATAATACAACTAACACCCATACCCATTTTGGACCATTCGTAGCATGAATACGTGCTAAGTCAATTAATGCCACGATGGCTAAGATCACTTGGATTACAATTAACGGTGCAATCAGTCCCCAATTAATATTCGCTAATTCCTCTAACATTCATTTTCCTCCTCTATTTTTAAATGGTGTTTCAAATTCGCTATTATCGCCTTATATTTTGGATCATCGTATAACGGTGCAAACACAGGTTGCTGCGTTAAACTATTGACTAAATCCTTTTTAATGGAAAGATTATCACGCGGTGCTTGCCCGCCTAGCTGTATATGTTCTTCCATCCAGTCGGATAGTAAGTAAAAATAAGCATCCCCTTGAAGTTGAATTGGAAATTTTAATTGATAACAAATACGACAATACGCTTCAATCATTTCAAGTGCACGTTCTAAACGATTTTGCATCACATAGCCCGCTGCTGCTTTTAAATAAAAAACAAGCGGGGCATTTACATTTAAATGTTCCACGTGAAAAATTTGGATAAAACTTTTCGTGCGGTGTACAGTTTCATCAAAGTTCTCTACATGCCCTACTTCCAACATTAAATTTTCTGTTGCACATGAAATCATATGCATGACATGTTGATACATACTGACTTGCAACGTTTCTTTTGCTTTCGCTGTATCCCCAAGCATCGTGTGTGCCATGGCAATGAGTTGTTCCGTACCAAATTGAATAGGCACATCCTTCCCTAAAATATGAAGAACCTCTTGTGCTTGCCCCTGCATGAGCATAGCAGATGCTTCAATCATCACGGCTGCATTGACTAACTGATAGTCTTCACTCAATTCCTTTACTCTTCCGCAAAGCTCCTGCACCCTTGTTAAAATCGTATTCGGCTGTGTTGCTTGTGTATGATAATTCAAGTAAAGCTGGGCCATTTTTAAGACGAATGGAAAACAAGCGTAGTACTCTGTTAGTAACTGCTCTATTTCTTCTTGCACGGTTTCAAATGACTGCTGACTAAATTGGTTAGCAAGTTCACGATACATCATCGTAATCCGTTCTTTCGTCAGCTGTGGCTCATATCCAAGTAATGTATCGATTGACACATTGAAATATGTCGCCAACTTCGGTAATAACGTAATATCAGGATAGCTTAGTCCCTTTTCCCATTTGGAAACAGCCGCTCTTGATACGCCTACATACTCCGCAATTTGTTCTTGTGTCACCCCAAGTTCCTTACGCCTTGTCGAAAATACAGATGAAAATTGAAAGTGTTTCATATGATCAGCTCCTCTTACTAGTACTATATCCAAAAATACACGAGGAAAATAGCGATTGATCGTTTACTTTATTAGCATTTGTCAACTAACAGTTTACTTGTAATATGTAAGTTAGGATGAATATAAAAAAGCAATGACGTGTGCTCTAATACGTTCATTGCTCCTGTAAGTTGAGATTTATTGTGTTGTATAGCCACCGTCAAGTACAAGCGATTGCCCTGTCATCCCTCTCGCCTCATCGCTCGCCAAAAATTTAGCAACAGCAGCGACTTCTGCTACATCCAGTAATCTTTTCTGAGGAATTAATGGATATAACACTTCCTCTAATACTTGCTCGGCAGTCATATTTCTTGTTCGTGCTAAGTCCTCAAATTGACCACGTACTAGCGGTGTATCTACATACCCTGGACAAATGGCGTTTGCCGTAATATTATAATGCGCTACTTCTAACGCTGTTACTTTCGTTAAACCGATAACCCCATGCTTGGCCGAATTATACGCTGACTTCCCCGCAAACCCAATCAAACCATTAATGGAGGCAATATTAATAATTCTTCCGAAATTGCGCTTCTTCATATAAGGCAGAGCGTGCTTAATCGTTAAAAATGGGCCAACTAGCATAATTTTAATCATTTGTTCAAACTTTTCAGCAGGAAAATCTTCAATGAACGCTACATGTTGTAACCCTGCATTGTTAATTAAAATATCAATTGTTCCAAATTGCTCAATTGTATAGGAAATGGCTTGTTTTACCTCTTCTTCTTTTGAAACATCACATACGACCCCTTTTGCATTTCCAGCAAGTATTTTGACAGCATGATCTAACTGATCCGCATTTATATCTGAAAGCATCACCTTTGCTCCAGCCTCTAAAAAAGAGGTAGCCATTTGATAACCAATGCCCCCTGCAGCACCTGTAATGAATACAACCTTACCCTTCACCTATTTCCCCTCCCTTTGTATACCTACAATAAATTGCTTACGTTTGTCATGTATGTGATTTAACATTTCTTGACTTCATAGACAAAATCCTTGCTCATTCCTAATTTCTTTTTAGTAGGTAGCTTGCAAACAAAGGAAATAATTTTACGAACTAAAAAATCCATCATAAAAAACAATGGGGACTTGCTAACTAGAAAAGAGGTAGAAATGGAAGCATACTACTTCGGCAAAGTATTTCAAACAGAGGATGTAAAAGAAGGCGTTTTTGCTTTTCTTGAAAAACGTAAACTTATTTTTAAAAATAAATAAGAAATCTGCATTTCCGTTTAAAAGACAAATCCTAATCAAAATTGATAATATCAACGAACAAAGCCGCCCATCAAGGGCGGCTTTGTTCTAATTTATTTATATAATTTTTCTAATGCTTCACGCATGTTGGGGCGAATGTTTACTTTTGGTCTCGCCTGTTTAGCGATCGCCTCTGCTTCATCCAATGATTCCGCTACCCCTAGCTCCATTAACGTGGCAACAGCCATGACACCTGCTCGTCCACCGCCACTACCACAGTGAAAGTAAATTTTTTCTCCAGCTTCGTAAGCTTTTACGACTTCCTCGACCCCTATTTTAATCGAGTCTGCAATGTGTTCACTTTCATCCGCAATTGGCTGATGAATATATGTGTACTCTACCGGCTCTACTCGACCGTTTAAGCGTACATCCATCACTTTATCGACCTGTTTGTCACGGATGACTTGCTCTGTATCATCCGCACCTCCAAAATAGACGCGTCCTGCAATTAGTTCATCGTACATATGACCACACCTTATAATAAGTTTTTAATCTCATCATAACGTGGAAGCGCTGTTAATGCACCTGGTTTTGTTGCAGCCATTGCCCCAAGCTTGTTCCCAAAGGACACGCAGTTATCGAGAGATTCCTTCGTTGTTGGTAAACCATTATAGTGAACGTAGCGCATGATGCCTGCCATAAACGCATCACCTGCTCCTGTTGTATCCACTGGTACGATTTTTTCAGCGGGCACATGCATTACTTCTCCGTTTAATACGGCGTACGTACCGTCTGCGCCAACCGTAATCAGAATAATGGGGATATTTAATGGCTTTAACATTGCTAACCCCGCCTCAATCGAATTGACTTCGGTTAAGAAAAATAATTCTTCATCTGTTAGTTTCAAAATATGGGCATCTTGAAAGAATGATACAACGGTTTCACGGCAATAGGATTCACTGCTCCAGCGAAGCGGACGGATATTGGCATCAATGGCAATAATAGCATCATGACGCTTAGCCATTTCTACTGCAGCACGTGTTGTGGCAAGGGCTGTCGGATGGAACATGGTGCCCGAACAAAAGTTAAAAATAGACGCCCGTTTAAATGCTTCTTCATGTAAGTGTTGTGCTGTTACTTGTAAATCCGGTGCCTCATCTACATAATCCTTAAAAACGCGTTCACCATCTTTTTTTAAATGGACATATACACCACTCACCCGTTTTTCCGGTACAAATACAGCGTAATCTAGATTTACTCCCTCATTTTTAATTTCATGTCGTACAAATTGGGATGTTTCATCATCACCCGTAATCGTAATGAGTGCTGATGGTGCACCAATCCGACTAATACCAGCTGCGACATTAATCGTTGCGCCTCCTAAGAACTTTGTGAATGAAGTGTTTGTCGCATCATTCGCTATATAATCAACAAAAGCGTCTCCGTAAACTAAAATAAAATCCTTGCTTAACTGAGTCATCAGTTGTCTAACCTCCGAAGATAATGTTCTATCTAGGTTATCATAAAATCCTAAGGTTATTAAAGTTTTGTACTATTCTAACATTGAGCATATGTCGGCACATTGTTCATAGTTTTGTTATACTTTGTTCGAAAGGGAGCGATCAATAATGAATATAGATCTGAATATCCGACAAGCCACACCTCAGGATGCACCACATATTGCACCGCTCATTTATGATGCAATTGGCGATATCGCAGGCCGACTCACGGGCGAGCATCATCTACAAAATATCATGACGGAACTAGAAGAGCTTGTACGTGCTGACGATAACCGTCACACATATCGCAATACATTTGTTGCTTGTGCCAATGAACAAATTTTAGGGATCATTGTTTTATATGATGGACAAACAGGGAAAGAATTAGATGCACTGTTAATGGAGAAGCTGCAACAAAAGCATGCCTCGTCTCTTCAAATTGATTTAGAAGCACATGACGATGAATATTATATTGATACAATTTGTGTAGCATCACATGTACGTGGACTGGGGATCGGTACAAAACTGCTACATTTTGCTGAGGAGCAAGCCGTAAGATGCGGCTACAAAAAAGTGTCCTTAAATGTAGACGAAGCAAAAATAAAAGCACGTCAATTATATGAACAACAAGGTTTCGCCGTGACAGAACCGTGGGAAATCATCGGCGAAAAATTCTATCATATGGTAAAGGAAGTATCGTAACATGCCATTAAATATAATTTATCCCCTTATGATTGTCATTGCATCTAGTAGTTACGGCATATTATCTACTATCGTGAAATTAGGGATGCAAGATGGTTATACTTCCTCAGAGGTAGTTTCAAGTCAATATATTTTTGGCTTTTTACTAGCATTGCTTCTAGTATTGGTAACACAACGTAAGTTACCGCATATTCAACTAAAAGGCTGGGCGATACTAGTACTCGCTGGGATTTTTACCGCTACTACAGGGATTGTATACGGACAGTCGTTAAATTATTTACCTGCATCACTTGCTGTTGTCATGTTATTCCAATTCACGTGGATAGGGTTATTATTAGATTGTGCACTGAAAAAACGCCTTCCGACACGAGCTGAAGTGATTTCACTCCTGTTTTTATTTGCAGGAACGATTTTAGCAGCAGGGATTTTAGATGTTGACTTAACAGCGATTGCTTGGCAAGGTTGGGCGCTCGGTTTAGCTGCTGCACTGACCTTCTCTATTTTTATTCAAATTAACTCGCGCCAAGTAACAGGGATGACCAACATCACACGAACATTTATCGTATCCTTTGTCGCGCTCATTGTGATTAGTATCTTTTTATCTCCAGAGATTCTGTGGAACGGACAGCTTACAAGCGGACTTTGGAAATACGGGCTAGCACTCGGGCTATTCGGGATTATTTTGCCGATTTTACTATTCTCTATTGCGGTGCCGAAAGTTGGAGGTGGCTTAACATCCATTTTAAGCGCAATGGAACTACCTGTAGCGATTCTTGTTTCTGTCATCTTCCTTCATGAGGTCGTGACAGCACTTCAACTGCTTGGCATTGTGCTTGTACTAGTCGGGATGATTCTGCCATCCTACCTATCGATGCGTAAACAGTCACTTAAAAATAATAGGTGACCACACCTCAGCATAATAGATATAAGGCGATTTTTTTAATGAACATTAGGGGGGCTTTTCAATGGAGAAACATGCAAAACTGTATATGCTCGCAGCGTTTGCAGTAGCCATTATCGGCTTTACACAAGTGTTACATTATTGGGAATCAGATATTTTAGTGTCAACGATTTACTTAGTCTTTAGTAGTGCATGCGCATTTATCGGGCTAGAACGATGGCGCGCCATGAAAAAAAATCAGCAACAACAAGCAGAGAAATAATAATGCTTACATAACTTCACCGTTCGTACGGTGAAGTTATTTGGTATTTAAGATGGAGGAAATAGATGATTATTGATGATACCTCACAAGATATGCAGAGCTTGAAAAATAAGCACTTGTATTTAGCAATCATGATGCTGATTTTTTGTATATTCTTAACTGATTTAGCTGAATACGTTCTAGTAAACATATTTCATTTTTTTTATGTAACGTATGATGAATCACTCAAACAGCTCATTTTATTTTTATCAATTTTGTTAATGGGGATAATATATTTCTTTAAAAAAAGCAAACAGACTATTATTATTTGTGTATTTTTCCTTGTCTTATTTAATGCCCTTTTATTACAGTCTTACACTGCAATTAATGATACGGGAATCAAAAGAAATCATTTTTTCTTTTTTCACAATCAATATGTTCCTTGGTCTGAAGTATCGGTCGTCAATATTTCAACTAGAAGTAAAGTAAAACTTGCTCATATGCCCAGTACGATTCGAATAAATCCATTTAAAACAGTGATAGAGCCGCAAATTGAAATACATACTAAGCAACATGATATACTATTAAATGATTTTTCTATATCCGAAATCATTCACTTAAAAAAGTGGCTAATTGAACAAGAATCGATGTCGCTTCAAATCTATCCAATACCAGAAAAGTATCGAGATACATATTTTTTAATGAGTCATTCCTACCAAGAGCAGCTGAATGAATTATACGAAATGAAAGAGTCATTCAATGAAAAGATCATTCAATATTAGGCGCTAATGTTATTCCATAACCCAAATACATATTTTTGATATTAAAAAATAACCTTTTTGACTGAATACTGTAGTGTTTTGCCCTTTTACTATGGGCTTTTGCTAGCATACAGTTGGGTTTTGACCGAATACGGTACTGTTTTGCTCGTACCAGTTTGTTTTACCCGGATGCAGCGTGTTTGCGAAGCACGAAGATAACGATATGAACGCTACAAATAGCGGAAGTTTTAGGCTGGTTTATAGGATTGAAGCCGTGCTTGCTTCTTCCACTTCGCTTTCGTAGAAAATCAATTTGAATTTACACACATTCTGATAACTTCACCGTTCATACGGTGAAGTTGTTTTTTATGCTTAACAGCTTATATAACTATTCGGAAATAATACTTCACTGTTTTGTATTGATATACACTTTCCAATTTTTTTGTTGATACAGGGATAAACGTCGACTTATTATTATAAGATTCTAAGAAGCGCAAATATCCGCGCTTGTCGGTGCAACTTTAAAACAAGGAGGTTTTTAGTATGAAAAGATGGGGACTACTTTCTTTATTACTCGTTGTACTCCTCGTATTTTTAACTGCCTGCAACGATGCATCAGATGACACAACGACGAAGAACAATGAAGAAAATGATGCCAATGAAACAGAAACAACAGAAAATGTAGAACAGAGCCCTTCTGGTAAGCTCGTCATTTATACCGGGCGAGATGAAGGATTAGTGCAAGACGTCATTGCGAAATTCAACGAGCGCTACCCTGACATTCAAGTGGAATACATGACAATGGGTGCCCAACAAATTTTAGAGCGTACACGCGGTGAAAAAGCAAACCCACAAGGTGATTTTTGGTGGGGTGGTACACAAGCAGCGATGATGGTCGCGGCCAATGAGGATTTATTAGAATCTTGGGAGCCGTCCTTTGTAGAAGCCATTGATCCACTACATCGTGATCGTGAAAATCGTTGGATTGGTGAAATGTTATTACCGGAAGTCATTATGATTAACCGCGATGTTTTAACACCAGAGGAAGGACCGCAAGACTGGGATGAATTATTGGACCCGAAATGGCAAGATGACATTTTAATTCGTGGTGTTTTAGCATCAGGGACAATGCGTACGATCTACTCCTCTATGATTTACCGTCAAGGGCCTGATACACCGGAAAAAGGCTATGAATGGCTCGCACAATTAGATAAGAATACAAAAGAATATACACAAGATCCAAACGCGCTATATTTAAAATTAACACGTCAAGAAGGTTCGATTTCACTATGGAACTTACAAGATATTTTATTGAAAAAACATACAACCGATTACCCATTCGATTATATTTATCCAGCAAGTGGTGCCCCTATTTTAGTCGATGCAGTCGGGGTTATTAAAAATGCCAAAAATGTAGAAAACGCCAAGCTCTTTGTGGAATTTTTATTTGATAAAGAGATGATGACGGAGCTTTCACATGATTATTATCAAATTCCAACACGAACAGATATTGATTTGGCAGCGATGCCTGATTGGTATCAAGCGCTAGAGCTAAAGACATTCGATATTGATTGGCAAGTCATGGCCGACAAAGAAGCGGAGTGGATGGAATACTGGGATACAAATATTAAAGGAAAAGGCGATAGCTATTAACGAAAGGTCATATTCCGACTGACGATGTAGATGTTTGCACATGTAAGGGTTGCTCCGTGTATTCGGACCAACCCTTTTCTCTTCATTCAGACGGAATGAATTGTATATACCTCAACATAAAGGATGGTGCCTATGATGAAAGGTGTTCGCATTGAAAATGTCACAAAAAGGTTCGGTAATGTACTTGGCGTGAGTGAATTGAACCTTGCGATTCAACCAGGCGAATTTTTCACATTTTTAGGACCAAGTGGTTGCGGGAAAACAACCACTCTTCGAATGATTGCAGGCTTCTATTACCCGACGACAGGGAAAGTCTATTTCGATCAACAAGATGTTACAACATTACAGCCACATAAACGCAATATCGGGATGGTGTTCCAAAACTATGCCCTCTTCCCGCACATGACGGTCGATGAAAATATTGCATTTGGTTTAGAAGTACGGAAAATGTCAAAACCAGCAATCAAACAAAAAGTCGACCGTATCCGAAGTCTCGTTCATCTGACCGAGTATGGTCATCGCAAAATTAATGAACTGTCGGGTGGCCAGCAACAGCGTGTCGCACTTGCACGCGCACTTGTCATTGAACCGGATATTTTATTGTTAGATGAACCCCTTTCCAACCTAGATGCCAAATTACGTGAAGAAACACGGGTGGAAATTAAGCGTATTCAATCCGAACTCGGCGTAACGACGATTTATGTGACGCATGATCAAACAGAAGCGATGTCGATGTCTGACCGCATTATGGTCATGGAAGCAGGTGTCGTCAAACAAATCGGCACACCGCAAGAAATTTATCATCAACCAAATAACCGTTTTGTGGCAACGTTTATCGGGGAAACTAATATGCTAGAACTAAAGGTGAAATCGATTGACCAGGATGTGATCACCGTTGAACATGCGAATGGGCTTATCCTACATGGGCTCACAACAAACTACGCCCAACATATAACACCCGTTTTTGGTGAAACGGTTTACGTCTCTATACGACCTGAAGGCTTTGCAGTAGGTCCTGGTCATAATACGGTCAAAGGGCGTATCGAATTTTTAGAATTTACGGGACTGAGCGTTAATTATATCGTCAATGTACAGGGACTCTCACTTAAAGCGATGATTATTAATGGCGGTAATCAGCTGAAACAAGTGGGAGACGAAATGGAGCTACATATTCCACCGAGAAATCTTTATTTTCTCGGAGAATAGGAGGCGATCACAATGAAGCAGCAAACAGCATCTCACACAAGTTGGTGGTCACGTGCGACACAGTCACCGTATTTTGTTTACTTATTGATTTCGCCATTATTCTTCATTTTATTCGCCTATGTTGTGTATCCATTTTACTCGACATTTTTACAAAGCTTTGCTGGAGACAATCGATTAGCGAACTATGCGAAGTTTTTCAGCTTAGAAAGTTCAGCTAATTTAGAGGCACTATGGAATAGCGTGTATATTTCGGTTCTTAGTGTCATTAGTTGTGCGGTTGTTGGCATTACAATGGCCTTTTTACTTGAGCGCTATGAATTTCCAGGGCGTAGACTATTAGCTGTCCTCGTACTCGTACCAATGGCCTTACCACCACTTGTAGGTGTCCTTTCCTTTACGTTTTTATACGGGGAAAGTGGTATATTTCCACGCTTTTTCCAACAGCTATTCCACTTAGATGAAGTGCCTTTTGCGTTAAAAGGCATATGGGGCGTAGTCATTGTACACACATTTACGATGTACACATATTTTTATTTAACAGCATCTGCTGCGATTAAAGGCCTCGATCCATCACTGGAAGAAGCAGCAACAAGTCTTGGTGCTAGCCGTATTCGTGTATGGCGAAAAGTAATTTTACCAATGCTCACCCCTTCCATTGTTGCATCCTCTCTCCTTGTATTTATGGTATCGATGGCTTCTTATACAGCCCCTCTTATGTTTGGGGTAGAACGTACGATGACGATGCAAATTTACTTAGCACGCACAAACGGGAATTTAGATATGGCCGCAACACAATCCACGATTTTATCGATTGTATCGATTCTATTCTTATTACTCATGCGTTGGTATCAAAATAGGCGCAATTATCAAAACTTGAGTAAAGGCATTAGTGTGCATCGTTCAGAAGTAACATTCAAGCCGTTAAAATATATTTCTATTTTCCTGTCTTTTTTAGGAACATTAATCCTAATTCTGCCGATATTAGTATTAGTACTCATTTCCTTCTCAAAAGACGGGACATGGACTGTACAAATTTTACCGACCGAATATACCTTGAATCATTATAAAGCGCTCTTTACAGATGAGCGTACGTGGCGACCTATTTGGAATTCCATTCAAATGGGGGCCGTCGCAACTGTTGGCAATATTCTTTTTGGTGTCGCTGCTGCCTATGCAATGGTTCGACTAAGCTTTAAAGGGAAATCTTTACTCGATGTATTAATTATGATTCCTTGGGCACTTCCAGGGACTGTTGTTGCCGTCAACTTAATTGCGGCATTTAGTACAGAAAGTGTATTTACGTTTAATCAAGTGTTGATTGGGACGTTTTGGATTTTACCACTTGCCTATTTTGTACGCCACTTACCACTTATATTTCGTTCTACATCCGCTTCTTTAATGCAGCTTGACCAATCGGTTGAAGAAGCCTCTCGTAGCTTAGGTGCATCGTGGTGGTATACATTCAAAAGAATTGTTTTACCATTAACACTTTCTGGTATTATTGCTGGTACACTACTTGCATTTGTGCACAGTATTGGCGAATTTGTTGCATCTATATTGCTCTACAGTACATCTACGATCCCTTTATCTGTCGCCATCTTCCAAAAGCTTTACGCATTTAAATTTGGAACGGCCTGTGCATACGGTGTGCTACAAATTGTGTTAATTTTACTTGTACTGCTAATTTCAGAGAAACTTTCGAAAGGTTCGGCCGGTTCCGCAATATAACTATTTTTATAGCATGTAATGGAGGCAGGTTAAATTATGTTTTTCCAAGATTACAAAAATCATATCAACGAAGTAGAAGGCACTCACTTCCCATCCAATAGCTACCGTCAAATGGTCTTGCAACCTGCATACGACGAAGCAAAACGACACTTTTTAACATCGATGGTGCAAATTCATATTGCCCATTTAAAAATGTTAGAAGAACAAGGGATTGTATCAACGGAAGACGCGAAGAAAATCGGTAAGGCAATCAAAAAATTAGATATCGAATATTACAAAACGAAGGACTATAATCCGCAATTTGAGGATTTATTTTTCCGTATTGAAAATAAACTAATTGAGCTTGGCGGTGATGTAGCAGGGAATCTACACATTGCTAGAAGCCGCAATGATATGGGCATCGCGATTTATCGTATGACTCTACGTAAAAAATTGCTATCACTCATGCAAGAGCTGTTAGATTTATGCTCCTCAATGATTGCATTTGCCGAGGAGCATGTCGATACGATTATGATTGGCTATACGCATACACAGCAAGCACAGCCAACAACGTTTGCACACTATTTAAAAGCGGTCATTAATCAGTTAACGCGTGATTTTGGTCGCTTACAAGCCGCCTATAGTACGATTAACAAAAGTAGTATGGGCGCTGCAGCATTAACCACAACAGGCTTTAATATTAGCCGCGAGCGTATGCAAGAGTTGCTTGCCTTTGACGGCATTATTGAAAATGCTTGGGATGCCGTTGCCGGTGCAGATTATATTGCAGAGGCTGCAAGTGTTGTCCAGCTTGCCGCACTCAATCTTGGTCGTACGTCACAGGACTTCTTATTATGGGCTACGCAAGAATTCAACGCATTCCGCCTAGCAAGTCCGTACGTACAAATTAGCTCGATCATGCCACAAAAACGAAACCCGGTATCGATTGAGCATACACGTTCCCTCTTATCAGCGGTTGTCGGTGATACAGACACGGTGTTAAAAATGATTCATAACACACCATTTGGCGATATTGTCGATACAGAAGATGATATGCAGCCTTATTTATGGCGTGCCATTGACCGACTAATTGGGGTTTATAAGTTATTTGGTAGCTTAGTCATTACGATGAATGTAAACAAAGACAATTTATTAAAGCGTGCGCAAAATAGCTTTGCCAATGTGACAGAGTTAGCAGATACACTCGTACGCTCTGAAAAGATCTCTTTCCGTCAATCCCACAGCATTGTTAGTCGCTGTGTTCGAACATTAATGGAGGCAGACGAAGAATCCCTTGCCAATTTAACATGGGAAATGGCGAATGATAAATCGATTGAAGTAACAGGGAAACCTCTTCATATTGCTAAAAACGATTTCTACAACGCATTAAAGCCGGAGTATTTCGTTCATGTGCGGAAACTTCTAGGTGGGCCAGCGCCTGACACAATGCGCCATTCACTCAAAATAGCAGAAAAGGATGCGACCACAATGGCAGAATGGGTACGTGATAAAGTAGATGCCATTTTACAAGCCGAACAAAAACTTGACGACATGTTACAAGGTTGGGATACAAATTGAACCAAATCATATTAGCTGTAGATGGTGGAGCAACGAAGACCACTTTAACAATTCGTACAACGGATGGGCAGGAGTTATTTGCTGCTACATCCACTGGCTCAAACTATCAAGCAATTGGACGGAATCATGTCCAACAAGTTTTTGAGCAGTTATTAGCACAGGCGAGTACTGCCATTGCCGAACGTGACCTTGTCGTAGCGGTATTTGCGATCGCTGGTATTGATACGAAAGAGGATGCCCGTATCGTACGTGAAATCGTCGTAGCAAGTATGGAAAACTCTATTTTTACTGCACAAAAGCTCATTATCGAAAATGATGTGGAAGCAACTCTTCTAGGGCTTGCAAATGGGCAACCTGCTACCTTACTCATTTCAGGTACGGGTGCCATCTGTTTTAGTTATACAGGTGTAAAGATTGTGCGGGCAGGTGGTTGGGGCCACCGTGCGGGCGATGAAGGAAGCGGCTACTGGCTTGGACAGCAGGTCGCAAAGGCCATTTTCCGTGCTGCAGATGGTCGTGATGAACCGACACTTTTAACAGATATGGTGCTCCGTGATCAGCAGTTAGCCGATGTGGACGCACTCATGAACTGGCTATACCATGCTGATTATACAAATGCGCAGTTGGCCAGCCTCGGGGCTTATGTACAGCAAGCCATTGTGCAAGGTGATCATATAGCCGTGAGAATTGCTCACGAAGCAGCACAGGAACTAACCTTACTCGCAACAACCACATTAAAAAATGCAGGCTATCATACGGGTGCACATACCTTTTACGTAAACGGCGGTGTATTGAAACATAACCCGATCATTTACGAAAAGTTCGTAGAAAGCGTACACGATGTATTTCCTGAAGTACAATTTGAGCTATGTAAAGAAAAGCCGATTGAGTATATCGTCAAAAGAGCCTATCATACAGCTTGCATAGCGACAGATGAATGACGATCCTTGAGATTCTTACTGCAAAGGGGGTGTCCAGAAAGTAAAAACTTTCTGAACACCCCTTTATCCCTTAATAATTATCCATTAAGAAATATTGCTCCTGCGGTGGTCACATCAAAATGCCACCATCCTCGTCGCAAAGGTTCCGTCTCAAAATGTCTTTTCAGACAATCCCTTTGTGTAGAATCTCTTTTTTATCATTTTATAGCAAACACCAAAAAAACTTACTAAACAAAACGCTTAGTAAGTTTAAAGATCTGCTTTTTTTAATCCATCTGCTGTTGTAAAATACAGCATATTTTCTTCGATGAATAAATTGTTCACTTCTTCTTTATGCAATGTTGTGAGTTCGGTTCCGTCTAAGCGCACTTTAGATAAGTATGCACCATTTGAATAATTACTAAAGTACAACCAGTCCCCTGCACCGACGATAAACAATGCTCGGACATCCGCTACACGCTCACTCTCACCTGTCTCTTTATGCACTTTATACAATTTGTTATTATCAGCCGTATTACTGAAATAAATATAGTTGTCCTTTTCATAGCTATCTTGTACAACATGCATATAACGATATTTTGTACTTGTCGCCTTTGGATAATCTACTGCTTGCCACGTATGATCAATCCCCATATCTGCATCATTTAATAAGAAATAATCATACTGTACACCATTGCCACGATCCGGTACAGGATCATTCCATGTGGTATCTAAATGGTACCACTCGCCATCGACTTTCACGAGGTTCCATGCATGTCCACCTGTATATACTTCACCGACAACATACATCGATTCCATACCAAGTGCCTGTAGCAATCTTTGCGCAAATAATGCGTAGCCTTGGCATACCCCTTTTCCTTCATAAGCCACTGCATACGCACTATGTGAACTGGTCGCACTGTCTTCACTATATACAGTATTTTGCACAATGTAATCGTTAACAAACTTCACCTTTTCAAAATCTGTCATTTGTTCAGGTTGGAGTGTTGCCACAATGGATTCAACTAGTCCATTGACACTTTGCTCCTGTGATGGGTTCGTTAAATAACTTTGCTTCACACGAATTGTCGCATCCATTTTTCGATATTCATATTCCATTTCTCGATTGCTTAAATGCCCTTCAATGTACGTATCACGTTTTGCTGCATCTTCTGTTGCGCGTGTTAACATCCGCTCAATATCTGCTGTACTTCCCTTATACTCAATCGTAAAATTCGTTTCAAAACGGCTAAAATAATAGTAAAATGCATCTGCCATCTGTTCTACAGATGTTACTTCAGTTGGTAATGTAGCTAGTTGTTTGGATTGTGTTGTTATTTGTGCGTCTTTTGTAATTTGTCCTGTTGTTACAGGCATCACTGCCTCGTCAACGGTGATTGTATTCGTTTCCAAAAAATCCCTTGCCACGTCATATGCAGGCTTTGCAAAGACCAGTAAAATTACAAGAATCGTTATTCGCTTTAACATACACTCTCCCCAATCCATCCATGTTAGCGGCTTTTCACAACGAGATTAACGGCTTCCTTGATCACTTCATCTACTTTTCCATCATCGCCTTCTGCTTGGCGTACACATTCGACTAAGTTTGTGCTTACAATGACGCCAATTGTACGATCAACTGCTGAACGTACTGCGGATAGTTGTGTAATTACCTCTTTACAATCCTTTCCATCTTCCATCATTTTTAAAACACCTCGAAGTTGTCCTTCCATTCGCTTCACGCGATTTTTCATTGGATCTGTATATTCCATTTTATTTACGCCCTCCTGACACTATTTATTACTACGATAACCTATTTTTTTTAAAATAAAAAGATTTCGCCCTATTAGCGAAACCTTACTTGTCCTATTGCATATCAACTATATCTGTTTTTTCATATACATACCGTTCACCAAACGTTTTCTTTAATAACGCATGGGCATCATTTTTCATGTCATCATCAATACTCATAAACACTTTGGCTAGCGCGGTTGTTAAGACGACTAAATCATCGGATAAACCTACAACCGGTAAAATATCTGCTACCACATCTAACGGTAAAATGAAATAGCCTAATGCCCCAAGGATAATCATTTTATTGCCTTTTGACATATTTGGACTTTTTAGTGCTGTATATAAGGTAGCTGCTGTGTGCAGTCCTTTAAACCCGAGTTTAGTTCCATATTTTTTTAGCGTTTTGAAAAAATCTTTCTCTGAATAATGTTGCTCTTTATCTTCAATCATTTGTTCCATCGACTGCTTTTCATCCATACAAAACGCTCCCTTCACACCAAAATAAGTACTACAGTATTAGGAATTCCCTGCAAGGATTATAAATGGTAGCCCTGTAGTACTTATTAATATGTACGAAAAACGGCAAAAAAAGTTTCACTCACAATCAATTTGGTCTATTTTTTAGAAAGATACCGGTGGGTAAACTTATACTTTCCGATTTCCTAAAAAAGTCGTCCATATTTGCTGCAGCATTTTTTTCGGATCAATAATTTCATCGTAATTCATAATAGAGTTTTTACGCACCTTAGCGTGACCAATCGGAATCTCATAAATCGGGACATCTCGACGAAGTGCCTCGACTAACATATTCGTATCAAAATTAAAGTGTTCTCCAGGTACTTTTTGTAGCCAGCTTAATTCACTCCTTGGAATATAGCGGAGCCCTGTTTGAATATCGAGCAATCTGCGACGGAATAACAATTCAAACAACATAGACGCTGCTCGGTTACCAAGAAAGCTAAACATAGGCATTTCTCTGGAGCCAAAATGCCTTACCCCTAACACAATCCCATCTGAAAACAATTTTGCCGATTCAAGCATCAATTGTATATCGCTTAACGTATGTTGCCCATGTGCTCCTACTGTTAATACACCCGCTATGTCTTTTTCATGCTGCAAAATATAATGAAAACCTGATTTTAAAGCGCTCCCTTTTCCTTTATTTTGTAGATGATCAATGACAATGCATTGCAGGTCTTGTCGAAATTCATTAAAAATAGGTGCATATTTTTCTTCACTGCCATCATTAACAATGACTATTTTGGTCACAGCTGTTTTTTTCAACTGCTCCACAAAGGAAATAAATGACTGCAAAGGATTTAATGCAGGTATAACGACAATCACATCTTCCACTATGTATGCCCCTCTCCCAAATACAAACCCGATTATTTACTTAAAATTGTATAGTTGTTGGAAAAAGAATTCAATGGGCTTCCATTTTTATACGGCTTTTATGCGCACATATTTGGGAAATCATACTAATTTACATTGAATTTATCTTAAACTACCCGATAAAAAGAATACTTATCGAAAGAGAACGTTGTGATACAAGGGGGGATTTCTATGGCGATTGACCGGGATGTACTAACACAATTATGCAATACTATACCAGATTCACATCGACCATTAGCTGAACACTTACAAGCAGCTGCTCGCTATACGATTTCGAATCCTAGCTTGTCTCTGCAAAAATCAAAAATTGCACTCGGCATTATAATCCGAGATTTATATGAAAAAGAAATGAAGAAACATGTATCCCATACAGCGATTCGACTTTTATTAAACAACAAAAACTTTATCGCAAAAATTCATCCACGTCGCATCTATTTACTCATGAATTTAGTATATAAAATGACGGCTACACCTTCGAATGACATTGTTCATTCCAAAGCATCGAAAATCGTTATTGAATATTTAATTGATATTTGTGAATGGTATTTACATCGTATCAAAAAAGGAGAACAGTTGGCTGCTTCTGCTTTTTTTAACATCGATGAACCGAATGAAACAATATCGAATCATACTATGATGGATGTAGACTTTGCGGCAGATGATTTCGAAGCAGCCGCCCAGTGGTTTTTAGTTGCGGCTAATAAGGGAAATGCGAGTGCACAATACAATCTTGGGGTGCTCTATAATCACGGGCGCGGGGTGAAGCAAAGCTATGAGGAAGCCGCTAAATGGTACACATTAGCTGCGGAGCAAGGGGATACGAATGCACAGTACTCACTTGGTGTACTGTATCAACTTGGTCAAGGTGTCACACAAGACTACGAGCAGGCCGCGGCATTATATGAAATGGCTGCTAAACATGGCAATGCGGACGCGCAGTATAATCTAGGCTCCTTATACAATCAAGGAAATGGGGTTTCACGTGACTTTTATGAAGCTGCTAAATGGTATCAGTTAGCAGCTTCACAAGGTAATACGAGTGCACAAAATAACTTAGGCTTCCTATACCATAACGGCACAGGTGTCACACAAAGCTTTAAAAAAGCAAAGGAGCTGTTTGAACAAGCAGCAAACGCTGACGACCCGAGTGCCCAGTACAACCTGGGCTACTTGTATAGTAAAGGGCGCGGGGTCGAACAAAATATGCCAAAAGCCGCGCAATGGTTTTTAAAAGCGGCGATGCAAGGACATACAAATGCACAATTTCAACTGGCTCTTTGTTATAAAGCTGGAAACGGTGTCGAAAAAAATGAAAAAGAAGCGATTAAATGGCTCACTGTCGCGGCAAATGAAGGGCATACGAATGCACAATATTCACTCGGTCTTTTCTATAAACAGCAATCATCGAAAAAATCAAGTCAGCATGCAATTGAATGGCTATCGAAAGCGGCCGCCAATGAACATATTAGTGCAAGCTTTGATTTAGCACTCCTTTATAAAGCAGACAATCAATTAGAAGCCGCCTTTAAATGGTTAAAAAGAGCAGCTATTAAAGGACACACGGAAGCACAGTATGAACTGGCTCTATTTTATTTACACGGTGAATTTGTTCCACAAAACTACGCAGAAGCATTGAAATGGCTACGTGCTGCGGCCAATCAAAGTCATACACAAGCCGAATTCGAGCTCGGATTATTGTACGAAAATGGACTTGGCACGACGCGTAATTATGATGAAGCACGTCAATGTTATCGCCTAGCCGCTGAGCAAGGACATATTGAAGCCAAATACAAGCTCGGCAATATTTACGATAAAGGCCTAGGTGTAAACGTAGATCACACAGAGGCAGCAAAATGGATTCAACAGGCTGCCCATGCTGGATTCGCAAAGGCACAATTCCAACTTGCCCAAATGCATACACAGGGTGAAGGTGTGCCACAAGACTATGTAGAAGCGGCAAAATGGTATAAACTTTCCGCTAACCAAGGACATACCAAAGCACAATTCCAACTCGGTATGCTCTATAAAAAAGGGCTCGGAGTGGCACAAGACTATGTAGAAGCCACTCGTTGGTTAAAGCAATCGATTGGTGGAGAGTAAGTTATAAACAACAAACAGGCGCCCCGTGCTGTATATGGGACGCCCATTCTTTACTTTACATAAATAGTGAATTCTTGATGTAGTATATCTACTGCCTGTTCAATATCCACCTGCACACCTTGCTCCATTAGTACTTCGCCAATTAAACGAATCGCTTTTTCAAGTTGCTCTGGTGTCGTATTCCCCATATGGCCGATACGGAATGCTTTGCCTGCTAAATGTGCGAGCGAACCTGCAACAACAACGCCGCGGCTCGCTAAGCTACTGCGGAAAGCAGCATCTTCTACCCCTTCAGGATATAACATACAGCTGAGTGTCGCAGCTGCTACCTCTTCATCTGCTAATGGCGTCATACCATAGCTACGAAGTGCCTCACGTACTGCTCGTCCATACATGATATGACGTGCCTCGCGCTGTTCCATCCCTTCTGCTAACACCATTTCCAATGCCTTATCATACGCATAAATTAAATTGACCGGTGGCGTTGCAAAATAATTGGCTGGGTTGTCCATAATAGGGCGCCAGTTATGAATGTCTGCGTAATAAGCACGTACTGTCTCTAGTGCTTCACGCGCAGCTAATGCCTGTTTGCTAAATGCAATAATTGCTAAACCTGGTGGTACACCAATCGCCTTTTGTGAACCAGTTAACGCGATATCAATTTTATAGGCTTCATTGCCACCATATGCTTTACTCATATCTTCTTGCAGGGCTGCCGTTGCGACAACACCATCTACAATAGCTAACGCGCCTACTGCTTTAATAAGTGGAATCAGTGCCTCTAAGTCAGATGCTACCCCTGTTGACGTATCCGCATGTGTCACTGTCACAGCTTTGTATGTGTGACTGGCTAGCTGTTCACGTACTGCGTCCATTTCAACACGTTTCCCCCACTCAGCCTGCAGTACATCGACTTCAATCCCATATGCTTTCGCAAGCGGCGTGAATCGATCACCAAAATAACCATGACTAATGACAAGTAGCCTCTCCCCTTCTGCTACTGTGTTCACAATGGCCATTTCCATCGCCAGTGTACCAGAGCCTGCTACTACATACACTTCGCCATCTGTATTAAATAATTTCTTTGTATTTTCAATCGCACGTTTATAAATAGCCACAAAGCGTGCATCTGTATGTCCTCTTGTTTCACTTGCAAGCGCTTCATAAATTTCATCGACAACAGGTGTCGGTCCTGGAACGAGTAGAATTTCTTTATTTTTCATTTACGATTGCCCCCTCTTGGTAATCTCTCCCACAACCACATCATATAACTTTCTGAAAATTTTATCAATGGAAAGAAGATTTATAGATTTCCACCATATTCTCTATACAAAAAAATGTCTCCCTAGTCCCATCATGACTAGAAAGACATTCTCCCCTTTTATAAGAATCTTACACAATTCTTTATAATAGACCCCTTGTTTAAACGCTATATACTTTATTTAATGGGAGGCAAAACCCATGTTCAAAAGTCTTCTCCTATCACAACTCCGTGAAAATTATGGTAGGAAATGAATAAAATTTACGAATTATTATAGTAGAGTTTTCATGTCTAACAAACAATGAATTAGCTAATCTTTTTCATAACCAGGTAATGTTAGAAAAGCGACAAAGTCATCTTGCTCGATTAAAGGTTTGAAAAGTGCAGTCGCTTCGGCATAACGACTACTTTCATCAGCTTGTTCCCCAACAGCTTCTTTAATTTTTGCAAGTTCTTCGTCTAGTACTTCAAGTACGGTTTATATCATTACTTTGCATCGCTCTTCTGTAATGCTACCCTCTGGAATGGCTTAGCCGTTACAGAAGTTCAAGATGCTTCATTTATTAGATACACTAATACTCTAGTAAATAGAGTATTAGTGTACAATCATTACAATTTGTTTAAGCAATCGCTACTCTTTGTAACAATCTCTTATGCGAATTGTTCAGTTTCTGTAGAACCAGCCATTGCAGTTGTTGATGATTGACCACCTGAAATTGTTTGTGATACTTCATCAAAGTAACCAGTACCAACTTCACGTTGGTGACGAGTTGCTGTGTAACCTTTAGACTCTGCAGCGAACTCAGCTTGTTGTAGCTTAGAGTAAGCAGCCATACCGTTGTCTTTATAGTCATGCGCAAGCTCGAACATTGAGTAGTTTAAGCTGTGGAAACCAGCTAATGTGATGAATTGGAACTTGTAGCCAAGTTTACCTAATTCGCGTTGGTATTCTGCGATTTCTTCGTCAGAAAGTTTTGCTTTCCAGTTGAATGATGGAGAGCAGTTATATGCTAACATCTTCCCTGGGAATTTAGCGTGGATTGCCGTAGCGAATTCACGAGCTTCTTCTAAAGATGGGTGAGATGTTTCACACCAGATTAGATCTGCGTATGGCGCATATGCTAAACCACGAGCGATTGCTTGCTTAATACCAGCATTTGTACGGAAGAAACCTTCTGGTGTACGTTCGCCAGTGATGAACTCTGCATCGCGTGGATCGATATCTGAAGTTACCATGTCAGCTGCATCTGCATCTGTACGAGCGATTAAAACTGTATCAACACCCATTACGTCAGCTGCAAGACGAGCTGCAACTAAGTTACGGATTGCATTTTGAGTTGGAAGTAATACTTTACCACCTAAGTGACCGCATTTTTTCTCAGAAGCTAATTGGTCTTCTAAGTGAACGCCTGAAGCACCCGCTTCAATCATGCCTTTTACAAGCTCGAATACGTTTAATGGACCACCGAAACCAGCCTCAGCATCTGCTACGATTGGTGCGAACCAGTCAAAACCATCTTCACGGCCCTCTGAATGGTCGATTTGGTCTGCACGTTGTAGCGCTTGGTTAATACGTTTAACTACAGCTGGTACAGAGTTTGCTGGGTATAATGATTGGTCAGGATACATTTGACCAGAAAGGTTTGCGTCTGCTGCTACTTGCCACCCCGATAAGTAGATTGCTTTTAAACCTGCTTTAACTTGTTGAACTGCTTGGTTACCAGTTAGGGCACCTAAAGCGTTGATGAATGGTTCTGTGTGTAAAGAATTCCAAAGACGAGCTGCACCACGTTTAGCTAATGTTTGCTCTAGTACTACTGAACCTTGTAATTTTACTACCTCTTCAGCTGAATATGCACGTTCGATGCCTTTCCAGCGTGGGTTTTCTGCCCAATCTTTTTGTAGAGCTTCAATCTTTTCTTGACGAGTTGACATGTTACATTTCCACCTTCCCAATTGTCTAATAAGATACTCTGCTAAGAAAACATTTTAAATACTGTTCCATAACAGGTATACTTGTTGTAAATTAATATATAACAGACTTCATTTTTTTTCATTATTTTCTGACAAAACACCTGAAATTAATGATGAAATAGTTTATAGTTGGGATGAAATGTAAAAATACATATAATACAGAGGGGGAATGTTTTATATGAAACAAGGGGATATCATTATTGATCGAAAAGTCTTGGACCAATATAAAACTATATTAGAAGATTGGATTCCAAAAAGTGCAGCCATTGCGATAGCTGTAGAGAATACGTATGTATATTTTGAAGGTGGTAGCCACGATCTTCAATTAGAGGTAGGTACAGCTGTCAAGCAAGATAGTCTCACATACCGTGTTTTACAATCACAAAGTAAATTAGACGCCGTAATGGATAATTCTTTATTTGACACACCTTATTATGCTATCGGTTATCCCATTACAATTGATGGTCGAAATGCTGCGCTTGTCGTCGTATTACCATCAACATTTTCACCAAAAAAACAAGAGCCTTATCGTTTTTTAACAGGAAAACAGAATGAAGATTGGAGTCCCATACCGATTGGGGAAATTTCACATATTGAGAGCTTACAAAAGCGTACATGGTTTTATCGAAACGGGGAGCAATATAAAACATCGGTGACATTAAAAGAACTAGAAATCCGATTACCACATATGTTTATTCGGATTCACCGATCTTACATTATTAACATTCACTTTATTAAAAAGATTTCACGCGATATTACATCGAATTTTATTATTTTAATGAAAGATGGCACCGAGCTACCTGTAAGCCAATCGTACATGAACAGTATTCGTACAATATTGGAATTTTAACTGCTTTCAGCTGAAGCAAAATACGCATATATTCCGTAAGAGGGCCCCTTTACGCTAAAGTGAGAGTGAATTTTTATGCTATGATTAGTAATTCAAACACATCACTGATAAAGGAATATATCAAAAATTCATTTGCTCATAGACTAACAACAAAAAGAGGCGACCGATGATTTTTTCATCAATTGCCTCTTTTCATATTCATTTCCTTAATTCGGTACCGAATGTATTTGGTTTTTAGCTCCATATAGAAGCTCCCTGTCCGAGTTAGAATTTATCAAGACACTGATGAAGAATCACATAGCTTTAATCTCCATCGTTAGCACTAGTATGGGGAACATCCAAATTTATTTTCGAAATTAGACCAGCCATAACATATCAAAATTACCGAATCCTTTATTCTGGAATTTACTATGGAGGGAATAGAAGATTACATTTTACTTTAGCATTACATCCCTATTAATGATATATGGCTAGGTAATTGAAAGAGGAGGTGCTCATATGAGAAACAGATGTCACACTTCATTCACTTACTGGACTAGGAAATCCCCCTATGAGAGATAAACTTTTACCTAGCGTTACGAAAAAAATTTCACTAAAAACACAATACTAACTGAAAATCCTATTTCAACAAATACGGTTGTCAATAAATTTGAAGTAGTCGCTTCAGATCCTCTAATTTTATGTACAAATGTAAGTAAATATATTGAAGTTATGCTTCATAATACACTAAAGACAAATTCCATCATGAGGACTACTCTGATTATCTCGATGTACCGATGTCGTCTTCATCTCCTCCTTCACAGCGCAATGTTCTTATATGACCAGCTTACAGTCTATAATATCGTAGCTACAGTTGGGTTCAGCCTAAACACCCCTGATGAGAGTATCAAGTATATATGGCAGCTAGATTCGAGAATAAGGAGTAGATAACGTGTAGATATGGCAGATATAAGAAAGCATCATCACAGGGTATTTGGAATGATAATAGCTGAACCACATGACTCAGAGCACCTCCATCCTAAAAAGAATGGAAATAAATAAAAAACACCCAATAATATTTATCTCAGCTCTGAAAATAGATAGCATGTATTATTATAGAACCGTATTTTATTATATTTATTAAAGACAAAAAAAAAAAGTCTGAGAAATTCTCAGACCTTTGATTGTGCCTAGCGACGTCCTACTCTCACAGGGGGAAGCCCCCAACTACCATCGGCGCTAAAGAGCTTAACTTCCGTGTTCGGTATGGGAACGGGTGTGACCTCTTTGCCATCATCACTAGACT
>NZ_JBDQZI010000008.1:0-180046 GCF_042920265.1 Lysinibacillus sp. KU-BSD001 | reverse complement strand
TTAGAATACTCGAAGAGTACTTTTACTTAAAATAAGACTATAAAATACCCCTAAAAATATTAAAAATACAAAAGGCCTTCAGAATGAGACCATTCTGAAGGCCTTTTGTCGACAATCTGAAGCAGCTAAGTATCCTTAGCTGCTTTTTACTATTGACCAACCTTATCTTCAAATGATAAAAACAATTATTTCAATTTAAACTTATTTGTACGCATATCTAAGTCATTTGAAATCGCATATACAGCGTTCACTGCCTTTGCCATTTCCGCCATATCTTTCGATTGTTTTCTTGCATCAGATGCCATTTGTTCCACACGGTCTGTATTGTGTTTAGCTAGCTCCGCCACATCTTCAATAGAAGCTGTAATTTCCTCCGTACTTGCGGTCATTTCCTCTGAAGCGCTTGAGACACGATCCACTTGATCGGAAATCACTTGAATGCCGTCCGAAATATGATGGAATGCGGATTGCGCTTCATTTGCAATAGCACGACCATCCTCCAAAACTGTCGATGTCGAAGCAATGGCCTGCACAATTTCTACCGTTTCACGTTGTACATCTGTTACAACATGTGAAATTCGCTCTGCCGCCACTTTCGATTCCTCTGCTAATTTACGCACTTCCTCTGCCACTACAGCAAAACCTTTCCCCGCTTCCCCAGCACGTGCCGCTTCAATCGAAGCATTTAATGCGAGTAAGTTCGTTTGATCTGAAATACCCGTAATGACATTTGTAAACTCGCCAATTTGCTCTGAAAGCTGTTCTAATGACTTCGTACGGGTCACAGATTGATCGGTTTGATTGTGAAGTCGGTCTAATTCACTTAATAAATTGTCTACTACTTTTACGCCTTTTAATGCACTTTGCTCTGTATCAGTGGCGATATTGGCAATTTCCATAATCGACTCTGTTACCCCTTGAATGCCGCGCGCTAAATCCTCCATTGCGAGTGCACTTTCTTCAATATTGACAAGCTGTGTACGTGAATCTTTTTCAATCACTTCAGATGATGTTAAAATATCATTCGATGAGGCAATTGTTGCATCCGAATGCCGTTGAATGTCGTCAGCAGCATCATTCATCACACTAGATTGCTCATGCAAATCATGCATAATGGATTGGAAGTTATCCATCATCGTATTACTAGCCAATACAAGCTGACCAATTTCATCTGCTGAATCGTTTTCAATCCGTTTCGTTAAATCTCCTTCACCATTTGAAATATCAAGTAGTGAATTGCGAACACTTAAAATACGCTTCACCTGACGAGAAATTGTCAAGTTTGTAATCGCTATTAAAATCGTAATCGCTAACACTGCCGCAATTACTGTCGCAATTAAAATAAATGATAAAACACTGTTTGAAACTGTAATTGCTAAATATGTACCGTTAGATAAAGGTGTTACATAATTCATTGCACGTAAGCCATTATACCTTGTATTTTCTTTTACAAGCTCTTGTGCACTAAACATCGATGTTGTAAATGCATTTTTTTCTAAAGAATCTTCATTTGTTGCGGCTAATACTTCACCGCTTGCATCGACAACCGCAGCATATAACACTGTCTCACTCAAATGTTTATTCAGTTCACCTATGTAAAATTCTTTCCCAATTTGCGCTTCTAAATCAAGCAGTGCCTGTCCGTTTCGTGCTACTTGCACAATTTTTGGTGACGCGGGATTCCAGCTACTCACACCAACAAATTTGTAAAATTGGTCATCTACATCACGGATTTGCGCGGATTGTGTAATGGCTGTTTCTTCTCCTGTAATGAGTTTCATATATTCATATGCTTGTCCATTTGGATCAGAAGCAAAGTTAAAATCAATTTTCTCGGCAATCGACGTAATTGTCGTATTTCCTTGTGCATCCGTACTCCAAATTTCATCGATTCCACCACGTTCAGCTAAAGCCTTTAAATCTTCAAACTGCCCACCATTTTCTAAAATCCATGAAATTAACACAGACTCCGCAATCATTTCTTCTTCCATAATTTTTTCAGCCACATCACGAGACGTAATCGCACCTTCTAGCCCTAATTTTATCGATTCAACAAGTGCCTCCCCTTGCTGTTGAATACTGTTATTTGTCGTATTGTAAATAAAAGCTGAAAACGCTGAGATAATTAAAATAACTGCCGCTAATATTGGCAACATCATTTTCCATTTCATTGATTTAAACATGCATGTTCCTCCATAAAACTAGGCTATGTATCTATTTATTGCTTGCTCACCATAACTTGGAGTTGATTTCCTTCCTAAATTTATTTGCGATGAAAGCCGAGGGACAGAGGTGGCTATACGCTAACCCCTCTGCAGCCACCAAGCTTCCACTCATTAACCTGTAACCCCAAAATTTTAGTAACAAATCCATTTATTACTGATATTCTACTTTATAGAAAAAAAGTAAGTAAATATTTAATCCTATATAAAAACATAAAATTTACAATTTTAAAATAAATTCTTCACAAAAATTTTGATTGCTATTTAAAAACTTTTTCGTTAAAAGATTTCATTCATCTGTTTGTTATACGAATATGCCTCTTTAGCACGTAACACAAAACGAAGTTCTATTATTCCCTTTAGCCTAATCTCTCTAGTAATAATTCCTCTTAAAACTACATAAGTGATAGAGTACAATAAGGAATATGTTTACATGTTATGAAAGAAAGGGGATTTATGTTCATGTTTAAAAAGACGATCTTTACGTCAACACTGGCAGCTACCATGCTTTTAACAAGTGTTAGTGGCACGATGGCATCCGCGCAATCGCAAGAAGCTTTTTCTACACCTCCTATCATTAATTCATCTACAGTTGCCCAAACAGAGCACACATCATTTGAAGAGTTATATAAAATGTTCAATTTAAATGAATTAATTTTTGATGCAAAACACTATAGTGTGACAGCTGTATCAAACACACAGTTTGTTCTGAAAATTAGTGTAGATGCGATTGTTCAAAGCTATGAGGATAATGTGAATGCTTATGAAGAAGGAAAAGAAGAATTTATGGGGGATGTTGCACTGATTCGCTCAACTTTTGGCAACCATATCGAAATGCGTTTCACTAAACAACGAAGTGGCATCCAAAAAGAAATTAAAGTGACAAAACAATGGCTTCCATTATCAGCAGAAGATGAAGCTGTTTTCTTAGAGGTACTTGGACGTGGGGATGATTTGCAGCGTGACGGTGGTTATTTCCTTGACACATTAAATCACTGGGCAGAACCATATGTTCAATTTTTATATGAACTAGATATTATTAACGGGCAAAATGCCACAACCTTTAATCCAAACGGACACATCACTCGTGCACAACTCGTTTCGATGGTTTTCCGTGCAACTGGACTATCTGCAAAAGAAGATTTCACTAGTTATGCGCCCTATAAAGATTTAACCAATCATTGGGCAGCAAAAGAGATTGCCATTTTATATGATTATGGATTTTTAGACATCTTTGGTGAAGGTACTTTTATCCCATCTCAACGAGCTACACGAGAAGAAGTCGCTTATATGACACACATGTTGTTGTTAGCATATGGTGTAGATGACGATTTTGGATACAACACGACATTTAAAGATCAGAAATCGATCAATCCTTTAGCGCTAGATAGTATTTCATATCTACAAAAATTAAGCATTATTAATGGCTATAAGGATGGGACATTCAAGCCGAAATCGATGATTACACGTGCACAATTTGCCAAGGTCTTAACGTTAGCCACTTTCCATTTAGAGGAATATTACGAAGAAACAGAGCTTGACTAAAATAGAGAAAAAGAAGGTGTACTCACCTTCTTTTTCTTATGCTTTCCTAAACAACTGACAATCAAACACGCCACATATCATTTGAAATCATCTAAAAAATCCTTACTAAAGCTCGTATTCGCTTGATATTTCCCTACTCGCTTGCCTTTAACCCCTCGCTTGATAACCCCTTCTCCAAATTGACGTTCTAATTTGTTCATCAAGTTTAATATTGGTTCATCTTTTACATATTCCTCAAAGTTAAAGATTGATAATTGCTCTGTGCTCTCTGTTTTGTCCATGACATTTCCAACCGTAACCCCTAACAGTCGCACCGGCTTTTCTTTCCAATGATCCGCTATTAAATTCTTTGCTACTTCAAAAATGGGACTTACTTCATCCGTACTATTTTGAATGGTTCGGCTATTCGTTTGATTTTTCCAGTCACTGTATTTTATTTGAATACTAATCGTCGTACCAACTAATCCTTTTGCCTTTAAACGATTACTCACCTTTTCTGCTAGTGTATACAAAATATCTTGTATTTCAGCTAGATTGGACACATCATAAGGTAGCGTCGTGGAATTCCCAACACTTTTCGTATCATAAATAGACTCTGGATCAACAGATCGATGATCGACTCCATTTGCTTTTTCAAGTAAGCGCAGTCCATTCATACCTAGCTTTTGCTGTACTAGTGTTTTTTCTGCCTTAGCTAAGTCACCGATTGTATGTATATTCATGTCCTTTAATTTATCTGCTGTTTTCTTTCCTACTCCGTGCATGTGAATAACATCTAAAGGCCACAATACTTCCTCCACATCTCGTTTGCGAATAATTGTAATGCCTAATGGTTTCTTCATATCCGATGCCATTTTAGCTAAAAATTTATTCGGCGCCACACCGATTGAACAAGGAAGCTGCAATTCATTCAATATCCGATTTTGTATATCCTGCACGATTGCCATCGGGTGCTTGTTACTTTCTATAAAGCTAATATCAACGTAACTTTCGTCTATTGAGACGGGTTCGACTAAAGGCGTGTACTCTGTTAAAAGGGTATAAAATTTCTTGGAAGCATCGCGATACCTTTCAAAATGAGGAGGGATAAGGATTAGTTCCGGACAAACTTTTAAAGCCTCTGATACCCGTTGCGTCGTATAAACGCCTTTTTCCCGCGCCTCATAACTGCATGTAATGACAATGCCCCTGCGCTCTTTTGGATTACCCGCAATCGCAATCGGTTTCCCCTTCAAAGTAGGGTCATACACTTGCTCGACAGAAGCATAAAAACTATTCATATCAACATGAAGTATAACTCTTCCTCTATTCGCCATAGCATCCCTCTTTTCTACTTAAATATCGCTAGTATGTTAAATTATAAACGATATGTCACATTTTTATAAATATCCTCGCATTCGGATTACTTTGCCTTCAACTTCTGTTCCTAGTTGTGCCATCCCCATTTTTTCATAAAGTGAAACTTCAATCAGTGGGGTTTTCTTTATCCCCACTGATTGTTAGTTGAACCAATCGGGCTTTTACGGGCAGTTGATCTCCCACCTACACTTCTCGATTTCCTTAATCCTTGAGGTGGGCGTCTTAATGCCCGTTAATGCGGGATAAAACTTTAATGCAGCTCTATTTGTTGGTGATACTCGTAAATGATATTCATTCACCTCATTATCTTTAAAAAACTTTCGTGCATAGTTATGCAATGTACACCCTTTTCCCTTCCCCCGACTTTCAGTTAGTAAATAATGTAAAGAGGTATATCCTATGCTTCTACCTTCGTACTCACGAATCATTAGTTCCAATTGTCCAATCGGCTTGCCGTCTTCTTCAATGAATACAAAACCTGCCCGATACTTAAATATTTTATCTTCTAGCCACTGCAGGTAATGCTCGTCTCCCCCTAAACCCGAAGCATCTCCAAGACTAACAACAAATGAGTCCTTTCGAAATTGAATTACCGTATACCGATGCTGTGCTAAATCAATCTGGATCAACTTCACCATACACTCCCCCTAAAAATTACTCATAAATTTACCATAAGAAAAAGACCAAATCTACTTTTGAAATTTGGTCTTACAAATTACGATATTTATAAGCGGTAATATGATACTATCAATTAAACATATTGCCCTATTTTCACTTGTTCTTCTACTAGATTACGAGCAATAATCGTGTGCTGATTTTCATCTGCCCCCTCGTAAATTCGCCATAGCCGCGCTTCACGGTACCAACGATCCATCGGCAATTCTTTCGTATAAATATCTCCGTAAATTTGTAAAACACTGTCTACCACGTGACTCCCTATCGCAGCTCCAGGTAGTTTCGCCATCGATGCCACATGTTTATTGTCTCCCTCTTTATCTAACGTAAATGTAGCATTTAGCATTGACCGTTTTGCGGCTTCAATATCACTAGCATAATTCTCCATCATTTGTTGCATTGCTTGATGCTCCGCAATGGGCTGGCTAAATGTTTCACGTTCTTTTGAATAATCAATCGCCATTTGTAATAGATGCTCCGCCGCACCAATAGCTCGTACACTAGCAACCCAGCGAGCAAAGCTAACCCATTCAAGCCCTAAATTGTAACCACCGTGCACATCACCTAAAATGTTTTCTTCTGGTACACGTACATGCTGGAATACTAAGCTTACTGGATTGCCTTCTCCCGTCGTCGGGTCAACTTTAGACGTCCACCCCATTTCACGATCTACAAGAAAGCATGTCACGCCGTCTCGCCCTGTTTTTTCATACGCCTCTTTATCTGTCACAGCAATGACCATGACAAAGTCCGCTTCATGTCCATCTGTGATCCATGTCTTCTCTCCATGTAACACCCATTCGTTGCCGTCTTTTACAGCTGTCATTTGAATGTTTTGCTTATTTGATCCACTATTCGGCTCTATCATCGCAAAGCATGACGTCTTCTCTCCATTAATGGTTGGTATTAAATATCGTTTCTTTTGCTCTTCATTCGTATAATAAAGAATATTATCAGCAGAGCCCCCAAACGCAAATGGCACGAATGTTTTGCCCAATTCCATTAAAACAATAGCTAACAGCATTGGATCAAGACCTGCACCACCATACTCTTCTGGTGTATCAATACCCCAAAAACCCATTTCTTTTGCTTTAAATTGTAGCTCTTTTAATTTTTCAGGGGGTAAACCTGGTCTGCCCTCTTGCTCATTTTTAAGTACTTCATCTTCAAGCGGAATAAGCTCCTCTTTCACAAATTGACGAATCGTTTCCTGCACCATTTTTTGCTCTTCCGTTAACCTAAACTCCATACACCCACTCCGTTCTGCATTTCTTTTATCAAGAGCTGCCTCTGTCTATAATCACTTGTCCAGTGATGACATCCTCTTTCATAAATCTAGATAGCCTACTGGATTCGTCTTTAGCAGGCTATCCGATATTCATTTCGTTCAAGCCATGCTATTTTTATACAATGAATTCTTCATACGTTACGACATGCCTAATTAATACTAAGTGATACAGCATCCCAAATTAATCGGTACTGTTTATCAGGATTTTGAACGGTTTGACAGTTTACATCAAAAAGCATCGTTTCTCTATTTTTCACATGATATGCTGGCCATGTCGGTAGCTCTTCAATATTCGGGTCGCCTTCTTTCGCAAAAGTAGCCCATGCTTTATGCATATGGTGAGCGAGTGCGTAGTCAGGAGCGTTACCTAATAAAAACTCTGTACTTTTATTGAGTTGATGCCAGACAAAAGGGATTTCCAGTGCATGACATGCTTTTAATTCGCCATCTAATACAGGCGACTCCCAATCAAATCGATACATCCAAACAGATGCACCTTGCCTTGCTTGCTGCTCTGCTAGCCAAATGGCAGGCGCTGTAAATATATCAAATGTGAGTACTTTTTCCACTAACGCTTTATTCAAGGTTTCGTGCTGTAAATTTAGTTTAATTTGATCCCATTTATGTGTGAGCATTTTCTTTAAATACAGATCAATCCCTTCTTCATCTAATCCATCTAATGGCGCATCAACATACGTAAATAAGCAGTATTCATCTTTTGTCGTTCCGATTAACAGATCGATATGCTTACTTGCCCCATTGACAATAGATAGTTCAGGTGGCTCTTGAATTACGACACCATCAATGACCGGACCAAGTAACATCGGTGATACATGCCTTGATGCTTCTAATAATTCTGCTGTTGACACCTCTTCTAATCTCGATAAATGCTCCTTATCGATTCCGAGTTTTGCTAAAATGTCTGTGCATACTTGTGTTGCCACTACCGATGGCAATACATTTCGTGCAGCCCCACTTTGTAAAATTGCCTTTTGGAATAGACCACTTGCAGAAGGAATGGCCAATAATATACCAATACTCATAGCCCCCGCAGATTCACCAAATACTGTAATATTATTCGGGTCACCGCCGAATGCTTCAATATTTTCTTTAACCCATTTTAGCGCCGCGATTTGGTCAAGTATGCCGCAGTTTCCCGTACCCGCAAATTGCTCATTATCGATACTACCTAAATGTAAAAATCCGAAAACGCCTAGTCGATAATTGATGGTGACCACGACTACATCATGATGGGCTGCAAACGATGCACCATTGTAAGATTTGCTGTTACCTGAGCCGTTCATAAATGCACCGCCATGAATCCATACCATCACCGCTCTTTTTTTATTATCTGCTCCGGGTGACCAAATATTTAAATATAAACAGTCTTCACTCATCTCATCTTCCTCAACATGAGCATCTAGAAACCTCATCATCTCCCTTTCAGGCTGTATAGCTGAAGGACCGAATTGTGTCGCTTCATATACCCCTTCCCATGCATCAGGACTTTGCGGTGGACTAAATCGGAGTTTTCCAATTGGGGCTTTAGCATAAGGAATCCCTTTCCAAACCGCAATTCCATCAACGTTTTCCCCTATCACTTGTCCGAAACTCGTTTGTACAAGTGTCTCTGACATCCTCATTCCTCCTATTTAATGAAATCGGTAAAAGCACTCATTTGGATGAAACGTCCTTTCACTTGCTGAAATGTATAATGAATGAATTTTCATAAAAGCGTATGATAGAACACTTGAAAATATACAATTTTTCTAATGTATGACACACCCCTAAACATACAGAAAGATTTATGGGGCATTGTGTACTGAAGGGATTAAATAAGTACTGTTACATAAGTAAAAGGGTGTTAGCGATTGTTAACACCCTTCTTTGGCAATCTGTTACAAGGTCAAAATAACCATGATGACCCCAAGTAGTATAAGGAGCAGATTTATTTTTTCCGCTGTATAAAATAACGACGTTGGGAGTTGTGGCTTTAGGGCTCTCCAAGCTATATAGACCCAAGCAATGCAAACTATTAATAATATCGGTTGATACAGTGGACCGATATAAATATGCCACAGTACTGAACTACTAAAAATCCCGACAAACAATCCAACTAGTACATATGCGCCTTTAAAATGCTTCGGACGATGAAACCCCTTCTTTTTATACATGCGATTTAATATCGCTCGGTGAATTAATACAATAAGCACGATCAATTGTGACCACATAGGTAATACATCTACACTATATAACTCGTTAAATACTTCGCTGTACTGTTCCGATTCCCCCGAATAATACAGTCCTGTATCCACATCGAGCATATCATACTCAGACACTTGATAACGATGTTGAGCTCCATCATCTTGCACGACCACTACATCCGCAATATGACGCCCTAATTTACCTTTTTTTGTAAACTCTTCTTTTTCGATGGTAGCAAAAAATGTCTTTACCTCTTCATTTACCACACGGTCTACACCAATATAAAGCGTTGAGGCACGACCATAAAATGCGCCTTCATCTCCGCCAAAATATTTATACACTTCTTGAATAGTACCTGTAGCAGTAGACTGTGATTGGGGAGGGATTATTAAAACAATCGCAAGTAGCACAATGCCTACAATCAATGCTAGCTCTTTCCAAATATAATTGTTCTTTTTGGGGCGCTGAATCTGATGATACATCGCTCTTTTCATTCCTTCGTCCACAGGTAATTTTTCAAGCTCTTGTAATCGTTTATGCAAATCCATTTTCATCCCCCCTAAGTAACCTTTCTAATGCTTTCATTGCTGTACGCTGTGTATTAGCAACCTTCGTCGTGGACCATCCTAAAATATGCGCCGTTTCTTCGATTGAAAGCTGTTCGATTTTTCGGTAAATTACGACTGCTCGGTGTTCTCTTTTTAATGTTTGTAGTGCAGCGTATAACATCGCTCGACTTTCTTCTTGTTCAATCCATGTATGTGGCACAAAACGTATCTCCGTTTTCTCATGCTTCGTCTGAAAAGGGAGCCAACGAATTAACGCCTTTCGCCTATAATGATCGACGACTAAATTTCTTGCAATTTGGTGTATGTATGTTGACAATGTCGCTTGCCGTTTAAAATTACCTTTATAAACACGTAAAAAGGTTTCTTGTGTTAAATCCTCTGCTAACGTCTCGTCATCTACCATGTAAAAAATCGTGCGATAAATCGAATGAAAATACCTTTCATACAGCTCTTCAAAATCCACTTCACTCACCTCTTTCTACATTAGACGAACAAACGACAAAAATTTGTATGTTTAAATACTATTTTTACACAATAAGAAAAGAGTACCAATAATATCACTATTATTGATACTCCATTCACTATATTTACATATTTATTATTTCTCCATCACGGACACGCCGATTATATATATGTGCATTTTAATGTTCCACTATAACGGTAGTGTTTTGCTCGTACGGGGATGTTTAGACCGAATGCAGCAAGTCTTATTTCCATCATTGCCCCCATTAAAAATACTTCGACGAATAAACCAAATAATCTGACTATGGATGAGAAAATATCTATGACTATTACATGACAGATGACATATAACTACTCATATTCTTTTTCAAATTGGATTGTGCTACGTACTGTATCAATTGGGCGTACTAATTGCTCAATTTGTGTACGTTTTTCTTCAAAGAATGGTGGTAAAGATAGTTTTTCACCAAGTGTTTCATATGGCTCATCTCCCATAAATCCTGGCCCGTCTGTCGCTAGTTCAAATAATATTTGGGGAGCGACTCTTGTATAGAGCGAGCCGAAGAAATAACGGTCCACAAATCCAGATGTTTGGAAACCAAAAGCTTCAATCCGCTCTTGCCATGCCGCTAATGCCTCTTTGTCCTCCACCCGAAACGCTACGTGATGCACTGTGCCATAACCTTGTCTGCCAGTTGGACTTGCTTCATCGTGAATGATGATAACACTTGCACCGTTGCCACCTTCCGCTACTTCAAATAAATGTGTATTTCCATCACTTGCTGTTAATGTAAATTGGAAAACACGTTCAAGCACTTGCTGGAAGAAATCAAAGTCGGCAATACGAATTGTGACTGGACCAAGCCCCGTAATCGCATATTCAAGTGGAATCGGACCAGTTTGCCACGGCGTACCTGCAGCAACGCCTTGATTGTGTTCATCTGAAATTAATTGATATTGTTGGTTATCAAAATCAACAAACGGTAATACTTTTTTGCCGAACTGTTCTTGAATTCCTGCATGTTTCACATTTAATCGTGTAAAGCGCTTTTCCCAATAAGTTAATGCTTCATCATTTGGCACACGAAATGCGGTAATCGCAATTTCATTTGTTCCATGCTGTCCTTTCGGGATACCTGGGAAATCGAAAAATGTGACGTCTGTTCCTGCTGCTCCTTTATCATCTGCGAAAAATAAATGATATGTTTGAATATCATCTTGATTGACCGTTTTTTTCACTAAACGCATGCCAAGTACATACGTAAAAAATCGATAGTTTTCCTCTGCGCTACTTGTAATCGCTGTTACATGGTGAATTCCTTTTAATACTTCCATCTGAATACCTCCTAGTTGTTTTCCGCCGCTAAGCCAATTGTTTTGAGATGTTGAATCATCTGTTCCACTTCCTCATTCGATAAGCACGAAAATAGCTCTATCATCTTTTGTTCGTGCGCAGGGAAGATCTCCTTCATAAATGTCTCCCCTTCAGCTGTGATGCCTGTATAAATGACGCGGCGATCATTTGGGCAGCCACGTCGCTTCACATACCCCTTTTGCTCCAGTTTATCAATGACATACGTAATACTACTGCTTGCAATCAAAATCTTATTCCCAATCACTTGAATCGGCTGTTCCCCTTTATGATATAGAAATTCAAGCACGGCAAATTCCGTTGCATTTAACTGATATTGTGCCATATCCTTTTTCAATAAATCCTCTAAAGACCTTGAGGCCCGAAGTAACACAGTAATCGCATGTAATACTTGATTGCGTTGTTCCATCCTTGCACCTCTTTTATTTCAAATTCAATTATCTCTAATTCGAGATAATAATAACATAACCATTCCCCATCGTCTAGAAATCTGTTTAAACGTATAAAAAAAGCACTCATTACTGAGCGCTTTTTTTCATTCGAATACGATATAAGATGATTAATAAAATAAACCAAACGGGTGTGAGTAACAATGCTGTTCGTGTCGCTTCTGCATACAGCATAACCCCTAATAAAAATACAAAGAATGCGAGTACTACATAGTTTATAAATGGTGTAAACGGTGCTTTGAATGTTGATGCTTCATGTAATGCACGATTTTTCTTTTTATAAATAATGTGTGAAATTAAAATAATGCTCCACACCCAAATAAAACAGATGGCACTAATCGTTGTCACTAAGCTAAATGCATCATCCGGCATTAACTTACTTAGTAATGCACCTACTGATACGACAATCGTTGATACGATTAATGCATGTTGCGGTACACTTCGTTTATTTAACTTCGCAAATTTTGCACTCGCTTGATTATTTGAACCTAAATTAAATAACATGCGGCTCGTTGAAAACATCCCTGAGTTCCCTGCTGATGCAGCAGAAGTCATCACAACAAAGTTAATAATACCCGCTGCAATCGGAATACCCGCCAATGTAAATACTTGTACGAATGGCGAACTATCGGCTGTCATCGTATTCCAAGGGTTGATGGCTAAAATAACAAATAGCGCCCCTACGTAAAATAATAAAATACGTACAGGAATTTTATTAATCGCAGATGGAATGTTTTTCTTCGGATCAGCTGTTTCAGCAGCTGTCACCCCAACGAGTTCCACCCCAACGAAGGCAAAGACAACCATTTGGAATGCGAGTAAAAACCCACTAATGCCATTCGGGAACAATCCACCATGTGCCCATAAATTTGATACACTCGCTGTACCTGCATCTGTTTGTACCCCTGTTACAATCATATATAGCCCAATAACAATCATCGCAACAATTGTCACCACTTTAATAAGTGAAAACCAAAACTCTAATTCCCCAAATAGTTTTACAGTTAATAAATTTAAAACAAGCAATACGACAACACAAATCAGTGCTGGTACCCACTGCGGAATATCAAACCAGTATTGTGCGTAAATACCTACAGCAATGATGTCTGCCATTGCCGTCATAATCCAACAAAACCAATAAGTCCAACCTGTTACATACCCTGCCCACGGTCCAATATATTCTGTCGCAAAATCGGTAAATGTTGTATATCCTGCATTTGACAATAATAATTCACCGAGTGCACGCATCACAAAAAATAATGCAATTCCGACAATTAAATAGGCCAATATAATACTTGGTCCTGCAAGTGCTATCGCCCTACCAGAACCTAAAAATAAACCTGTACCAATCGTACCACCAATCGCAATAAGCTGTACGTGGCGATTTTTTAAATCTCGCTTTAATTCCATGCTGATTCCCCCAAGTTGTACTTTTGAAACAACATATTCGCGAGTTCACTTACGACAATTTTATAGACTTATATTTGCTATAAAATACAAAAGAGACTAGTGGCAAATAGCACTAGTCTCATTAAACGTAAGAATAACAAAAAAATTCGACATGTTAAAGCTATAAATCGACATTGACAAAAAATCGTCAAATTTACGTGTAACATGTAAACCATTCAGCTAAAAATAGCTGATCTTTATTACCCTTCTGTCCTTTTGCCTGAGATAGTGAACCCTTCGGCGACGCTTTATGCGTTCTCTCCAGAAAATGCTCCTGCTATAGTGTGATCCATAGCATTCAACGCGTTGTATATGCCTTGTTCTTGACAAGGTGATGTTATTTCAAGATAGTTACTATCTTAACAGGAAGGAAGGAGTTATGCAATATAATATTATTTCAGAATATTCTTTCTATAGAGATATTCTACATAAAAAAGAAAAACTCTCGAACGAAAGCACGTTAATGAGCAATACCCATTTTGTAAAAATAATAAAATCCAGTACCTTACAGAACAAGTAACTGGATTTCTCTATTTCTATTTAATCGGAATAAATTTCAATGTTTTCTGAATACGATAAGCGAAGAAACCTGCAAAAATGGCTAAAACGATATCTTTTGGCATTGGCGGAATCATCCAAGCCCAAGCCATTTTGTATGAGAACCCTTCTGGTGCCCCCGCCCATAATGTATAAGCATAGTACATCCAGTTTGTCCCAACTACATAGTTTACAGCCATTGCTAGTAAAGCTGCAACAACATAAGACGTAAACGTTTGGAAACGCTCCACAATCCAGCCCGCTATAAATGCACTTAAAATAAATGTTACGATAAATCCGAATGTTGGCAATAGAACAGATGAGAAGCCGCCACTAAATTTTGCAAAGACTGGCGCACCTGCAAGACCAACCAACATATAAACTGTACAAGCAATAGCCCCTTTTCTGCTACCAAGCACAAGACCCGCGAGAATCGCAAAAAATGTTTGTAGTGTAATCGGTACACCACCGATTACTAAAAACGGCGCAAATGCTGTAATATTGGCACCGATCATCATTAGCGTCGCAAATAATCCGCTATGCACTAAATCAACGACGCGCCACTTTGGTAAAGGTTTTGATACTGTTTCCACAAAAGACACTCCTATCAATTAATGAAATCGTATATAGGCAGAAAAAAGAATCATATAATGACTAAAAAATCACCTATATCGCATAGAATTTATAAGTTAACCTTAAAAATTTTTATGTTAACAAAAATATTAAAGAATATACGTTTTTATGTCAACTCTTTTTTTATTATAGTTAACTAAAATAGTAGAAGTAGCAATTGCCACTTCTACTATCTTACTCTTTTATTTTCTTTAACTCATTTACGATTTCATTAAAACGCTGATCTAACTGGGCATATTCCGAATGACTCGTCTTCATAAACGATAATTTTCCTAGTATCTCTTGCTGTTCGTTTAATAGCTGCAGCCGCCTTGCTTCATTTGCATCTGTCTTTTGGACTACTGTTGGCGCTTGAATTTGACCGTTTTTTATTTCCCACGTTTTATTCGTTATTTTTTCGATAAAATAGCGGTCATGTGAGACAACAAGCAATGAACCAGTATAATCACGTAATATTTTTTCAAGTTGCTCACGTGATGGCAAGTCTAAATGGTTTGTCGGTTCATCAAGTATAAGCAAATCTTTTTGCTCTAAAATGTATTGCATCAGTTTACATTTCACACGCTCCCCCATGCTCATACTGTCAAAAGGCTGTGCCCACTGTACACTCGTAAAGCCAAGGTGTTTCATTAAATGTTGTACTTTTCCACGCCCTTCAAATGTCGGTTGATAGAAAAACTGCTCCGGCGTTTGATCTAGTGGCAAATCAAATACATTTTGTGTTAAATAACCGATTTGTGCTGTTGGTGAAAGCCAAATCTCGCCTTCAGCCGATTCAAGCCCCATTAGTATATTGAGTAATGTCGTTTTCCCTGCTCCGTTTGGACCAACGAGCGCAATTTTATCACCTGTAAGCATCGTTCCATTCACGTGCTTGAATAAGTGATAGTTGCTATAGCTTTTGCTAACATTTTTTAGCTCCATTAATCGCTTTCCGCGCTTTCTGCTCTGAGGAATGGAAAAATCAACCGCATATTCCTCTTTCACTGCCTCTACTTGATGCTTGTCAAGCTCTTTTTCTAACCGTTTACGTTTGGACTTTACTTGCGCATCCATCCGCTTTGCCTTGACACGATAAAACTCTTTGAAACCTTCCTGCTTCGTTGATTGCCGATGTGCTTTTTCTGACCAAGAGGCTAAATTAGCTAGTTGTTGCTCAACGCGTTCCATTTCCCTTTGCTGCACTTCATATTGATGTTGCTGTGCCTTCCGCTGTTCATTTCGCTGCTTTTGATAGGTCGTATAGTTCCCTTGATACGGCGTTATTCGCTCATCTTCAATGGCCCAAATCGTTGTCGCCACTTCGTCTAAAAAGTAACGATCATGGGAGACAATCACGACAGCACCTTGATAATTTTTGATTTCTTCTATGAGTAGCGGTAACGACTGGGCATCTAAATGATTCGTAGGCTCATCTAATAATAAAATATGTGCATTTGCTTGAAACCCTTGCATTAATCGTAGCTTTAACTTCTCCCCACCACTTAAATCCTCATAAGGAGCTTTCGGAATCGACCATAGCGGCTTTATTTGTTCAGGTAAAAAGTGTGCTACCTCCTGCTTGACATAAGCAATTTCGATTGGTTGTAGATGTTGTATCGTTCCGTTTGATGGTTTTCTATTTTGAGCAATGACCTCTAGCAGTGTCGATTTCCCCACTCCATTTTTTCCAATAATACCGATTACTTCTTTTTCTTTAATCGTTAACGTGATTTCTTTCAGAAGCATTTGCTCTTGAATCGAAATCATGACATTGTTCAGCTTTAATAATTCTTTCACATAAACCCCTCCTAAGCTTGGGAGGAACAAAAAAATCCTCCCAAATTGAATTGGAAGGATTAATCTACAGCATACACAAATACACTTATCCCTTTAAAGATAAGCTACGTTATTTATGGAAATGGGCAGACTAATCCTATTGTTTGTTGAATCGACTGTTCGATTTGGTCCAAAAAATAAGATTAGTTTAACATCGGCCACCCATCTTCCCTTCATGTTTGTTAGTTTCACTATAGCATAGCGATTTTTCGCTAGTCAAAGTTTTTTATAATCTTCTTTTGGAAGCCTAGATTTTTTGTAATAGTTTGACTTTTCTGATTATACGCTACTGTCCGAGTTTCTATGCGGTTAAGTTATAAATTCCCCTACCAATATTTAATATAATGTAAGACGCTATCTTCTATATGCATTCCGACTTTTTCATAAATTTTTTGCGCATGTACATTGGAGAGTGATGTTTCTAATGTAATATAACGTGCATTTTGCGCCTCACAAAAAGTAAAGCATCGTTCAATGAGCGCTTGTGCTACGCCTTTTTGCCGAGCAATTGGACTTACGTATAAATCATTTAAAATATACGCTCGCTTTAGCCCAACTGTAGAAAACGTAGGATAAAGCTGGACAAATCCAACCGTCACATGTTCAATTATTGCAATAAATACTATAGAATCTTTGTTTACCAAGCGCTGTTGTAAAAAATACTTCGCCGCTGCTACATCACTTGGTTGTTCATAAAACTGGCGATATTCATCGAGCAACTTGCTTGTTTCTTCTAAACGATTTTCCGTCAATTGTTCAATCTCCATACCTATCTTCCCTTTCTATATGTTCTTCCATTAACATTGCAATTTCTTTCGCATTATATTGATCCGACGAATTTAATCCACGTACTACATTTTTCTGTCTTTCTAGTGAATGGTTTTAACTAAAGTTTTATTTTCCTTTTATTCTACTCATCTGAATTTCAAAGCCAATAAGTGTAACGCTGACAACATTGTTTAAACACTTCTTCTTAAACCGCACCGTTAGTACAACTAAGAAAAAAAGGTATGCATAAGAGTTAAATATTCGCTTATATTAACGATTTAAACTTTCTATAAACTCTTCTGATTCCTCAGCTATTCGCTCATAGTCAATACTATGAACATAGTGAGATGAATCTAACTTAATTAATTTCCCATTAGAAATCATACTAATAAAATCATGTTGAATTCCATTCCACGTTTTATTATCAAAGCCTGTTCCCTGACCATTGGATGAAAACAAAAGTATAGGAATGTTCGGCATTCCAACTTTTTTGACTTTTTGTGCATTTGCTTTTATATTATTTATTTCATTGATCATATCCTGAGTCAATGTTCTTCGATAAAAAATTACTTTATACAACTTTTTCTCTTTATCTGTTAAATTTCCATATTTTATTGCGGCACTTTCTGATAGATTTGGAATCCACCTGGTTAAACCAATATTTGCAGCTAAAGCACCTAATCGAACGAGGAACATATTGATATCTAAATCTTCATATGCAGTTGGAACAGCCATATCTAATCCAATGATAGCTTTTATTTCATCAGGGTAGTCTTGCGCCCATTTCAAAGCTTCAATGCCAGACATAGAATGAGGAAATAAAATATATGGGCCTTCAACTCCTAATTTAAAAAGAGCTTCTTTTGTTTCAGCTAGAATTGTATCAATGTCACGATCAGTATCTGTCACTTCGCTAAATCCATAGCCTGCCTTTTCAATAACAACAATTTTATATTGATTGCTTAACAAGGAATAAAGTGATTTAAAATCTAATGCAGGTGAACTCGTGCCACCACCAGACATAAAAACAAGCGTTTCTTCTCCTTTTCCTTCTATATAAACGTGCATTTGATGACCATTAACTTCTACAAGTTGCCCAGTCGGAACAAATAGTTCTTCTTCTTTTGACAGTTGTATTTTATGCTTAATAAAGCTCACAGAAAGAATCAACACAATAAACGAAATAATAACTGTAAATATTATCAACACAATACGTTTAAATCCTCCTTTCATATTTATCACCTATATTCTTGTTCTCCACCATAAAAAAGAATATTTATTTTCTATTAATTCAATATTTTTACATTTAATTATAGAAGAAAAGCGAAAACTCAAGTATTGTAATTGTTGAATAGACAAACCACGGGAGGAGTTTTCACTTTGTACTCCAAGTTTATCAAAACGCTATTAACGTTACCATCTTTTTCAAATCTTCTTTTCCATCTGATCAAGAACGTTGATTTGTGGCACAGTAGCACCAAGAAGATTTGCATACAAAACATATTTATCAAGCATTGAATCCTCTGAAATACGTGTTGAAAGCGACGACAATCAACAGCATGGTTTAAGTGCTTTCAATTTCATCTGTATGGTGCCGTTTCTAAAATTGCGAAAACATTGGTAACACGTGAAAAAGCGTTACTGGATACTATTCTTTCGCTACTATCGAATGGCTTTATGGACGGCACGAACAATAAAATGAAATTCATCAAAAGACAAGGTTTTGACTATCGATGGGAAATAGGTTGCTGATTTTGTCACCCATGACTTTTGGTGACGAACCAAATGGATAAAGGTAAAATTAAAAATGAGCTCGGTGCCATACCGAACTCATTTTAAGCACGTTATCTAATGAAATAACCTGTATAATTTTTCAAGGTCACTTCCATCCAAGGTGCTTTCTCTCTATTTAAATAACTCAGGATAGGCCGTTTTCGCCACAAGCTCTACTGCTTCCCCGATACGTGGACCTGGGCGACCCGTTATATCTGCATCGATTTTGAATACGAGGTCGTTTTGCACCGCTTGGATTTGATCCCAGCTTGCGCGCGCTTTAATTTCAGCAACTGGGTCCTCTGTGTAGTAGACCGTTGTGAAAATTTGCTCAGGATTACGTGCAATGATATCTTCTGCTGACACGCTAAACCAGTCTTTTTGCTGATCAGCAAAAATATTTTCTACACCGGCTGCGTCCAAAATTTCTTGTTGGAATGTTTTGCTACCTGTTGTCCAAATATCTGGAGAAGGTGCAATTTCAAAGTAAATTTTTGATTTTGCTACATCCGCTGTTTTTTCTTGTACTTCAGAAATTTTCACTTTAATATCTTCTACTACTTCGTCTGCCACTGTGGCTTGCCCGACAACATCACCAAGCTGTTCAATATCACCATAAACATCCTCAAACGATGTGGCAGATGAAATCACAAATACTTTCACACCCGCTGCTTCTAGCTGTTCCACTTGTGCTTCGTCACCAATTGTATACGCAATGACTACATCTGGATTCATTTCGATAATACGTTCAGCATTAAATGTGTAAGAATCCGATACACGCTCAATGTCTTGAGCGGCTTCTGGATAATTATCGTAGTCTGTTGCCCCGATGATTTTATCCCCTACACCAAGCGCAAATAAAATTTCAGTGTTACTTGGTTGTAATGAAACAATTGTTTCAGGTACTTGTTCAAAGGACACTTCCTTGCCTCGGTCATCGACAACTGTATATGGCCCAGCTTCAGCTGCTTCTTCTGTTTCTGGTGCAGGTGCTGCCCCTGATGTCGACCCTTCTTCTTTAGCGCCACAAGCAGCTAATAAAAGCGCGGCTGCAAGTGGGGCTACGTATTTCATTTTGTACTTCATTGTTTATCCCTCAATTTTTCCATATGATTTTGATTTAAATGGTATTTCTTCTACACCATGAATTGTATTTACTTCCACAGCTAGTACAAAAAATACATTGGCAAGTAGTCCTAAAAATTGAAATAATATCTCTTGGACTTCGCGCTCTTCACTCACTTTATGCAGTGCACGGTAAGATTTCTTTGCTTCGCTTCGGCAAATATGTAACGCTGTTGCACCTGAATGCCCTTGCGGTAGCACAAATTGTTGAATCGTTTCTCCTGCTCTTTCCACAAATTCATCATAAATGCCATCTAGCCATGCTAAATCCTCTGTTGTAATAGCCACTCTCCCTCGAACAGAGCCATTTACATGATAGGCTAACGGTTGAATTTGTCGTAAAATCGCTATGACTTCCGCATTTTTTTCCGATTCTTCTAATATAGCAATCGCGTCTCCGATACGTGTTGTGAGCGAGTCGGTGCGAATTTCATAATCGACTAGACAACTTTTTTCACGCATAAATGGATAGCATGAATAACGCCAATCTTTTGCCATCCTTATTCCTTCTTTCTTGCTTCAAAATTAAAGGTGTCATCTGTTATCGGCGCTACCTTCGCTACTGCATACGTTGCACCTTTCTGCGAGAAAAAGTCGTAAGTTGAGCCTTCGTTGCGAATACCGTTCATAACGATTGGATTAACCTCTTCCTCAGGAAACATCGCATCAAAGCCTACATTCATCAATGCTTTATTCGCATTGTAACGAACGTACGCCCTTACTTCTGGTGAAAGACCTGTTTCCGCGTAGACATCATCTGTATATTTCATTTCATTTTGATATAAATCAAGTAAAAACTCATAGCCCCATAGCTTTAAAGCATCTTGCTGTTCTTGGCTAAACTGTTTAAATAAGTTTTGTGCAAAGAAACCAACTGCGACACCGTGAATGGACTCGTCACGTAAAATTAACGAAATCACTTCCGCGCTATTACGCAAGAACCCTTGTCCCCCTAAATACAATGGGTAAAAGAAACCGGAGTAAAACAGGAACGATTCGAGCATAACCGACGCATACATCGCCTTCCAAAGTGACTCTGGATTATCTTCTTCAATTGCCTGGTACACTTCGCTAATACGGTTTGCTTTATATTGAAGAAACTCATTTTTTTTGACCCATTCAAATACTTCATCGATTTCGCTATTTGTACAAAGCGTCGTAAAAATATACGAATACGACTTAGCATGAATCGCCTCAAATGCTCCAAAAACTGTTAGTACAGCCTTCTCCTGTAAATCAGGTGTAAACTTGGCAATCTCGTTCATGCCAATATTTGTTTGTACGGTATCCAGTAATGTCAGCCCACCAAATACTTTTTTATACGTATCTTGATGTTCAAAGCTTTGCCACTGCTTGACATCTTTTGAAACCGCAATTTCTTCTGGAAACCAAATTTGCTTCCACTGCTGATCCCAAAAAACTTGCGCTAAATCACTTGTCGGCTTATTCCAGTTGACCGCCTCAAAAGTTAAATTTGACATGCCACACACTCCTCCAAGCTTTGTAGACGCTGACGCACATAATAAACGGATTTAATGCCTTTCATCCAAGCATAAATATACACTTTGGCAAGCTGCTCAGTTGTCCACGCATCTGTTACATAAAGTGTCATCGAAATGCCTTGGTCAACATGCTGCTGTGCTGCTGCGTATAAGTCTATTAAATCGTACGGATTGACATCGTATGCTTCTGTATATAAATGCTCATTATCGTTTGTTAAAAACGGCATCGGATAAATCGTGCGGCTATCTGCATAATCACGAATTTCCACGCGTTCTGTAATCGGACTAATGCTAGCCGTGCAAGAGCGGATATAGGAAATACTCCCAGTCGGAGCAACCGCAAGTCGGTAAGCATGGAACAAACCATACTGCTCTACTTGTTGCTGAAGTTCCTGCCACATTCCCTTTGTAATGAACGGCACATTACCTAACGCTTTTTTCGCGCTATCCGATAATTGCGATAACTCTTTGTTCGTATACTGATTGAAATATTCACCATTCGCGTAATCACTGTCCGCAAATCGGTAAAATGTTTGCCCTGTTTCCTTTGCAATTTCCATTGATGATTTCAAGCTAAAGTAATTGATCGCTTCCATAAAATGATCCATAAATTCGATGGATTCCTCTGAGCCATAACGAATCCCTTCCGTCGCGAGATGACCGTGTAAATTCATGACACCTAATCCAATCGAATGCATACGTTCATTTGCCTTTGCGACAGATGGTACGTTTTTAATGTAGGTCATTTTCGATACATTCGTCAGTAAACGTACCGCTGTATCTACGAGCACATCAAAATCTTTTACTTTCGTCGCTTTGTAAATATCAATCGAGCCTAAATTACACGACACATCCATGCCGTATTCATTTGGCTGATCTTGATCGGTAATTACACTCGTTTCCTGAAATTGCAAAATTTCTGTACACAAATTAGACATTTTGACACGCCCGATGTTTTTTAACGGATGGGCATTGTTCACATTATCATCAAAGATTTCAAACGGATAGCCCGATTCAAACTGCGCTTTTTTCACTTCTGTATAAAGCTTTCTCGCATTTAGTCTCTTCAATTTACGAATATTCGGATTATCGAGTAGCTCATAATACATCTCTGAAATTGACATTTCAGACATCCGTTTGCCATATTCCTTATAAATATCGTAACTACTGAATAGAACAATATCTTTGTCTCTTCGCATTAACTCAAAGAAAATGCTTGGAATAATAATGCCTGTTGATAATGTCGCAAGCCGAATTTTATCATCGGCATTTGGCTTTTTGGATGAAATAAAGCTTTCGATATCGCCATGGAAAATATTTAAATACACAACACCTGATCCGTTACGTTGTCCGAGTTGATTGGAGTAGCTAAACGAATTTTCAAGTAACTTCGCCACAGGCATCACACCACTTGCTCGGTTCAGTATGCCTTTAATCGGATCACCGAGTGGGCGTAAATCTGTCAAGTTCACACCAACACCACCACCAAGGCGGGAAAGCTCTAAACAGTAGCCAATATTTTCGGCAATGGAGTTCATCGTATCGTCCATTGTTAGCTTAAAGCAGCTTACTAACTCACCGCGTGCTTTTTTCCCACTATTAAGCGCTGTCGGGGTAGCTGGTTGGTATGCTTCCATTATCGCTTCTACCGCGCGCTCTGCTAACTGCTCATCACCTTGTGCTAAATATAGTGCAATAATAACGATTCGGTCCTCATACTTTTCTAAAATCTCGTTGCCATCGCGACTTTTCATCGCATAGCTTTCATAAAATTTACTGGCACTCATGAAAGACGGGAAGCGAAAATGATACGCATACGCCTTTTTGTATAACCGCTTAATAAAGTCAAATGAGTACATGTCTAAAAATGCTGGCTCATAATAGCCTTCATCCACTAAATAGCGAAGCTTTTCCTCTAAATCAATGAAATAACGCATGCGTACATTGACATCTTCTAAAAAATAGCGTCTCGTTGCCTCTAAGTCCTTCACTAAATCAAGCTCGCCTGTTGCACGATAACGATTAAGCACCTCATTATTTAATTTCAAATACTGCTTCATGCTGTCCCTCCTGTATATGCTCATAGTAAAATGCTTGAATTGCCGCATAATCCTTCGCTGTGCCACGCAAATCTAATTTACATACAAGTGGAATGTTATACAGCGCGGCTAATTTATCGCCTGCTTGTCCAAACACTTGATGACCAAAATTGCTATTCCCACTAACAATGATCCCTCTACAAAGCTTGTAATGTTGTTTCATAAACTGTTCTACTCGTACTGGAATATCGCCTAAACCATCTGTATATGTAAATAATAAAAAGGGTGTTGTCAGTTGTTGTACTTCATTCATTTCAATGTTTGGGAGTTGTAAAGTTTGTGTCACATAGCGTACGTTTCCAGTGCGACTTGCATATACAATCATGCTTGCATCGCTTCAATTTTCGAGAGGATGTTTGGAATATCCCCAATCAGTTCACCATTCACTTCTAAAATTGGTACAGAAGAGAAGCCTGCCTGCTGTATTTTCTCCATAGCCGCTGTGTCATGATCAATATTAATCCAATCTGCTGATAAGCCTGCCTGTTGTAGTTCTGATTTCACCCATAAACATTTTGGGCAAATTGTTTTTGTATATAGTTTCATACTATTCTTCCTTTCTCATATAAAAATAAAAAAAGCTACCTAACAATGAGGTAGCTTGAAATGGAAACGTCAAAAAAGAGTCCGCCTCCATTTCCTATCCCCCGAAGAAATGTACAGTCGTCTAGGTAGGCAGGTCTCCTGGCTTTGCTTCATCCTTTGACGCTCCTTCCCATACAAAAATGTACAGTGGATTGTTTCGTCATCGTCAGCATTTACAGTTGCGGGGACAGCGACGGATTTACACCGTTCTTCCCTTTTAAACTACATATAGTAGTACCCTCACTAGAACTAACACAATATATTGTTTTATTTCAACAGAACTTAGTATAGCATGTCTTGAAATGTTCTGCAAAGCTATTTTTGAAATTGCTTACAAAGTTTGATTCCATTCGGTTATTTTTAGCTCATAAGTAGCGTAAAATCATGCTATTTCTTTATACATCGGACGACAAAATTGGACATCCCTTTACTCCTTAATAACAAGCGTGTCGATTTACCTTTTATTGTTAATTAAATCGTGTGAAACGTTGATTTCCGCTCCATTCGGCTACAATCAACTAGCAAGTCATTTTTGATTACATTTCATCTAAAAAACACGCTTCTATACAGGAAATATTTTGATAATCAACACACCTGCCTTAATAATTATCCATTAAGAAATATTGCTCCTGCGGTGGTCACATCAAAATGCATTTTCAGACGGAACCATTCATTCTGAAACTCCATACACGACTTTACTCCATTGGATAGTGAACACCTTCGCAAAATTTGTCAGAAGATGGTTTAGCGCACACGAAAGGAGGCTTGTTCAATAAGTGAATAAGCCCCCTTTTATAAAACATCGTAAGCATGGTTTTTAATGATGATGGTGATGATGCTCATATCCATGTTCTTCTGCATATTTTCTAAAGTTCTCTAAATCTTGCATCCCTGTCGATGACCCATTCATCGCTTGCTCGGCACGTTCTACAAGCACATGTTGTAGCTTTGGATGATAGCCAAAATAATTAGCAATTTGAATGTCCACATTTGGATAGGTCACTTCGTAGTTATCACGCATTTTGTACATGCGCTTCATTAAAATACCTGTAAATAGGAAGTATGGCAGCATAATGATTTTTTTCGCCCCAAACTTCACACAGCGCTCAATGCCCTCGTCAACTGTTGGCGTTGCTACACCCATAAACGCACTTTCTACCCAAGGAACGTCAAGCTTTTCCCAAAGTAAGCGTGAAATTTTATAGAAATCCCCGTTCGCTTCTTCATCGCTTCCACCGCGTCCTACTAATAAGATAGCTGTATGTTCATGTTTTTCGTATGGGTCAAAGCCAATTTCTTTTAACCGTTCCAATAAAATTTCAAAAATTCCCGCATGAATCCCAATCGTTTGCCCGTACGTGAAGGTGATTCCTGGGAATTGTTCTCTTGCATGCTCAATCTCTGCTGGGATGTGCATTTTAGAATGTCCCGCATGGAGTAGCATGATGGGAATCACATGAATCTCCTCTGCGCCCTTTTCCACACAAAGCTCGATCCCGTCTTCAATATTCGGTGAAGCGAATTCTAAAAAACATGTTTCTACTAAAATAGCAGGGTCGATTAAGTAGGTTGTACGTTCTATAAACTCACGTACCTCATCATTTCCAGCCTCTACTCTGCTGCCATGCCCAACGAATAATATCGCTTTTTTTGTCGCACTGGATTTTTCTTTTCGTTTTAATACTTTCGTTTTCGATATACCTTTTGTAAAAGTGGGCGTTGCTTGTGCTAAACCATTTTGCGTCATATTGTAAATCATGTGCTGGTCTTCCACTTGACCTGTTACAATATCTCTTCCTACTTGCTCATCTTGTACGCTATACCATTTTCCTTCTGGATAGGAAATAACGACGCATTTATCCTTACAACGGCCGTTACAACGTGTACGTGATGTATGAATCATTTCATCTAGATTGTTTTTTGTAATTTCATCTCGGATAGCAAGTGTCACTTCTTCAGCACCTGCACCCATACATGTACTACCGTTACAAATTAACAAATGGCGTTGCATCCCTTGTAAATTCCATGTTGTCATGTTGTCAGCTCCTTTTTTGGCTCCCACGAAATGACCGCGGCATAAAATGTATGGCGATAATGCACTCCGTCTGCATCCTGCTCAATAAACGGCGCTAATGAATCAAGTACATGCTCCGTTGAAAAGTCCGTGTCGATGATTTTTTTACTTTGTGCAGCAACTAGCGCTTCCATTGTCGGATAATGATACGTACGCTCCAGTTGAATCATCTCGCAATCAGCATAAATCTCAAGTTGATACAGCATATTTAAAATTTCAATATAATCGCGGCGTGGGTATTTAATCGAATAGCCGTATTTTTCATCTAATATTTTGTAATGCGGTTGAATCGGTCCAGTTGTCAGGCCGATAATTGCTCGCTTTTTTGCTAGTGCATTCATTTTCTTGAGCGTGTCGAGCATCTCGTATATGCGGTAAAAACAATTCACGCCTAACACGACATCATGTTGCTCCAGCGCTGCTTCTTCCCATTTCGCATGCATAAATGACACATGGTTCGCTCCTTCAAAATACTGGGCTAAATAAGAAAGCACACTTTCAGAACCGTCCACACATGTTAATCTCGCTACATCCTCTGCTAGTGGAAATGTATAATTTCCCCATCCAGGACCGATTTCAATGACGGAATCTTCCTGTCCAATATACTTTTTCATCACTTTATAAATCGGTATAGCATGGGCTTCGGTTTGCTTGTACGCTTTTTTTTGCATCGACTGTGCCCAAAAGGCTTCCTCTAGCGAATCATCTACCATTCGCTCTGGCATATTACCGTGCCAATCAAGCATCCCTTCCTGCCATAGCTTTTCAAAATCAATTGCTAATGGTCCTTTCAAGTTACGACCTCCTTTAAACAAAGAAAGGGGAGCCAGAAAGTTAAAGCTTTCAGGACCCACCCTTTACCTTTTGATTAATGTCTACTCAGAAATATTGCAAAGCAAGCACTATCATATGTAGTACAATGCTTCCCATAATCCCGTGGGTACATTTCGTGTTGATTTGGCAGGTCTCCTGACTTCACATCCTCACAAGACAAATCCCTTCCCGCATACGCAGTGGTGTCGATTTGTTGCTCCGTTTCACAGTGGCGGGTACCGTGGTGAATTTGCATCACACTTCCCTATTAAGTAGTTTTCACTACACCAAACAACATGTTATGTAATTAATGTATATAAAAGCTCCATATTAAGGTGGCGACGCACATGCACATCAAGCATTTCATAGGCTTGTTCGCGACGCTCTGCTTCGGATTGCACGGCTGTATCAATTGTTGCTAATCCTTTTTCAAGACGAATTCGATTAAAATAATTTCTTGTGAACTGTCGGTTATGGAAAATTCCATGCAAATACGTACCAATCATGCGATCATCGTCACTTCTAACGCCATCTGTTCGACCGTCATGCAATTGCACAAAAGGTTTCACTAAATCGTTTGCTCGTGTACGTCCTAAATGAATTTCATAGCCTGTTACCTGTTCGCCAGTAGACAGTTGGCCTGATACTTGAACCGTTTGTTTTTCTGCTACAAAAACCGTTTCTAACGGTACTAACCCTAGTGTTTTAGTCCGACCACCACTTGCTTCAATCGCTTCCTCATCGATTAATGTTTCCCCAAGCATTTGATAGCCACCACAAATACCAAATATATACGTACCCTTTTGTACATGTTGCTGAATCGCCTGTGCCAGCCCCGTTTTTTCAAGCCATTCATAGTCCTCTACCGTATTTTTTGTCCCTGGTAAAATAATAACCGTTGGATTTTTAAGCTCTGCCACAGATTTGACAAAGCGTACACCTACTTGTGGCTCGTCCATTAATGGGTCGAGATCGGTAAAGTTCGAAATGCGCGGGAAACAAATGACCGCCACATCGATTGGAAACTCCTCAGCTTGTGGTTTTTTTAGTCGCAAGCTCGATAACGCCATCGAATCCTCTGCCTCGATTTGCACATCGATATGTGGAATTAAACCGAGCACTGGAATATTCGTATATTCCTCTAACCACGTAATCCCGCTATCAAGTAGCTCCTTCATCCCGCGGAATTTATTAATAATAATGCCTTTTACACGTGCTCGCTCCGCCTCATCTAACAACATCAACGTACCGACGATCGACGCAAAAACGCCACCTCGTTCAATATCTGCCACTAAAATAACTGCCGCATCCGTTTCATGTGCCATGCGCATATTGGCAATATCTCTTGCCTTTAAGTTAATTTCTGCGGGACTGCCAGCGCCTTCAAGCACAAGCACATCATATTGTTGTGATAAACGCTGAAGAGATGATCTTACTAGTGGCATCACTTCTTCAACAAACTGTTCGCGGTACGAAACAGCGTCCATATTCGCAAAAGGCTTCCCGTGTACAATGACCTCAGATACCATATCGCCCTTTGGCTTTAGTAATATCGGGTTCATATCCGTTGTCGCGATGGTGCGTGCGGCTTCTGCCTGCACACCTTGCGCACGTCCAATTTCGCCACCGTCTTCTGTAATATATGAATTCAACGCCATATTTTGGGATTTAAATGGAGCAACGCGGTAACCTTCATTTGCTAAAATACGACATAAAGCTGTACAAATCACACTTTTTCCAACGTCTGAAGCTGTCCCTTGAACCATAATGGCTTTCATTAAAATTCAAGTCCTTTCACAGCAGACACATCTTGGTCTGCATAATAATGCTTCGTCGGTTCAATTGTCGATACTAAATCAGCTAACGCGACAATCGCTGGGTTGGCAGAACGTCCCGTAATGACCAAATGCATATGGGGCGGTCGGTTTTGAATCGCTTCTAACACTTCTGCTAAAGGGAGTACATCATCGATTGGGAATTTGGTAATCGCCAGTGCATTGTTTAATTCGTCCAAGACAAGTAAATCAATTGATTCATCTTGCAGTGCTTTTTTCACTTTACTCCACGCCTTTTGCAAGGCAACACGATGTTCCTCTGGTGTTTTTGTCCACGTAAAGCCGATACCTAGCTGTTCCGTTTCGACACCCAATTTACGTAGCGCCAGTTGCTCACCGTATGTACGCTCTGGTGATTTAATGAATTGCAAGTACTTGACGTTCATGCCTCGACCAATCGCACGTAATGTGACACCGAGTGAAGCAGTTGTTTTTCCTTTGCCATCCCCTGTATAAACGAGTACAAGTCCTCTTTTTGTCATGCCGCTCCCCCTATAACCACGTCGTCTTCTCACTAAAATGTGAGCGTTTTTTCTCCGTTGTTGGTGTTTCTGCAGGATAGCCGATAAATAGCGTACCGATTACTTGTTGCTCTTCTGTCGCACCGATAAATTGGTGCATACGCTCATCGTGAACAAGCCCTACACCGCGTGTACGCCATACAAAGCCAAGTCCTAATTCTTCCGCTGCAAGCCACATGGACATAATGGCACTACACACAGCAAATTCATTGTCCTTTGTAGCCCCTTCGTCTCCAGCAACTTTATCCGCCGTTACCACAATCACAAGTGGTGTCGTTTGAATCACTTCTAGTGAGCTTGCCACTAAATGAGGTTTCGTTGGGAAACGTTCCTGTAAATAAGCATTCGCCATTTCTTCATAACGCTTTAAGCTATCACCTTGTAGTACATAAAAGTGCCAAGGCTCACGCATACGGTCGTTGGGCGCATACGTTGCTGCTTGCAATAATTGCTCAATTTTTTCACGCTCTACCGGCTTTTGTTCGTATTGACGAATGGCACGGCGTTGCTTTAATTTTTCAAGCATTGTCATTTGCTCAACACCCCTTCTTTAAACCATTCAATTTGTTCTCTTACTTTGACAACCTCACCGACTAAAATCATGGCTGGATTCACGATTTGCTCGTTTTGAATACAAGCCGTAATCGTTTCAAGTGTCGCCGTAAATGTACGCTGATCACTCGTTGTTCCCCATTCAATGACCGCAACAGGTGTCGTCGGTACTTTCCCATGAGCAATTAACTGTGCCGTAATATGCGCGATATTCCCGACACTCATATAGAACGCGATTGTATCGATGCCTTTTAAAGAAGCCCAATCTAAGAAATCTTGTCCTTTTTCTGCTCGGCCATGCCCTGTTACAATCGCAAAGCTTGTCGCAAAATCGCGATGTGTCACTGGAATCCCTGCATAAGCTGGTGCTGCAATACCAGCTGTAATCCCGGGTACGATTTCGTATGGAACGCCTGCCTCTTTTAAAACAGCTGCTTCCTCTGCACCGCGACCAAATACAAATGGGTCTCCACCCTTCAAGCGTACAACACAGTGCCCCTTTAATCCTTCTGCAACAAGTAATTGATTGATTTCATCTTGGATAAGCCCATGTCTTCCTGGCTCTTTTCCGCAATAAATAAGGCGAGCAGTAGGTTTTGCATGCTTTAATAATTCTTTGTTGACTAGACGGTCGTAGGCAATCACATCCGCACGCTGAATACACTCTAAGCCGTATACAGTAATTAACTTTGGATCACCTGGTCCTGCCCCAACAAGATAAACGATTCCACTCACAATGTTTTCTCCTCTTGTACTAGCTGTTGTAAAAATTGCTGACATTTTTCCGTGTCACCTTGACGAATCCATGACAACACTTCTGGTGTAAGCAATGCCTGTAACGCTTGTTTTTTTACTTCACGATCTAGCGATTTCTCCAGCAAATCAAGGCGGGCTTCCTTTAAAAAAGTAACATAGTCTGCATACGATTCATCGTACACTTCGGCTAAGTCTTCCTTTACCTTTCTCGTTAACGACGGGCTCGCACCAGAAGTGGATACCGTTAGCATAAATTCACCACGACGAACAACGGCTGGATTAATAAAATCCACATGCCCTTTCGCATCTGCTCGGCTTAGTAATTGCCAATGCTGTGTAGCTTGTTCTACTGCATCATTGACTTCTTCGTTATTCGTTACAGCAAATATTAACGCTGCCCCGTCTAAATCACTCGCCTCAAACGCTTTTTCGTGCCAAGTCGCTACACCTTGCTCTATATAGGCTTGAATTTCTGATACAATCGTTGGACTCACAATAACAACCTGTGCTTTTGTTGGTAGTAGCGATTGCAGTTTTTGTCTTGCTACATGACCACCACCAACAATGACGACTTTTTTATAATCAATATTTAAACAAATTGGATAGTAATTCATCGACTAGCCTCCTTGCAAGCTGTTAACCAATTATCAATCAGCTGTGGGTTCGACGCAAAATGAAAATGCGTATACCCGGCTACTAAATTTTTGTGTAAATAGCCTTCCTGCTGTGCTCGGAAACGTCCCTTTGAAAAATAAGCAGGTGTTTCATGGTGCCCATCATATGTTGAATAATGGAATTCATGTCCTTTTGCTTGCTCCGCCTCACCAATTAAAAAGTTCCCTGCCATACCCGTAATTTCACGGTAACCTAATGCCGCAAGCTTATCTTGCATCACGACCTGACCTGAAATCACGCCTAGCATTGGGACACGCTGACCACTACGTGTTACAATCGCCTCTGTACAATACATAAAGCCACCGCATTCCGCTAATGTAGGCAGACCACTACGAATCGCTGCTTGAATCGATTCATTCGCTTCCGTGTTAGCCGCTAATTGCTCAGCAAACTCCTCTGGGAAACCACCACCAATATACAAGCCTTGCGCTTCTGCTGGTACTGTTTCATTGGCAAGCGGTGAGAAGTAATGCAAGACCGCTCCGGCTGCCTCTAACAGCTCTAAATTTTCCTGATAATAAAAATTAAATGCCGCATCCTTTGCGACTGCAAGATGCACCGCTTCTGTATGACGCTTTTCAAAAATGGCTGAAGTCGCTTCAAGCGGTTCTGCCTTTGTAATCGCTAGTAATTGATCAAGGTCAATCGTTTCTTCAATTTTTTGTGCAAGCTCAGTAAAATAATCATCAAGCTCCCCGCGTTCAATGGCTGGAATTAACCCTAAATGGCGGCTTGGGATTGTTGGGACAGCTCCTTTTAATAAGTAGCCAATGACCGGAACATTACATTCTTGCTCAATCGCTGCTTTTACGATATCAAAGTGACTTTTACTCCCTAACTTATTGGCAATAATACCCGCAATGTGCACGTTTTCATTTAATACTTGGAAACCCTTCACAATAGCGGCGACGCTCCGTGCCATGCTTGCGGCATTGACAATTAAAATAACCGGGCTATTTGTTAGCTGACTAATTTCAGCGGTTGAGCCTGTATCTGCAAGAGGAGACTTTCCGTCGTAAAGTCCCATGACGCCCTCAATGATGGCAACATCCGCATCTTTTGAGGCACGACTCACAATCGTTTGAACGATTTCATGCGACAGCATCCAGCTATCAATATTACGCGATGGACGCTTTGTTACCGCAGTATGATAAGAAGGGTCGATATAATCCGGTCCACATTTAAACCCTTGTACACGAAGCCCTCTGTCCATCAGCGCACGCATAATCCCAATCGTAAGTGTTGTCTTTCCTACATCGCTCCCCGTACCTGCAATGACAAATCGATTACTCATGTTACTCCTCCTCAAATTGCAGACGTGCTACGGAAATGGTAGCGTTGCCGCTTTTCTTTTTCTGTAAGCATAATTCAGTCGTTTTCGCATAACGCATCGCTGCTGGCTCACTAACACCATATGCCCCTGTATATTTAAATACCGTTTCGGATGGGCTTGGTAATGGCATTTCATTTAGCTCTGCTGGTGTATATGTGACAAATTCCCAGTCATACTTCGCAGTCACTTGTAAAAAGGCTTCTTCATCCTTTTTTAGATCAATTGTTGCTAATGCTTTGACACTTTTAATGGAAAGCTGAAGCTCATCTAGCGTTTGCAAAATAACCGACTCGATTTCTTCAAGTGACGTCCCACGGTTGCAGCCCATCCCAAGAACAAGCGATTTTGGACGATAGATAACACCATTTTCAAGTAATACTTGCTCCTCTGCTGTCAATAAACGATCCGTAATAATTAAGCTGGCATTCGGCTTTGCATCGATCGCTTCTGCTATCGTGTCATATAAATGTAGATTAGCTGGCATCGGTGTATCATGCATCCACCAATCGCGCTCCCCTGTTTCTTGTACGATGGCAACAGGTTCCTCATTTACAACTGCGGCACTAACTGGTGTGAGTTTGTCCTCTGCATCCCACACCCAACTAAAGCGAGCGCCAAATAAATCAACCGGAATTGTTTTTTGAACGTCTGAAGCCGTTGTAATAATCGGACGTGCACCAATGGCTTCTGCTACCTCGTTCGTTAAGGCATTCGCTCCACCAATATGCCCCGATACGACACTAATGACATGCTCCCCCTTATCATCAATGACAAGTACAGCTGGATCTTGCTTTTTATCGACTAATAACGGGGCAATCATCCGCACAACCGCACCTAATGAAATGATCAAAATCATGCCTTTATATTGTTTAAAAAGAGCTGGGAATAACATACGAACCGATCCGTTAAATAATTGAATGCCACGAATTTCCTCGTCTCCGTGCGCAAACTTCCCCATATAATACACATCTACATACGGGAATAACGCAGCATAGCGTCTTGCATTCGCTACACCGTGTTTTGTAATCGCAACTAAGGCATATGGCTTTTTGACCGTGATTTCTGGCAGTACGCCTTCTTGCAACTCAATCATTTTTTCACACCTTTTCGATAACCGTGTGTAAACGTTTCATCATATAATTTTGAACGGTATTCTTTTTCATGAATATGTGGATCCAGTGCCCATCCTGCTAAAATCATCGCATGCTTACGAATCCCATTTACGCGCATCGCTTCATCTAGTTCAATTAATGTCGTACGGACAATTTTTTGGTCTGGCCAAGAAGCACGTTGAATCACCGCTACCGGTGTGTTGTCTGCCCAGCCTGCCGATTGCAATTCTTTGACAATTTTCTTCGTTAACGTCGCACTTAAGAACAACGCAATCGTACAATGATGGCTCGCTAATTTATGTAATTGCTCCATTTCTGGTACGGGTGTACGTCCCTCTGCTCGTGTTAAAATGAGCGTTTGTGTTAAGTCTGGAATCGTCAGCTCTGCTCCAACTGCTGCCGCTGACGCGAAAACTGAACTTACACCTGGTACGATTTCATAGCCAATCCCATGCTCTTTTAAAAGCGCTACCTGCTCCATTGTGGCACCATACATCGCAGGATCTCCTGTATGAAGACGTACAAGCAGTTTACCTGCTTTCACACGTTCGACGATACAATCCACCATTTCCTGCAAATGCATCCCTGCTGTCCGAATGATTTCTGCTTCCGGATTTGCTTGTGCGATTAAATCCTCACTCACTAACGAGTCCGTATACATCACGACATCGGCCTCTTTTAGTTTTTTCAAGCCCTTTACCGTTATTAAATCCGGGTCTCCCGGTCCTGCTCCAACAATCCAAATCTTCTCCACTATTTACGCACCACCATACACGATAAATAATTTAATTCAGCCTCTGCTAAATCATCTAAATCCCAAATAATTTCCTCATCTGACGTTACCTTCGTCACAACATGTGCTCGGTCGTACAGCCCCATGTCCTTTAATAAAGCAAGCATTTCGTTGATTACTTTTGCTACTTTAATAAACACGACAGCATCATGATCTTCGATTGCCTTACGCATCGCATCCATATCATCATGAGCAGGAATCATCGCCACATGCTCATCACCATCTGCTAATGGAATACCTAAACGGTTAGCTGAACCATTAAATGAAGAAATGCCTGGAATCGTTACAATTTGCACATCGGGATGCATCGATTGCATCAGCTTCATTAAATGAATAAACGTACTAAATAGCATCGGATCTCCTTCTGTTACGAAAGCCACATCTTTTCCTTGTGCTAAATATTCATAAATTGTCTCAGCAGATTTTTTCCATTCGCGCGCTAAAACGTCCTCATCTTTCGTCATCGGGAATACAAGACCAAGCATATCTTTTTCAGCTGGATTAATATACACATCAACAATGCGATGTGCATAGCTTTTACTACCTTTTAATTTTTTCGGATACGCAATCACAGGGCATTCCTGTAATAAACGGAATGCCTTTACTGTAATTAGCTCTGGGTCTCCAGGTCCTACACCTAATCCGTATAACACACCTAAATTACTCATTGTCCTATTCCTTTCTTTGTTGCTGTAATAATAAAAATCGGATTTAGTGGCTCAAAGCGCGTCATATCCAAAATCGGTTTACTTCTCGCTAATTGTGCCTGTAAAATACTAACCTCACAATCTAGTGATTTTAGACATTCCACTGCTTTATATAAATTTTCAATCGTCGCCACATTCATAACAAAGTGACCGCCCTCTTTTAAGCGCTGGATACAAAGTGTCAGTAATTGTTCCATCTCGCCACCGTTCCCACCGATAAAGATGGCATCTGGATCCGGGAACTCATCTAACCCACTTGGTGCCTTCCCTAACTTTGCCGTCACATCAACGCGAAATCGTTGCTGATTGGCAAAACAATTTTCAAGGTCTGCTTCATTTTTTTCAATCGCATAAACGGCACCTTCTCGTGCAATTTTTGCCGCTTCAATCGCAACAGAACCTGTACACGTCCCAATATCCCACACAACACTATCCTTCGTAAGCTGCATCGCTTGCAAACTGAGCACGCGAATTTCTTTTTTCGTAATGAGTCCTTTATCTGGTTTACGCTGGATAAATAGTGCATCCTCAATCCCAAGTGCATACTGAGGTGGCTGTGCGATTTGACGTAAAATGACAACATTTAATGGAGAAAACGTTTGCTGCTCCATTTCATCTAAAGAATAAAAGCCACAACGTTCATTGATCCCTTCTAAATTTTCCGCAACAAACGCTTCATATTCAGTTAAGTTATAGTGCTTTAAATAGCTCGCAATACTGCTTGGCGTATTATGCTCATCCGTTAAAATCGCGACCTTTTTATAGCCATCAATTTTTTGGGCAAACCCTTTGATAGAACGTCCATGCAAACTTGTAATATACGCGTCTTGCCAAGATTCTTGCATACGAGAAAAGGCTAATTGAATAGAACTTGTATACGGATAAATTTCTAGTGGTAATTTCTTCGCTAATACGCCACCAATACCATAAAACAACGGATCGCCCGATGCTAAAATGACAACTGAGCGAGTTTCTTCTATTAAATAGCTCGCAATTTTAGTTAGCCCGCCTTTTAGGATTATTTTTTCTCCGTTATATTGCGGAAAGAAATCTAAATGGCGTTCACCGCCAACAAGTACTTCGCTTTCTTCAATCCATTGTCTATATTGCGGTAATAACCCTTCAATACCGTTATCCCCGATACCAATCATTTTCATTGATTTCATGTATATTTTCAGCCTTTCCTAAACATTCACCCTTCATCGAATACAGGGACGTCGACACATTGATGCCCCCCTTCACATGTGCAATGGCATGGTAGCAACAGTTTTTACAGAGCTCCTCAAAAAACTGTGGCACATGATGCTCGAGCATCCATTCCCCTACTTGAGAGGCTGTATTCGCTTGCAATACTTCTTCCACCAACTCGGCTGGTGCACCGGCTTTCTTTGCAAGCTGCTGTAAAAATGAAAAGCTGACAGGTGCGCTTTTGGAATGTACCATCATGACGCCCTGTGCAACTTTTGAAAATTTCCCCATCATCCCAACGAGAGAGACATTCGGAATTCCTTGTTTTTTTATATGTTTTAACGTAAAGCCGACAAAGTCACCCATTTCGATAAAAGCTTCTTCCGGTAAATCCGGGTATTGCTGCATCGCATATTTTTCACTGCGCCCACCTGTCGTAATGACAAGATGATCACAGCCTGCCTCTTTTGCGACACTAATCGCCTGTACAATGCTTGCCATATAGGCAGAACTTGAAAATGGGACGACGGTACCTCTTGTCCCTAAAATCGAAATACCGCCGATAATGCCTAAACGACCATTTAGTGTTTTTTTAGCAATTTCCTCACCATCTGGCACTGAAATGACTGCCTCCACACCTTGTGTAAGACTATACTGCTCCTTCACTTCATCAATCACTTGATAGAGCATTTTGCGTGGCACAGGATTAATCGCTGCTTCTCCCACCGGAACAGGTAACCCTGGCTTTGTCACACGCCCAACGCCAATACCACCATCAATCCGTATATCAGGCGTATTTAATAAACGAACCGTACTTTGAATGCGTGCCTTATGTGTCGCATCTGGATCATCCCCTGCATCCTTAATTGTTTCACACATCACTGCATTTTCCGTTACTTGAAAAGACTCTACTTGAAATGTTGCAAATTGACCGACTGGCAAATAAATCGTTACTTGCTCTGGTACTTCCTTTGTAATGAGCGCAAGTAATGCCGCCTTTGTCATCGCGGTTGCACAAGCCCCTGTCGTGTAGCCATGACGCATCTCAGAAGGGTCTTTTTTACTTTTCTTGTTTTGCACGTTCATCTGCTAAAATCGAGATGGCATTTAGTGCGGCTACTGTTACCGTACTACCACCTTTACGTCCTACGTTTGTAATAAATGGAATCCCCTTTAATAAAGCTAACTCTTCTTTCGATTCAGCCGCTGATACAAACCCAACCGGCATCCCGATAATTAAATCTGGTTTTGCAATCCCTTCTTTAATTAAACGAATTAGTTCAAGTAATGCTGTCGGTGCATTCCCAATCGCATAAATACCGCCTTCATGCTCACGAACCGCTTTTTGCATCGAAATAATCGCACGTGTTGTTCCTTGTTTTTTTGCTTCTTCCCATACGTCTGGGTCTGCGATGTAGCAGTGTAAATCGCCGCCATGCTTTTGGAAACGCTTGCGACCTGCACCACTTTCAATCATTTGTACATCTGCAATGACATGCTTTCCACTTAAAATGGCTTGAACGCCCGCTTCTATTGCGTCCTCTGTAAACATGACACTACGTCCTAATTCAAAATCTGCTGACGCGTGAATCACACGGCGTACAACCATCCACTGCTCATCTGTGAAAGGATGCTCGCCCATTTCTTCTTTAATGATGGAAAAACTATAATCGTAAATTTTATCTGGATCTACTGTTAGCGGTGTAAATGCTGTATTAAAATTCATATTGGCTGTCATTGTTTATTTCCTCCTAATTGTTGGATTGCTTGCTCTACTCCCTCAAACGTTGCATACACTTCTCCGTAAGCAATTTGAGGGCGTTTAATTAAAATAATTTCGATGTTCAACTCGAGCGCCGCTTCAATCTTTTCATCGACTGAGCCGACTTTCCCACTCTCTTTTGTCACCATTAATGTAACACCGTATTGCTCATACAATGCGGCATTTAATTGTTTCGAAAAAGGCCCTTGAATCGCAATAATGTCCTTTTGCACTACACCTAACGCATCGCATTTCTCCATATTTTCTTTATTCGGCAGCATACGAGCTAATAAGCGAATACACTCATCGTCTAATAAATGCTTCGTAAACGTAGCAAGTGTTTTACTACCCGTCGTTAGCATAATCGTGCCGCCTTTTTGTTTCGCTAACAGTGCGGCCTCCTCATATGTATCAACCGCTGAAATGAGTGGGTGATCATATTGCTCATTCCGTCGTTCATACCGAATATAAGGAATATTAAGAATGTTCGAAGCAGAAATCGCTTCTTTTGATGCTTCTTCTGCAAATGGATGACTGGCATCGACAATTTTATTACAACCTAACTTTTGACAAAGCTCTACCATTTGCATGGCATGTAAACGCCCTATATGATGCGAAATATTTGCTTCCTTTAAGCTACTAGCTGCTGATTCTGTTACGACAGTCGCGATTAACGAATGCCCCTTGTCCTGCAAGCGAATGGCTAACTCTCTCGCATCACTTGTACCTGCTAACATGAAAATCATGTTGTATGCTCCACCTTTCCATCATGTGCATGACTGTGGTGATGATGCTCGTGGTCATGATCGTGATGATGGTCATCATGTGCATGAGGACAGTTATAACAACGCTCCGGTGTATGACAACGCACATGACAGTCAAAGCAATGGCGATGAATCGGTCCATGTTCTGCTACATAGGCGCGATATTTCTCCATATCGCGTTCGCCTGTTGAGCGCCCTTCTACTGCATCCATTGCACGTTGCTTTAAAATTTCCTGTAACGTTGGGTGATAGCCAAAATACTTCGCTAGCACAAACTCATGTTTCGGATATTGCTCGCTGTACTGCTGTAACATCTTATCTATACGCTCCATTAACACACCCGTAAATAAAAAGTACGGTAGCATGATTACTTTTTTCGCACCAAGCTGAATGCAACGTTTGATACCTTCATCAACGCGTGGTTTTGTAACACCCATAAATGCGCTTTCGACCCATTTCACCTGCAGCTTCTCCCACAGTAAACGAGTAATTTTATAAAAATCACTGTTCGCCTCTGCGTCACTGCCGCCACGCCCGATAAGTAAAATCGCTGTATCGTCATGTTGAGCAGCTGTATCGATTCCTACTTCCTGCAAGCGATCTATTAAAATATCAAACACTTGTGGATGCACACTAATCGTTTCGCCATATGTAAATTTCACATTTGGATACTTTTCGATCGCATCTTGAATTTCTGCCGGGATATGTAGTTTAGAATGACCCGCATGCAATAAAATGATGGGTACTACATATACTTCTTTCGCACCTTTTTGAATACATGCTTCAATTCCTTCTGGTATCGAAGGTCGTGACAACTCCAAGAAACACGTCTCCACTAAAAATTGATCCTCTAAGTCTGGGCGTATTTTATCTACAAAGCGCTGGATTTCCTCATTTCCTGCTGCTAATCGACTTCCATGCCCTACAAATAAAATGGATTTCATTTCAGTCTCCCTTTCGTTAATCACCACATGGAGCTGGCTCTACTTCGATTTTGCAGCTCATATCGTGATATGTATAATGCAATATTTTTTTCACACGTTTAAAGTACTTGAACAAGCGCTCGTTCGGATGAGCATGCTGCTTATATTCTTCAATGATTTTCGTTAATAGCGGTACTAGTTCCTCCGGTTCAAGCCCCTCTGCAACAGGCTGTGCTGCATGAGCTGTTCGTCCAACCGGCTTTGCCCCAATAAATAAATCAAATTTCTTCTTGCGATACACAATGCCGATATCATCAAAAACAGCGCGGTAGCAAGCCATTCCGCAACCATTAAAGCCGACATGCAATTCCTTCGGTAGCTTCATCCCACCAAGCGTTTGGGCAATTTCCTCTGCATATGGAATGGACTCTGCTTTTTCGCCATAGCAAAAATCACATGCCTTTATATTGAGCACATCGCCAATCGGTAAAACAAGTAAACCGACCTCACGTAAACGTGCAACGAGCTCATCTGGCTGCTCAGTTGGCACTTTTACTAGCATACGATGCTCCGGCGTATATTCAAGCGTCCCTTGTTCACCAACAATTTCGGCTAACAGCATCATTTGTTGGGGGGTAAGCATTTTATTCGCTACGCCCGGACTAACCGCAAATTCAAAAATCGACTCTACTTTTTGTTGCACTAATACAGATGGTTCACCACCGACAAGCTTTAATGCCATCTGCGCCATTTCCAATGCACTTTTTTTTGGCTTTTCTGGAGCAGGCACCGTTATTTTTTCAAAACCCGTTTGGGCTTCACCTGTTTGCTGATCCAGTGCCCACGGTTCATTTTCTTTTCGTAAACGCTGGTGCGGTTTTAACGGTTGTACATCCTCGCCTAATGTATATTTGCGCTGGTAACCACGTGGCGTAATTATTTTATTATCGTAGAAGAATGTCGATGAATTGCCCACTACTACTGTTGTGAGCATGCCGATATCATGCTCTAGCATTTCAGCAAGTGTTGTTAGCACAATATTCTGACTTTCACGGTAAGCACTTTTCACTAAACCTACTGGTGTTGCAGGTGAACGATATTTTAATAGAATCCGTTGTGCCTCGACAATTTGCCTTGTACGACGTCCACTTTTCGGATTGTAAAAGGCAACGACAAAATCAGCCATCGCTGCTGCTTCAATACGTTTTTCAATGACTGTCCATGGTGTTAAGTGGTCACTTAAGCTAATCGTACAGGCATCGTGCATCACTGGGGCACCAAGCAAGCTCGCACACGAGTTAATCGCTGAAATGCCTGGGACCACTTCTACTGCTATGCCGTCTTTTTCTGTCCAGCCAAGCTCGATTAGTACCTCATATACAAGTCCAGCCATGCCGTATACACCAGCATCTCCGCTTGAAATAACGGATACAATATGACCTGCCTCTGCTTGTCGTACCGCCTCCTGTGCACGTGAAACCTCTTCTGTCATCCCTGTACTTACGATGGATTTCGCCGTTACTAAATGCTCGATCAGTTCTACATATGTTTTATAGCCAATAATATAATCACTCTGTTTTAATGCATCAACTGCACGTTTTGTAATATGTTCATAATCGCCAGGACCAAAGCCAACGACGAATATTTTCCCTTTCTTCAACATGTCCCCTCCAATAAAAAAGCCTATCTCACCTATGCTTCTCTCAGCGAAAAGTAAGTTTTGCATCATAAAGCAGGTAGCCCCGTTTGACAGAGGAATACTTTATGATGCTGCTTTTATCTAATTTTAATCGTCTTTCTTATGCAGATATCCATAAAGCTGATTCTGCCCTATCTGCTAAAAAAGGTGGTGTATGAGAACACCACGCTTTTTACTGGCTCGTCGACGTATCGGCATTATGCGATGAGCCGCTTCTTTCAAACGGTGGAAGATACAATAAAAATACGTCTAGCTAGGCATTGTCCACATGTCATAAGTGTGACGCAATTTTTATTCAAAATAAAAAAGCTACCTCACGATGAGGTAGCTTGAAATGGAAACGTCAAAAAAGAACCCGCCTCCATTTCCTATCCCCCGAAGAAATGTACAGTCGTCTAGGTAGGCAGGTCTCCTGGCTTCGCTTCATCCTTTGACGTTCCTTCCCATACTCAAAAGTACAGTGGATTTTTCGTCATCGTCAGCGTTTACAGTTGCGGGGACAGCGACGGATTTACACCGTTCTTCCCTTTTAAACTACATATAGTAGTACCTTCGCTAGAACTAATACAATATATTGTTTTATCTTAACAGATTTTAGTATAGCATGTCTTTAAATTTTCTGTAAAGTTATTTTTTCCAAATACCACTCTTCCTCATCTAAATACAAAGAAATAAAGTCCCCACCTGAAAGCATTCCCTTTTGCCATAATGTCGCCAGTGAACGCTTCTCGATTGCCCATTGTAAACAGGCAATGGCTACACCGTGCGAAACAACCGCAATCTGTTGCTGTGGGATTTCTTTGATGCTTTGTAAAAAGGCGAGTAACCGATTTGCCACTTGCTCAAACGATTCTTGTGAGTCTGCGATAAATTTTTCAGGTGCTTCGCTGTAGTATTGATAATTTACTTGTTGCTGAAGATGTACAATTGGCTGCCCTTGCCAATCACCTAAATAAATTTCACGAAGGCGTGCGTCTGTATGAATTTCCATGTTCGGAAACATCCATGTAGCAGTAGAAATAGCACGTTGTAAGTCACTTGCATAGACGATATCCGGTTGCCAGTCCACATCTTGCACTTGTTGTTTGCCATATTCCGTTAAAGGTGAATCAAGCCAGCCTTGTAACACCCCTTGCTTGTTCCACTCTGTTTCACCATGGCGATAAATTCTAATTGTTTTGCACATAGTCAGTAAATACTCGCATAAACGATGTCATTTTTTCAGGCTCCTTCATCGCAAGTCGGAACCACTGTCCGTCTAGACCGACATAATTCTTCGTATGACGAAGCACAATTCCCGCTGACAAAAGCGTTTTAAAAAAATGATCTGGGTTGTATGGCTGCGGCAATTGAAACAACAAAAAATTGGCCGCACTATTCGATACTTCGCATGCATAATCTTTCAAAAAGTTTGTCATTTCTTCCCGTATTTGTGCACTACTTTGTCTCGCTTGTGCAACGTACTGGTCCTCTTCTAAGCAAAGACAACCTACCTGATTCGCTACCCCACTCACATTCCAATGGGGAAAAAATCCTGCAAGCATCGGCGCTTTTTGACTAACTATATAACCAAGTCGAATCCCTGCTAGCGCATACATTTTCGTCATGGAGCGCAACACGATTAAATTCTCATACTTTTCAACAAGTGAAATAACGCTTTCTACTTCATCTGTCCAATCCATAAAGGCTTCGTCCACGACTAAAGTACAACTTACTTTTTGCCCATATTCGAGTAACGCCTGAATGTCCATTTTTGTTGTCAGTGCACCTGTTGGATTATTTGGATTGCATAAATAGACAGCATCAACCGCATGCATCGCTGCCTTCACTTGTTCCATTGAAAATTTATATGTACAAATATCGTCTACCACAATCGACTGAACCGTCACATTTTCTTGCAGTAAAGTCCGTCTATATTCAGAAAAGGACGGCTCAATTACTCCCACTGTTCCTCCGTTAAAATACCGAGCTAACACCATTAAACATTCTGCTGCCCCATTGCCAACAATGATGTGCTCAGGCTTGACGTCATGGAACGCCGCAACCTTTGAACGAAATGGCTCCGCTTGTTCATTTGGATACATCGTAATGTGATTGATTAATGATGGCCATGCGTGCTGTACACTTGGCGGAACACCTGCTGGATTGACATTTTCACTTAAATCAATGACCTTATTTGGCATCTGTATACGAAGTGCCTTATACAGAGCATCCGCATTAGCTCCATGTGCTGGATATTGCAATGATAATCCCTCCTACTACAACTAAAAAATAGAATGTGACGATATACATGTGTTGAATGGACTGGACAATATGACCCCGATGCATCTCAAAAACAAGCTGCCCCATATACGCACGAAATGATTTTTTGCCGCCGTATACATTTTCACCGCCGAGACGAATACCAAGCTGTACAGCCGTCGCTGCCTCTAAATAGCCACTGTTTGGACTTGGGTGTTTCCTAGCATCCCCTATCCACTGTGCAAATCGATATGTGAGTCGTTGTTGCACAACTGATTTTGTGCCAATAAGCAATAAAAAGCCTGTAATACGACTCGGAATGAAATTAGCGACATCGTCTAGCTTTGCTGCCACAAAGCCAAAATCATGATAACGCTCATTTTTGTAGGCAATCATCGAATCCAGCGTATTAATGGCCTTATACACCCACGCACCTGTCGCGCCAAATAACAGTGCGTAAAATAATGGCGCCGTTACACCATCACTCGTATTTTCAGACACCGTTTCCACAACGCCACGTACAATTTCACTTTCGTCTAAATGCTCCGTATCTCGTCCGACAATCCATCCAAGCTTTTCCCGTGCTTCTTTGAAATCTTGTTGTTCTAATGCGCGGTATACAAGCATCGCCGCTTCCTCTAAGCTTTTTTGTGCTAAAGCTAAACTAATGAGTATAACTTCTATTGCAATACCTATTGCCCAGTGAACAGTATAACTGAACCAAACAATTCCCCCTACAACAAAACCCGTTGTTAAAACGGTTACGACAACAGCAAAGAAACCTTTATATTTCCGCACATTTCCCTTATTCCAATGCTTTTCTAAAAAAGCGATTAACCGCCCAATCCATATCACTGGATGTGTCCACTTTTTCGGATCCCCAAATACCCGGTCGACTAGTACGGCTATTATACCTATCACAACCGTCACAAAAACATCACCTACTTCTCGATAAATATCATCACTATACTATAGATTACATCATTTTTGTATACCATTTGTGTGCAGAAGAAATTGTAAGGAGCGAAAGAAGCGATCCATGTTGGGGCATTAAAAAGCAATTTACCTACTTATCACATGGACATTCACAAGCAGTTATTTCCATTTATATAGTGTTGAATATGCAAGGAAAATGTTTATAATAGTTGCTATTGAATAGTTCATTATTCTTCAGTCTAAAGGAGGTTTTAATATGCGTTTATGGCATCAAGATATGATGGATCTTCTACCAAAATCGCAGCTTCTTGCCCAATGGCGGGAACTAAATAGTGTTTTTGCTAAAGAAGATCGACACATTTTAATTAACTATATTTATGAATACCCTAAGGAACATTTGTATGTTTATACACAGCTCGTTTTACAGGAAATGAGGGAGCGTGCGATTAAAATACGTACCGTTGATAAAATGAATCATTACTTTCAAGACATTGACCCTACGGTAAATATTGAAAAACCATTCCACAATCATCATAATGATACGTATTTTGAAATATGTTATTTTAACTTGAAAGAAAAATATTTACGTGGACAAAAAGACTTTGAAGAATCACGTTTTCAAGCGCTCGATACACGATACAAATCTGTTCAAGCAAGAAAAGACATGGTATGATGAAACTTTAGGACAAGTATTTCGTCGTAAGGGATAGTCTATGTTTTGGAGTTGATTGAATTTGTTAGATGCAATCGTTATGCCAATGATTGAATTTTTTAAAGGGTTAGGCTACTTCGGTGTGCTTTTAGCGCTTTGTTTTGAATTTATTCCTGCCGAAGCGGTGTTGCCACTTGCTGGATACTGGATTTCACAAGGAGAATTCAACTATTATTTAATGGTACTTGCCGGTACAGTCGGTGGTACAATTGGCCCAATTACACTATATGCACTTGGTCGTTATGGGGGCCGTCCACTTGTTTTAAAGTACGGTAAATATTTTTTAGTTAATGAGAAACAAGTAAACGCAGCAGATAAATTTTTTGCCAAATACGGTGCAGGGGTTGCTTTCTTCGGTCGCTTTATGCCTGTTGTCCGTACCGCGATTTCCGTACCATGTGGCATGGCTAAAATGTCACTTACGAAATTCTCCGTGTATACATTTTGTGCTATGTTACCTATCACAGCCCTTTACGTCTATTTAGGAGTAAAGCTTGGGGAAAATTGGGAACAAGCAGGACCATTATTTAAACAATATTTACAACCTTTCGTTCTTGTAATTGTTCTATTAGCTGTTATATACGGTGTCTATAAATATCGTCAAAAACTATTAGAACGCCGACTCAATATGAAAGACAAATAAACAAAAGCCTCCCTGAACAGACAGTGGAGGCTTGTTTCATTATGTCATAATTTCTTTATATGTTTGACGAATAAAGTCCGTGTAGTATGTGGATGCAAATGATTCGACACTTTTTTCCGCATATAAAATATCGCGTTTTGCTGATTCTATATCACCAAGCTGTTTATACATTAACGCCCGGTATGCAACAAAGCGATAAAATATCGCTAAATCAACTGGATGCTTTAAATAGTTAGGTGCTTTAATTCCTTCACAAATAGCTAAAGCTTGTTCATATTTTTCTAAATGATACAATGCAATCGCTTCTTCCATCAGGAAAAGATCTTTCGTTTCCTGGCTGGACGCATCTCGTTGTGAATAGATTTCTTCATTTAATATAATTAGCACTTGCTCATAATTTTTCTCTACAACGCTTATATAATGCACTTTGCAAAATAAATAATAAAAAGCCTTTTCATTGTCTTCCGCAAGTTCTGTAATTAGTTGCACCTTTTTAAAATACTGCTTACTCACTTCAAATTCATGGTCACATATTGCCTGTATAAATAGCAAGCGATAAAAATCGTCCATACGGTAGTAAATTTTCTTTTTTTCTGCAATTTGCAGCATCTTTTCTTTATACAATAAACCGTTTTTTACATCATTTACTGCATAGTACATAACCGTTAAGTTGTAAAATAAGCTAATTCGACTAATATCATCCAGAATGAACCAATACGGCTCGATTCGTTTTTCTCCTTGCTTTAACATATCCAGTGCCTTTTCATAATCTTTTCTTTCAAAGGCATACCAACATAAAAAGTTATAACAACTAAGTAAACGGCCATACGCATGTACACCTTCATACCAGTTCATAACGTCATATAATGCGTGTTCATCTAGCTTGTTATTAATAAGCGTTAAGGAAATTAAATAGATTTCTTTTAGTCTTATATGTTCATATCGATCTGTTTGCAATTTATCTACAATAGGATTAATTTTATCGATGATGATTTGTGCACGCACTTTATCATCTGGATGATCATTTAATTGCACACGCATTTCTTCCACTTCTAACATTAACTCTTTCAATGACTCAATTTCTTCACCAAGTAAGGCCGAAACATCTACTTGAAGCTGCTGTGCAATATAATGCAAGCTTTCCATGGAAGGCTGTGCTTTTCCATTTTCAATTAAACTAAGCATTCCCTTCGTTAAACGCTCCCCCGCCAACTGTGCAAGTGTTAATTTTCGTTCTTTTCGCAGTTGGCGAATGCGGCTCCCTAAATCTTGCATGTCACAACCTACTTTCATTATCCTTTAAAAACATTAAACAATTTTTAACGAAAGAATTCAATTGGGAGACATTGCATTTTAACAAGGTTAAACAAAATAGATCCGACATCTGTAGTGTTTAGCGGTTCTTATTATGTTACTTATGTGAATAAGTTAGGAATAATTTGTATTAAACTAGAAATTTATATGGAAATTTTATGTTATTTTATATATTATATCCATTAAGGGGGTGGTTCAAAAAATTGGAGCAATTAAATAAAGAAATTAGTATTTTGTTAGACGAAATCATTGCTACTGAGGAATTAATTGGAAATGAACTAAGAAGTATACTACAAAGCTTTAAAAATGAAAAAGAGACATTGGGATTTCACTTTGGAACTTTGTGTATCATTCATTATGAAGAGTATGCAGATCACTTTAACCAAGATATTTACAAAATAGCTGCTGCAATTGAATTGCTTATTTTATCGTTTGATATTATTGACGACTTACAAGATGGCGATAGTAATTATTTATGGGTAAAAACACCCGAATTATCGCTAAATGCAGTTCTAGCCATGATGATGATAGCGTTTAAAATACTACGTCAAAGTCATTTTGAACATCGAGACCTCGCCTTACAAATAATTGAAGAATACACTTTACTCAGTATCAATGGTCAACAACTAGATTTACTGAATGTTTGTCAAGATGAATCTTCTTATTTACAAATGATTGAGCAAAAATCTGGTTCTCTTACGGCGATGAGTTGCTTAGTAGGTTGCACTCTTGCTTGTGGAGAGAAATCCGTACAAGTTGAACAATATGCAAAATCTATCGGTGTCGTACAGCAAATTAAAAATGATATTCAAGATTTAAAAGAATGGGACTGTAAAAATGATTTGTTAAATAGGAAATATTCTCTACCTATTATTTATCTTTTTTCGTTGAAGAATGATATTTCGGAAGAGATAACAAAATATTACGCTCGTCAAGAAGAAATTATTTTAGCAAAACCAAATATCATCGAAGCACTAACAAATAGTGGTGCGATTCGCTATGCTCTTGCGATTAAAAATCTATACCGAAATCAAGCATTAAACATGATTCAAAACAGCAATATGAATGCAGCAAATAAAGAATATTTAAAAAAAATAATGAAATGAGGAAAAGCCATGATTAAAATGATTCAATTCTTACAAGAAAATGCAAATATTGTAGAGTTACTAAAAGAGAAGAAAGTTTCTTTAGTAGGCGTTACTGAAACGGAAACACAAGCTATGTTAGAGGCTTTTAAGGAAGAGCTAAAACTTGAAAGATCAAATTATTGGCAATAAAATTTTTAAGTACAATTCATTTTGGTTGCTGATTTACGTTTACCTTATTTTAGGAATATATGTACTTTACGTTTCTTTTGCAACTCCTTTTGTAGACATTGATTTAAAACAACAAGATGAACAATGGAAAATTGAATCTATAGGTTATAAAGAGTGGGCTAACAACGAACAAATTTCTATTGGGGATATTGTAGTAAAAATAGATGGAATCCCTATACACGATATATCCCAGATACAATATGATCCATCAATTCGAAGAGCAACTGAATTATCCATTTTAAAATCGGATGGTTCTCTCTTAACTATTGATATTCAACATACGGATATACCTCAACAGTTTTATATGCTTTTTGTATTTCCGAGTATTTATTTTTTATTAGCATTATGTGTCTCATTTTATTTGTACTATTTTAAAAGACATGTACCATATGTAAACTTTCTAATTTATTTTATTCTTATCGTATCCTTAGCCTATATTAGCAGTGGCGCCTCTGCAAAATTAGACAGCATCGGGATTATTGTAAATAGTAGTTGCTTACTTCTTTGCCTTGTTTTGTTGCTAAATTTTCTAAAACATTACTTTTTATTTTTAAATATTAAATGGCCATTTATTCAAAATACGAACTTTTTATACATAATTCCTTTGTTGTCTACTTTTTTTGGAATAATAAGACTGTTCTATCCATCATTTAGTTCAGTCAGCCCCTTTATTATTCTTGCTCTATTTATATTTTTACTTTCAGTTATTTTATTTATTTTAACCTACAGCTATATTCAGTATAAATCAGCACCACTAAAAATATTATTTCTCGGTTTGGTTGTACCTCTTTTACCATTCCTAGTACTTTTTGTATTGCCAGAAGTTTTATTTAAACAATCGATTGTTAATGCTGATATTTGTGCTTTATTCTTACTATTAATCCCATTCAACATTACTTTTATACAACTAACCGAGCGTTTATTTGACATTGTTTACCACGTTTCGCGTTTCCGTTATTATTTTACTCTTGCATTATTTATCACATGTTGGTTAATTGGATGCATTTATTTCATCACAGATATAGCACTCACTAAACTATTTGAGGTCACTCTGCTTTTACTCACTTCAATCACTATTTTCTTATACATTAAAGAAAAAATTGATTATCGTGGTCGTAAAATATTATTTTCTACTAAAGGAGATCACATTCATAAACTATATCAAACGATTGATAAATTGGGAAAATCCCATCGTGTAGAGCCAATGCTAAAGTTGTTAACAGAAGAAATCGTCTATCATTTAGAAGTAAAACAAGTCGCCGTCATCACATACGATTTTACAACAGGGCAGATGACATCTACAAATGACCATCTTACTTTAATAGATGACTTATCATTTCAGAAGCTAAGTCTTGGTGAAATTATCAGAAAAGAGCATGTCTATTTAGCTTTAATTCATCAAGATACTCACTGTAAAAGATGGCTAATTATTAACCATGAGCAGACGATTCGCTTAAAAGCAGATGAATTGTTATGGCTAGAACTATTACTTACATATACGAATACTTTTATTGAAAGTACTAAAGTAATTGAAGAACTAGTAGATGAACTACAACAACTACGGCAAATAGATGGAAAAGAACCGACATGGCTCAAAAAATTAGTGTGGATAAGAGTAGATGATGAAAAGTTTCAGTTAGCACAAGAATTACATGACACTGTTTTACAGGAACATTTGCATATCGCCAGGCAAGTAGATGGATTGATCTATGAAACGGATTCATTAGTTGTTCAGTCAAAATTAAAAAATCTACACGAACAAATGGTTATATCCATCCATAGTTTAAGAGCATATTGTGAAACATTAAAGCCTCCACTATTAGCAAATATGGGGTTAAATGCTGCACTTGAAAGGCTTAGCGAGCGAACAGCGAAACGAGCGAGTTTCACACTAACCACACAGTTTGACCGATTGTATTTAGAAGATGAGCAATTAACTTTAGTCATTTATCGGATTGTACAAGAGCTATTAAATAACGCGTTAAAACATTCGCAGGCACAAATTGTCGAACTCTATCTTCAAGAACTAGATAATGGATTTGAATTAATCTATCGTGATAACGGGATCGGTTGTAACTTATCAGACATTTGGCATGGTGAATCAATGGGGTTACAAGGTGTGCAAGAAAGGGTAGAAGCTTTTAACGGACATATGACAATTGATTCTAATATGAATGAAGGCATGTCTATTCACATTAAAATCATTGAAAGAAGTGACGTACTTGATTTCAGTATTAATAGTAGATGACCATCCTATTGTTTTACAAGGTTCCAAAAGTTTGTTTCAAGGATTAAATGATGTATTTATTGAAACAGAAGAGAATGCAGCAAAAGTTCTCAGCAGAATGGAGAATACCCATTTTGATGTATTTTTAATCGATGTAAATATGACGATTCAAGATGGTATTTCCCTAGCGGCAGATATTAAAGCGGAGCAAGAAAATGCACGCATCATTTTATATACAGGTGATGATATCCAATCTTATTATCCATTACTTATAGAAAAAAAAATTGATGGCATTTTATCTAAAACCGCTTCTCAAGAAAAAGTTATACAAACCATTCGTTCAATTATGAATGGAGATTTAGTTTTATCTACTGATTTTATTGATTATATTACAAATAGAATGGTCGATAAATATGATAATCTCAAGTTAACCAATAAAGAAAAACAACTTATGCTCATGCTTATACAAGGCGATACAAATAAGATGATAGCCGATAAACTTTGTGTCACCCAACGTACCGTTGAACGTTATTTAACACAGCTCTTTACATTATTGGATGTCCCCTCTCGCCTAGAAGCGATTGAACTAGTAAAAGAAAAGAACTTACTATAAGTTTCCTATTACTATAAAACTAGTACCTGTCTATCTTAATAGCAGGTACTAGTTTTTTTATAGACAGATATAACGAATAAGTATCCATTATATAATATCGCTCAATTGTCGGTATACCGACAGAAAAATTGTCGGTTGTAATGTCGGTATATCGAGTGCTAGGATTGAGATAACTTACTAAAAGTTATTATTGTTATAGCATACACTATGAATAAGATTCACTTTAGGGAAGCCAGTAAATATTCAAACTAGTTGCGTCACTTAGAATATCATGAAGAACACTTTATAAAGGAGCAATTAAAATTTAATTGTCCTTCTATTGATTGAAGTGAAAGGCGGCAAGTGTAATTGACATCGAATTCATCTCCAATATGAAATTCATTGTAGTAACAACTATAAATTTAACCTAAGTACTCCAACGTCCACTTCAATCAACACTACTAGTATTAATTTACTAAAGGCCAATACTCCCCCCTCTGATGAGGCTATTTAACTGACTTCCTTATTACAACTTTATCCCTCTTATAAAACGAGGTAATGTAAATTATTCACTAAAAAAGGAGTAGATTATGAAATTTCAATCATTAGGAAATGTAGCATCTATTATCGGTAGATTAATGGAGAAAAACGTAGTTCCTATTAAAACAGCCATGTCTGATAAACAGAATAAAGGGATTAGTGAAATTAATATCTATGACCCTATTTTAGCAAATCAACTCTATATAGATCGACATCATAATTTAACGATTCGAAGCAACAAAGTGTATAGTTTAATGACCGATTACGGGTATGTAAATTATCACTTAATTAATGATAATGGCTATAACTATGTGAAAATAGATCACTTTGATCATGAAATATCGGATGAGCAAAGAGTACATTTAGAGCGCAAAGGTCAATTTTTAAACGAGCTTCAATGGTTTGCTGAATTCAGAGATCTTAACGTCTTTTCAGTGTTTTTTGAAGCTGATGAAATTTTAAAGGAGTTCCAACAATTTGGGATTAATCCGAACGAACATTTTACAATTAATAATTGCTCTACACGCTACCGCATTGATACAAGGGGTGTAATTTATAATGTAGATTTAGAGAGTAAATCGACACGTGAAATAGACTGGCGTATATTCGGTTATGATGAAAATTCAGTATTTATAGTACAAGGGATAGAATATCGGATTGGTGAGGATGGAAAGTTACCTTTGCCTAAGGATTATGTGCATAAACATGAAGAGTTTAAAGTTGCTGGAGGGCCAGATTCTAAAAATTTTACCTCGAACATATTGAATTAAGCCCATAGAAGATGCATCCTAAAAATACCAGTTAAATAGTGAAAGGTATGTATCATAGCCTCCGCGCTTTGCCACAGCCTACACAGAAGCTAAAACAGGCGCGGCCTGTTTGGATCTCCTGTTCCGGCTCCTGTGGCTATGGCGCGCTACGGCAAAAGTGAATACTTCTCGATATTCTAGAAAAATATTTCTCTTCTTTAAAAGAAATCATTTTCTTTTGATTTACACATATCGTCACCTAACCCCTGTAACCTATGAGAATATTTATTATTTTTTAGCAAACCCTTTTTTATTGAACACTAGTTGCTTGTAGCGGAGGCACGAGACTCCTACGGGAAAAGCGAGACAATCAAGACCCCGCAGGAAATTTATTTGCGACGAAAGCGTAGCGACAGGAGCAGCGAAGCATGAGCGACGAGGAGGCTTGATCTCGCCCGTGGAAAGCGAGTGCCGCAGCGGAAAGCAACGGTTACTCAAATGGTAATATATGTTTTAGAATTTACTCGTTATGAGTTATAAGTGTTGTTAGATTAGATGTAGAAGAGGGGGGTGTCTCAAAATAGCTTCTCAAACGCCCCTTCCTCCTTACTTGAATTATCTAACATTCAGGTTAAACAAAAAATTGTATTCCTTCTTCTAACAAGCTTCAAGCAGCACCAACCGAGTAAACAAAATAAAGCAGGTACTACTATACTTCACAGGTCAATTATATGTAATGTCGATTAACTGTTCGCCTACACCCCATAATGAAATATCGATTGATTTTGTACATTTTTCCGATACTCACTTGGCGACAGATGCATTAGCTTTTTAAATACCCTACTAAAATAGAAGCTATCTTGATAGCCCACTGCTTCGGACACTTCCAAAATGGATAATTCACTTAAAGCTAGTAGCTCCTTCGCCTTCGATATACGATACTTCGTTAAATATTGAATCGGTGTTAACCCCGTCACCTTTTCAAATAAATAAGCAATCCTTCTCCGATCCACCTCAAACATATCGGCTATCTCACTAATTAAAATTTCCTCTTCATAGTGCGTATGAAAATATTCCAATACTTTCGTAATGACATGTAACATCCCATCATATTGATTGTTTCGAGCTCCGTTTAAAATAGCTTGGATTAAATTCATAAAAATAACTTGTAACTCAAAACGAGAAAAGTAATCTGGGTGCACATTTTTACTTAACAGTTGCTGTACACTCGCCATAATAGCTGTCATATCATCTACAGTTATCGAAAAATGCTTATGTAAAAGTTGCTTAAACGCTTCCTGAGCTTGCACAATTTTATACTGTACAACAACATAGGTGAAATCCTCATCAAAGGTTTTAATCTCGATATCCATGCTAGAACTAGCATGGATAATCGTATTAGTATTCACCTTATATGGAATACCATTGAGTGAAAAGCGTGCCTGTCCTTTTAGTGGAATGAATAGCCCACATATTTGATGATCTGTTTTTCGATTTGTATCCATTTTCCGTGCAGGTAATGTGATTATAAAAACATTCATGAATTGAATTGATGATGTGGCAAAATACTCTATTAACTCATTTGTTGTAACATTCATAACGTTGTCTCCATTTCATTTATAATTGAAAATGATTATCAATTATATCAATATTTCTGCGGAGACGAAAGCATTATTTTTGTGATGTTCTTAACGATCGTACGTGTTATTTTAATTTGTCTGCCCGCTGTATTATGTTTGACATGACAAGCAAGAAGCCGCACGAATGAAACGTTTAAAGTGACGAAAAACTAGTAAACTATTGCAAGTTTACTAGTTTCCATTTTAATGAGCGACTTGACGAAAATAACGATAAATTTGATGGAGCTTTTTATCCTGCCCTCCATTTTTACTTTCCATATTACCAAATTCAAAAAACTTCACTTTTTTTATGCCGACAAAATTAAAAACAGCCTTTTTCATTAACGCTTTATGACTATTATTTAATAAGAACAGCGGGTAATGTACAGGGCCCTTCATCGTTGAAATACACACAACCGATTTCCCTTTTAACAACCCTTCAGTAAACCATCCCCCTTTGTCTCGGTAAGCAAAATTGGCCGCAAATAATTGATCAATATAGCCTAGTAACATCGCAGGTGGTCTTCCCCACCAAATCGGATAAATAAAAACAATTTTATCTGCCCACATCAATTGCTTTCTATACTTTTCAAACTTTGGATCGGTGTGCATATCTCGTCGACGCTTCTCTTCATTAAATTCAAGAATTGGATTGAAGCCATCCTCGTATAAATCCAATACTTGAATGTCTTGAATAAGTGGATTTTCATGACTCCCTTTTAACACGCTTTGTAAAAAAGCATAGTTTAAGCTGTGATGATTCGGATGTGTGTAAACGATTAACACTCTCATATAATTCCCCCTTTTAGTTATCTTTTGATAACTAAATAATACCTACCTCTCCTTTAGTTGTCAAATGATAATTGTTTTATGATAACAAATTTGCTATGTTGTAAATAAAGGAGGGATTGCTCTATGGATCAAACAAAGCTTTTTCAACAATTTGTTGCTTTTTCAGCTGCGGTACATGAAGTGACACATGACATCAAAAAACAGGTAAAGCCACCATATATCACGCCTGTCCAATACAACATTCTTGAATACATTTATGTAAGCCCACCTGTAACGCCAAGTGACATTAGCGATTGTCTGCATATGTCACTACCGAACACAAGCCGTGAGTTAAAAAAATTACAGGACAAACAACTAATTGAAAAGCACACAGCGACAGACGATAGACGAAAGCAGACTGTGCATCTAACAGAAGAAGGTAAAAAGGTGATGAAAACAACATTCGACCAAATTGAAGTGTTTTTCCAACAAAAAATACAAAATGCCTCTCAAGAGGAATTGAGAAGCATCGAGCAAGCATTGCAGCTTTTGCAAAAGCAATTATTTTATTAACATCCGTGTCAGGTACCTGTATCGCCATCTCATTGTACCTGACATGCTTTAATTCATCAGCTGTATGAAAACTTATATACTTTTCCCCTACAATTCATTCACCACTGTAAAATCACCGTTAAACCACAGCAGTCCTTTTCTTTAAACACAATGCGAATACCGTCTGGTGTATATTTCGCCTCAAATTGGAGTGTAATACCTACTGATTTAATTAATCGATCAACAGCTGCTTGATTGGAACGTTGTGCCTCGTCCATGAGCTCATGTGCAAACTGCTCCGATTTGGCGATTTTATCAAGTAGCAATTGAACCTGTTGGACAATGTTTTGCATTTGTTTCACCGATGTTTCTAATTTTTGAATATTCACAGGAGGGTAAGGGCTACGGTTCGGTTCGTTTGTCGGCATGGCTATTTGCCTTTGAGATGGCGTAGCAACATGTTGCGGCATCAACCATACAGGGTAATGAAGTGGATATACATAATACGGATAAGAATTGTAATACAACAAAATTCCTCCTAGCTAATCGCTAATCTTTTTATAGTATGAATCGTTGCAGTGATGCGTGTAAGGACACAATCAGGTTTCTCGTTGAATAAAAGGATAATAATGGATATACTAAGAACAAATATTCTCTTGTCAGAATAAACGGAGGTGCTTTTCTTGCAAAAAGAAAGCTTAAAACAGCGTGCGCAATCATTGGTGCCATTACGAAACGATTTTCAACTTGTCATAGAAGAATATAACGAGGGCGCTATGTTTTCTTGGATTAATGAGGCAAAAGATGAAGGGATCAGCGTAGAGCTGGATTCATTCGGTAACTTAACTCGTTTATCCATTGATACAAGCAATGATTGCTCGGATGTATCGTCACTAACAATAGACGAAAAAAAAGCTCGAGCAGAACACTTTTTGTTAAGTCATTATCCTGACGCATTAAACAATTTAACCTTCTATCAAACGAAGCAGCTTTCTTGTGCAGATCGGTTTTATTATGAACAACTTGTATTCAATTTGCCTTTACCAAGAGCAGGATGCTTTATTGACATTGATTCTTCTGGGGATATTATTACCTTTACATATAATGGCGTAAAGCCCATTCCTGAAATACCAACAACGTTCATTTCTAAAGAAGCACTACAAGAACATGTACGAAATCATCTTGATTTACAGCTAACGATTACGAATTTGTCTAAAAGTGTTCATCATGTAAGTGAAAACGGACTCCGACTTGTGTACGAAGTGAATTCCTTTCATCAATATAAAGCTGACACGTTGCAGTCAACATTAACGATTGTGCATGAAGAACACGAGCCTGAGAACTATATGTCGGTACCCCCTTTTTCGTTTACAACTGTTGATAAACAATTATCGATTGAAGAGATCATTGGCATTACAGATAATATGGAAATAATTCGTGAAGTTGATTGGGACTATGAAATAGGGATTGTGTGGCGAGATAAAGAGTGGGCGATGAAAAAAGAGGATTACTCAATGAATAGCTTTTTCATGAAACGTTCAGAGGATACGGTGAAAGCCTTCATTTCAAAAGAAACTGGCAAAGTGCGAAGTTTTATGTGGTTTCTTGAAAGACAAGGGGATCTTCAGCTAAATCATGAAGAGTGCTTTCAAAAGGCTATACAATTTTTACAAATCATCGTGCCAGATGTATATCCCTATTTACAGCAAGTTGTTCGAGAGCGTGAGGAAGATGATAATTCGATGAAAGAATCATTCGTATTTTATTTGCACAATCGCCATGGCATCACTATACAAGAATTAGTAGTCGTTGCTGTTAATCGGACAACAGGACTGGTTGATTATTACAGTGGACCACGCATTCATATAGAGCAACTGCGCGCGCTACCAACCGAACCTGCTATCTCCTTACACGACGCACAAAAAATTGTATGTAATCATATGGATTTTGAATTAGCATGGAAAAAAGATTACGATAGCGAAACAGATACCTATTTTCTTACTTATCAACTCTGTGACCAGCACACAAGAAATTCGATCCGGTATATCGATGCGATGACTGGTGCTGTGATTACAGATAAATAGAGGCTTTATGAATTTTTTAAATAACAAATATATGCATGAAAGTTTTAGGAGGTATACATGATTTTTATTGAGACGCTTTTTGCTAAAAATAAACAAGAAGTAGAATAAATCTCCCCTTCTTATTCAACTAACCAGGCAGTTTAGTTCAATAAGATTAGATGGGAATATTAAGGAGAGAATAAATGACCAAAGATAAAAAAGTACAGGGTAAGGTAATACATGGGACGACACCTGAAGAACGATTTCAAGAAATATACGGAATGACAATAGAGGAATGGAGCGAACAACAATTCAAAGCTAAAACTGGAATGACGACCGATGAATGGTATATAAAACAGGTTAAATCTACAATGCCTTTTGATTTTATTAAAGAACGCTACGATACTGTTACCGAGGATGATATAAAACTTATTAAGGATTTGCAGTTATTGGGATTAAAAGATGGCGTAATAAATGTATTACTTGATTATGTTGCAATTTTTAGTAGAATCGGAATAGTTCACCCGTTGGTAAAAGAAATGGGTGAAAATTGGCACAAGGAAAATATATTAACTGTTGAAAAGGCTATTGTCTTTGTTAGGGAAGAACATAAGAAGTACAAAGAGTCATCAGAGAAATAGTTATTAGTAGGGTGGCCCTACTTGTAAATCCTTCTTCAACTAACGGAGGCTTTAGTAAAAGAAGAAATGGTTCTACATATTAGTCATATCTAATATGTAGAACCATTTAATTTTTCTATTTTTTTAAAATTAGTTGTTGATAAAAAGTATTATTCGGATGTTTTTCTGCATTACACTATGAACAGTATCCATCAGAATGTTACTATAAATTTGAAGATATAGAACAGATAAAACATCTATTAATGTATGACTTTATTGAGTATTTAGACATCTCAATAATAATTAATTATAATAACAATATTATCTTAGGACCAGATATGAAGGGATTAAATCTGTGGAGAGATTTAATTCGGGGACTCGAAATCTACATCGAAAATGGAAATGGAGCAGCGACATTTGGCATTGATGGAATTATGATAAGTTTAAACAATAATAATATAGAATTACATGTGTACCATACGTATAATACGGGATCCTATTACGTATTTAGATTATAGTAGCGTTGTTTCAGCGCACCCTTTTTTTAAAGCCGTTTTACATTCTGCATTAAGTTACTATACTAATTTAGAAAATTTAAATGGCAACCCTAGATTGATTAAATCTTATACTGAACTCAAAGGAAAAATAAATGAACTGATGGATTTATTTAATGTTAACAACTAATTTTATATACATAATTTATAGTCCCAACTTTACGATAGCCATTTAAGATATTAAAACTCCCTCTCAATGCATATTCAAATTAAACCCTATATAGTGACAAGCTATCGTTACTTGCTAAGTGTCCCTCAATTTCTACGAATAAAAGAGGCGTAAAATATCAATAGTTTAATTAAAATAGAGCTTTCCTTAAAAGAAAGACTTGATTCATAGAGGTTAAATGAATCAAGTCTTTTTATTTCACATCCGATACTTAATTTACTTTACAAAAAAGTGGCTGCTAGTTTTTCATACATTGACTTTATAATTTAAGGATAACTCATCCCCAGGTAATCCCCTTATTCCCCAGTTGTGTTGGGGCGTTTCAAAAATTGTTATTTCAACGTCTTGAGGAGAAAGGTTTAATTCGCTATTTAAACGTTCAAATAGCAGGTTGATTAATTGCTTTTTAGCTTCTACTGTTCGCCCTTCAAACATACTAATTTCAATGATTGTATAGGCTTCCGTTCTTCCGTTTGCAAAATAAAAATCCTCTTTCTCCATAGGAAAAAAACGGTGGAATTTCTTATCAGCAGGCAATGCCAAAGCCGCTACCATGCATGAATGAATAATTTCTGATAGCATTTCTCTAATTGGAATTAATCGATCCTTTACCCCGTAAATTTTAATTTGTCCCACTTACCGCTTCCCCCTTGCTCACTTCAATTTATGCATTTATCTTTATTTTTAACATTGCATTGGCATTTGTCATAAATTCATACGGAACATTGACTTCCTCCACTACATAGCCTTTATCCATTAGATCAACCATTAGCTGCTCTAAATACGGGTATCTTTTCCCCTCTAAATCGACGAGCGGAAAAATGCGAACTTCTTCTTTTGTCACCCTTAATAATTCATTTAATGTCTGTATATGAAACTGATGATCTAATCTATCGGCATACATAAATAGAAAGTGTGCCGATAGAAGTATATCAAATTCTTGATCTTGAAACGGTAAGACAGGTAACGTGACAGGAATATAATGTTTACTTGATTCCCTCATATGACTCGTACAATGTTCTAAAGCATGTACACGATGTTTTTTAAGCGTCTCTATACTATCGAAATAGCGCCAAATATAATTATTTTTTACTTTCTCCATACCTTTCATTGCATGTTCAATATCTTGAAGTCCTTTACTTTCTAACTGTTCTACGGGATGATCATAAGCGATATCACACGCTGTAATATCTAAACCTAATTTGTGACCAACAGCTGTAAAAGAACAAGCCCCTGCTGGACAATCGAGTATGCTCTTTCCTTCCAATTCTTTCATTGAAAGAGAAAACATATCCACATACTCTTCAAAGGTTCTTCCAATAAACACAATCCGTTCTAAATCTAACTTTGCTCTCTGCTCAACTCTACTCATCTAAACTCACCTCTTATACTAAGAATTAACTATACTTTAGCATAATAAAACAGAGAATTTAACATATTATTACATTTAATCAAATATTTCTTCCTTCCTGATTTGAAGGTTCCATTGAAATCAGGAAAATGGCAACTATGACTAACAGCATTCCTACAAAATGTATGTACATTAATTTTTCCTTTAAAATTAAAAACGAAAGAATTAGTGAACTGACTGGTAGCACACTTGTTAGTACGCCTGTTGAACTCGCTGATACTGTTTTTAATCCGTCATACATTAAAAGAAACGCAATTACGGTTACAACGATTCCAAAATATAAAATATTCCCCCAGTTCCCCAAACTAATATCTAAAAAGTTGAATTCTTTCGCTTCATAAATGGCAAAGGGTAAAAACAAAATGAAACCGAAAATACTCACCATTGTTGATATCGTAAGAGGGCTTACTCGATTAGATGATAACTTTCCAAATATAATAAATAACGCTTCTCCCAGTACAGCGCCCAATATTAAAAGATTTCCACCCAAGGAACTCATTTGCTCGGAACTACTGCTCAATACATTCATAGATAAAACCCCTAACATCGCACAAAATATGCCTACACTCTTTTTCTTCGTCAATTTTTCATTTAACAAGAACAAAGAAAGTATCCCTATAACTGCTGGAATAGTACTTGTAATGACTCCTGCTTCAATAGCAGATGTATATTTCAATCCGTAAAGCATGAAAATATTAAATAAAAATACCCCACTTATTGCTTGACCAAATAAGACTAAAAACTCTTTTTTAGTCAAAGATGGAATCCCCTCTTTTAAAATTAACAATGGAACAAGAATGATTGATGCAATGAGAAATCTTAATACGCATGCAATAAATATAGGGATATCCTGCACGATTAATTTTCCTACAACGACTGAACTGCCTACAATACACATAGCCACTAGTATTTTTAAATAGCCCGTATTCACTTCATCCCCCCAACTAGTAATCCCAAACAAAATATTTTATCGTAAGGTTAACACCAATAATTGGTTTGAAGTAGTACCAATTACAGCCTATTTTTAAAACCAATTTTATGTAAAGGGGTTACATAATGATTTGGATTGGATTGGATTGGATTGAACAAAAACAAATACTGTTATTTCTCTGTTTGAAAAGTAACTACTAAAACCCAAATCTACAAAAATAGCCACTTAATTATTCCTACAATTATTACGATAATGAAAAAATAGATAAACCCTTTCATTGTCCAACCTGTCGTTGCATTTTTTTCTGAACTACTATGCATATAATCATCTCTATTATTTCTACCTCTCATATCCATCGCCTCCTCTACAGTTCCCCATTAGAGCCATGTTTAACTAACACGCCAAATTCTCATTGTACTAAACTGACCTTTTAGTAAAATAAGGTATGCTGTTTACTTTATTTTAAAACTATATCGCACTTTAATCACCTAATATTTAACAAAAAACGCATACATTTTGTATTCAGTTTGCAGAGAAAAACTTTTAAAAAGAGATCACAAAAAAGCCGATTGATACCAAAATTATGGGTACAAATCGACTTTTCACTTTACTAGCATCCTATTAAGTTACGAACACCAGGCGTTATTCCTTTAATCTTTCTTAAGCGGGCAATTGCCACAGTATGGATTTTCATCTTCTTTTTTGACTTGATAATAACGACAGCAAGTCTTTCTTATTGGTATCTGACTCCATTGTTGCCCTTTTTGGAGATACTTTCGCAACGGATTGCCTGTTCTCCCTAGCCAATGCGCCTCAACACAGGTTAGTTCTGTAAATTGTTGCTCTAATACAAAAGTCGAATATACTTTTTCCTGTTTACGCAAAACAGCTTGTAAACGAACGGCTATATTTTCCCAAAGTATGTTTTGAGGTACTTTACATTCTTTTGCAACCAACTCTACAAGAGGCGTCAAATGCTCAGCAAAAAGCCGCTCTTTCCAGTCTTCCACCCATGCTTTCTGTACATCTTTTTCCATGAGAAGTGTAAATGTTTTTGGCTCAAATCGAGCCGTTGACCACCAATCTTTCGTTTCCTTTTGGAGACCGAAATAATCGAGCGAGGAAGCTGCCACAAGGACGGCATACCGTTTTATAAATAAAGAACCTGCTATCGCTAACGACTCTGTACCGAGAGAGGTCGCATATTGTTGAACGATTGGCATTAGTATGTCTTTGTTAAGTAAGTGAACTAAAGGAATGCCTTCATCAGCGCTACGTTTTTCTATACCATATAGCTCTAAGTTCATTTGACATATCGCCCTTTTCCTTTAGGAATACATAAAGGGGTACCGAAAAATGGATCTTCTTCTATCATCGCTTCCATATTAAAAATTTCTTGTACCATTTTAGCCGTCACAATGTGTTCAGGAGGTCCTTGTACAGCAACCGTTCGGTTATGAATGGCTACTAAGTGATCGGCATAGCGACAAGCAAGATTTAAATCATGCAGCACCATCACAATTGTTCGGCGATGCTGTCTATTCAAATCAAATAAAAAATCGAGTAATTCAATTTGATGTGTCATATCTAAATAAGTCGTTGGCTCATCTAATAGCAAAATCGGCGTTTGTTGTGCGAGTGTCATCGCAATCCAAGCTCTTTGTCGCTGTCCACCCGATAAAGCGTCCACTGGCTTATCTTTAAAAGAAAGTAGTTGCGTAGCTGCCAACGCTTGTTCAACTAAGTGTTCATCCTCCTCAGACCATTGTTGAAACCACCGTTGATGTGGGTAGCGGCCTTGCTTGACGAGTTGCTGTACCGTAATGCCTTCTGGTGCAACAGGTCCTTGTGGAAGAATAGCTAGTTTTTTGGCAATTTCTTTTGTTGAAATCGACTGTAATCGTTGTTCATCCAGTAGTACTTCTCCCGATATAGGTTTTAAAAGGCGGGCTAATGAGCGTAATAATGTAGATTTCCCACTCCCATTCGCACCAACCAGCACCGTAATTTTTTCAAGTGGCATTTCAAAGCTTAAATCATGAATAATATGCTGATCGCCATAATTTAACGTTAAATTTTTTGTTTGTAATCCGCTCATTTACACCTCTCCTAACGATTTCGATTGTGGAATAGTAAATAGATGAAAAATGGTGCACCAATAGCGGCCGTAAATACACCTGCTGGAATATCTAAAGGTAAAAACATTGTGCGAGCAATTAAATCTGCCACTAACACTAATGTAGCACCAATCAGCGCAGTTATAGGCACAAGACCTACAAAAGACCTCCCTACAAGACGTCTAGCAATATGAGGGGCCATTAATCCAACAAATTCAATTCCCCCTGCATAGGCGGCAGCAGTTCCGGCTAAAATCACGCTACATATTAAAAATATAAATCTCTGAACTTGTACACGAATGCCGATACTTATCGATACATCATCACCGAGTTCTGTTACATTTAAGCTTCTACCGAAAATCAACAAAATCGGTATCGGTAAGAGCAACCATAAAAACATAGAGGAAACATCACTCCAGCTCGCTGCATATAAGCTACCTGTTAACCACACATACGCTTTTGATGTAATAAACGTATTACTAAATACGAGCATAAATGTCACACCCGCTTTTAAAATAGCTGAAATCCCGATGCCAATTAGTACGAGACGAATCGGTGTGACACCCTTATTCCAAGAAACCATATAAATTAAAATAGCTGTACATAGCCCTCCAGCAATTGCTGCAAACGGCAGAAAAGCCATGCTCATTACACCTGTTCCTAACGCAATAAATGCAACAGCCCCAAAGGAAGCACCGCTCGTAATCCCGATAATATCAGGAGAAGCAAGAGGGTTTCGCACTAAGCTTTGCAAAATAAGCCCCGCTACACCTAGAGCGGCACCAACAAGAAGCGCTAATAGAGTCCGTGGTAGACGCAATGTTTCGATGACAAAAGTATGCTCATCGATTTGACCAACTAGTTGAAGGAATACTTCAGATAAAGGAATCCATGTACTACCTGCTGATAAACTGAATAAAAAAATAGTAAGTACAGTGATTAAACAAATCAATAGGACAAGCAGCCATTGCTTTGGTACTTGAAACGAAATATTTCCTTTAAATAAACGAAATGTCCAAGCTTTCATTGTTTAGACACCCCTTTTTTCGCTAAGTAAATAAAGAAAGGACCACCAATAAATGCGGTCATTACACCAATCGGCACTTCCTGTGGGATAATTAAAAATCTCGCTGTAATATCGGCGGCTAATAATAAAGATGAACCAAGCAATGCCCCAAACGGAATCGTCCATCGGTAATCATTGCCTACTAACCCTTTTGCGATATGAGGAACAATCAGCCCAACGAATCCAATAGAGCCAACGATTGCTACAGAACCACCAGCTAATACAATAATTAATAACCCCATGAAAACTTTTAACATTCCGACGTTTTGGCCCAAACTTTTTGCTACATCGTCTCCTGAACTAAAAATATTCATGGCTTTTCCGATGAATAAGCTTAAAATCAGGGCTATTACTAAGATCGGTAATACAGATAACAGCATCTCCATATCTCTGCCTGCAACAGAGCCTGCAAGCCAAAATAAGACCGTTTGAAAGGACTGCTCATCAATGACTAATAAGCCTTGTGTAAAGGAGATAAATAAGGCAGATAATGCTGTACCCGCTAAAATGACTTTAATCGGTGTGAGACCGTCTCTCCCGAAGCTACTTAAGAAAAATACAGCTACCCCTGCAATACCTGCGCCGAGAAAAGCAAACCACATATAGTGTGTTAATGATTGAATATTAAACCAAGTAATGGCTACGACAATAAAAAAAATAGCACCTGCATTTACGCCAAGTAAATCTGGCGCGGCTAAAGGATTTCTTGTCAATGTTTGAATTAAAATGCCTGCAATGGCTAAGTTCATACCAATTATTAAGGCAATGACCGCTCTTGTTAACCTACTCGTTGCAATAATTAAGTGCTCCGTATTGTTCGGGTCATAATCCGTCATTACATCCCATGCCGTTTTAAATGAAATAGAAGTTTGCCCCATAGCTAAGCTACAATAAAACAAAGCAACCACTAATCCTAAAAGTCCTATTAAGCCTACAGTTTTAGAAAATGATGTTTGTAACATAATAGATCCTCTTCTTCCATAGAAGGGGGTGTCCAGAAAGTAAAAACTTTCTGGACACCCTTTTACTCCTTAATAATTATCCATTAAGAAATATTGCTCCTGCGGTGGTCGCATCAAAATGCCACCATCCTCGTCGCAAAGGGGCCGCCTCAAAATGTCTTTTCAGACGGCCCCTTTCCCCCTATTTTCTATTTACTGTTCAATTTTAAAGTGTGAGTAAATATCATCTAGCATTAGATGTGCAGCTTGTAAACCGCCTGCCATGTTCCAAGCTACTTCATCTACTGTGTACACTTGGTTGTTTTTCACTGCATCTAAGTTTTGGTATAACGGATGCGCTGTCCATTCCTCATGTGTCTTTTTGACCGCTTCGTTATCCTCCATGAATTGGAAAATAACATCTGCATTCATTTGTGGAATACCTTCTTTATCTGTCAGCTTAACAATTTCTAAATTTTCACCTTGTAAATCTTTAGGTCCGTTAAAGCCAAGCTCTGTCAAAATTGATCCAGCAAAACCAGTCACATAAATTCGTGCATGATCTTCACGGTAATTAAGAACTGCTGTACTAAGTGGCCAATTGTCAGTTGAAGCGATTTTTTCTTTAAAGTCAGCTACGCGAGCTTCCCAATCAGCAATTAAAGCATTAGCTTTTTCTTCTTCTCCTAAAGCTTGACCAATTAACGTTGTTGTTTCTTTAAAATCATAAAGTGTTGTATTGACAATCGTTGGAGCAATTTGAGATAGTTGCTCATAAATTTCTTCATGACGAATTTGAGTAGCAATAATTAAATCTGGTTTTAATGCCGCAATCTCTTCAAGGTTCGGCTGCGTTTCTTGCCCTACAAATGGCACATCTTTTAATTCTTCTTTTATGTAATCATACATTGGTACTTGCACCCATGATTGCACCACACCAACTGGCTTCACATCAAACTCTAAAATTGTATCTGTCGCGCCTTGATAAAGCGTAACGACACGTTGAGGTTTCCCTTCAATTGTTGTTGTACCAAGAGCATGTGTTACTTCACGTGTTGTTGATTCTTCCGAAGCTTCACCTTTGCTTGCATCATTCGAAGCTTCTTCCTTAGTCGTTTCTCCACACGCCGCAAGCACCATTACAGTTGCAAAAAGCATGAAGAAAAACAGTGAAAATTTGTTTTTCATTAGTTATAGATCCCTTCTTTTTATATTGAAAATGATTATCATTAACAATTAAGAGTGTATTATATATAACTACTGAATGCAATCCCTAATTGAAAATTTTTTTCAATTAGGCTGTACGTAATCCATGAATACCGAGAATCATTTTTCCTAAAATAGAGTAAACATCATTATTTTACTAAAGGATTTGTAAGTATTAAGGATGGAGAGTACAAAGGCATTATTGAGGCTATGTAATAAATGCATTTTCAACTAATAATCCCTATCAATAACGAGAAAAATCTGCTCCCCCTATTTTTTTAGGAGAAGCAGATTTTTATTTATAACATACACATATGCAATTCACTATCATGAAAGAAAATGATGTTCATCACCTACACAAATAAGTAATTGAAATATATTTTTATAGTATAGTAATTAGCCACTTATTTTTGATTTAGTTGTATACATAAAAATGTTAATTTTTTATACAACTCGCCCTTTCAATCTAAAATACAGCACCGTATAAATACCTATACAAATACAGGAAAACCATTGTAAAGGCAAATCTGTCATAAAATTCAACCCAAATAACGGCATGATAAATACAACATAAAGGGGATATTGAACACTAAAAATCATATTTAACAACATATTCTCCGTTAAAACTGTTTCAAAACTAATTAAAAGTGCTACTAACAAGCTGCTAATGGCACCGATTACACAAAAATTACGTGCACATTTTTTACTCATCATGACTACGACACTAATATATATACATGTTGCCACAAAGCCAATAAAGGTCAGTTCTATATCTGGATATTTAAGTGCTGACCAAAAATTTAAACAAAATGTTAACGATAAAGTAACAATGAATATGATTACTTGAGCCATACATACCTCCTAAAATAGCCTGATGGTGTAATTTTACACTATTAGACTATTTTAGTTAATAGTTTATTTTATTGTTTGTCTAATCGCTTCCCATTTTTCATATGCTACAGCTTCGTCTAACGTACTCATCAAGCGGTAATTTTCATGATCTAGAATACGATAATGCTTGCTTAAGAGATTTTGCTGCAGGCGATGTCCCTCGTATTCCTCAATATTTTTCCACCATATGTATCCGCCCATTGTCTTTTCTTTCGGAATAATAATTACATCATGAGTCGTTAATTCAATCACTTCCATTGGATCGCCGCCCACACGGTTTTGTAAGATTAAACTGTTGCGAAATAATGCACAAATGGCAATAGTGACGGTCCAATTCGCTACCATGCGTTCTTTCTCAATTTGGACAAGCGTCTTTTTAGAAATACCTAATAGTTCAGCCATTTTTTCCTGTGTATAGCCATTTTCTGTCCGAATAAGCTTTAAACTTTCAGACGCAATTTGAATCAACTGATCTCGATCCATTTGTAACACCTCGTGTACTTTTACACTTAGTATAAATCATTTTGACTCTTTCTTCATAAAATACATGAGGAAATTGCTACTTGTTCATCCCCTCTAATAAACTGTTCTATCTATGATAAGTAACCCCCCTTTACACAAATGAAAAGTATTCAACAGAAATACGCTTCCCATTGAATACTCATTCAAAAATGCTGTATAGCGTAATTTCAAGAAATCTCTACCTTTCTAAATCAAACATCCCGAGTTCCACTGCATATTGCTCTCCCGCATTAATATCATATTGAATCATGCGGTAATCATTGATTAGCTCTTGAACGTTTGCTGGCAATTCATCTTCGTAAACAAATATTTCATCTGACCGTAAAAAGTACTCTCCCCACCGCATTACAGGTACTGTTTTTTGCAGCTCAAACATAAGCGCATAATACGGTGTTAATTCCACATTTAACTGTTCAAGTACAATCGAGCTAATCATATTCGGACTAACGATTGGATCGTCTAAAATTTCCGCTTCAAAATTGTTGTAAATAAAATAATCTGTCTCGTAAAATACTTCATTTTCTTGTTCGCCCTCTTCATCAAAGCCTTCGAACACATCGGGCGGCAAATGATCGCCAAAAAATACGACAGTAATCGGTTTATCCATTGTTTCAATTTCTTCGATAAAATGTGCTGTAGCCAAATCTGTATAGTGTAAGCCTTGCACATACGTTTCAATGCGCGCTTTTTCTTGTTCGTCTAGCTCATTGAATACTTCAAAGTCATTATTATATTTATTTTCATCATACGGGCTATGATTTTGCATCGTCGTTAATAACATAAACAAGTTCCCCTCTGTATCCTCACGAACAATATCTAATACTTCCTCATACGCAGATGCATCACTAATATACGTGCTATTGTCTAATTTTTCTTTATAGGAAAGATCCATATTGCCCCCTTCATAAATGAAAGGGTCGAATCCAAACTGCTCAAACACGTCTTTTCTTCTATAAAGATTTGCATTATACGAATGGACAGCTATTTTTTGATCAAATAAATGAGGAAAACTTGGTGCTTCCTCTAAATTGGGCACTAATAACGTGTATGGAATAAGTAGCGATGGGTGAAAAAAATTGGTGCTAAATGCTGTTAACACTTCGTATTCAACATTTGCTGTACCTCCACCGTAATTAGCACCTAATAATACCCCAGAAGTCGTTTCATTGAACAAAGATCGAATAAAAGGAATGGGGTCATCTGATAGTTCTAGTCCAGGTATTCTAAGAGGGTCCGTAAAGCTTTCACTTAACACAAAGATCACAGTATGATCTTCTAATGTTCCTTTGTCACAATTCATTTCTATTGCTTTCTCTTTATATTTTTCAACAATATCGCTTACCGCTTCATAAGAATAGTCTTCGGGCACCTCTTCCATCACTTGAATATCTAAATTTTTTATAAACCCTGCTATCGGACCATTCGAGCTATAATCCTCCTTTAAATCCCAATAACTATCTGTAATACCGAAAGAAGTAGCGATGACTTTATAAGGATTATTCGCGTGATTACTATTTAGAAAACTGTAAAACACGAAACATAACAGCAAGGATACGAGAAGCCTTTGTTTTCCTGTATGGACTGGCTGAGATTTAAAATATTTGAGGAGAAAAAAAGCAGTGATTAGCAAGAAGATAACACCGATACTCACAATTATATGCACTTTATTAATCATTTGGATAATATGATTGATTTCAAAAATCATTGTAAGATCACTCGGTAAAAGCGGCTCATTTCTATAACTGAGCTTTAAATAATTGGCAATGGAGAAAAGAAGCGTTGTACTAAGGAGTAAAAAGGAAGCATATATTTTCCGATTAACAATCACAAGAAATGCTAAATACAAAACGTATAACAAAATGATATCAAAAATATAATTATGCCAATAATGTTGTGTATAATACACGACATCTCCCAACTGAAATTGACATTGAAAATAAATTAAAATACATTGTGCAACTAATAATACAGCTAGTGTGAAACAGCCCTTTTTCAACTTACGGATGAAAGCATATTGTCCACCTACATTTTTCTTGCGGTTTATCATACTAAAAACCTCTTTGTATTTTTTGTTATATTTTATTTAAAATTTCAGTTATTACATAGACAATAGTGGAAGATATGAATGTTATATTTTCATAATATCTTTCACCATTTATAAACATAAATTTAAAAAGAGGTTGTAATTACTTTTAGGATATTGTATTTAGTACTTTTCCAGTTCAACAATAACCCTAAAAAATTCTCTTTACATCTTTTCACTTTTCGATGTAGTATTTTTTATTATCAAACTAAACAGAACTTCGTCTCCTATTACATTTATTGATACAAATTCTTTTGTCTTACCTTATCGTAATGGATTAATCTCAAAAAGGAATCGAGGAATCACGATGGCGAAAAAACCGACACTAATTTTAATGGCCAGCTTTGCAGGATTGATTTTACTAGGAGCCTGTTTATTGAAGCTTCCGTTTGCGACTACCGCGCCTATTTCATGGGTTGATGCATTCTTTACAGCAACATCTGCCGTTTGTGTAACGGGGCTTGTCGTCATGGATACCGCAGATAGCTTTACGATGTTCGGTGAAATAGTGGTACTTACGCTCATTCAGCTTGGCGGGCTTGGGTTTATGACCGTCTCTTCTTTTTTATTATTGTTTTTTAAACGGAGAATTTCCTTAAAAGATAAGCTCATCTTGCAGGAGTCTTTTAATGCCTACTCCATCGAGCAAGCGCTATATTTATTAAAGCGGATTGTCATGTATACACTCATCATTGAATTGATTGGTGCCGTTATTTTAGCAATGCGTTTTTCGTTTGATATGCCCATTACAAAAGCAATTTATTATGGTATTTTTCATGCTATTTCGATGTTTAACAATGCAGGGTTTGACCTATTTGGCGGTTTTTCGAGCTTAACAAGTTATCAAAATGACATTGTGATTGTTTTTACAGTCTGTTCCCTTATTTTATTTGGTGGGCTTGGCTTTATTGTCATCGACGAGCTACGACACTTTCGAAAAGGAAAGCGCCTTTCTTTATACAGCAAAGTCATTTTATCTATGACAGCTTTTCTTGTCATTGGCGGAACAATAGCGGTTTGGTTTTTTGAAACAAGACATGGTGGTGCCCTTGTGGGTGCGACATGGAAAGAGCAATTTTTAGGGGCTTTCTTTCACAGTGTAACGCCTCGAACAGCTGGAGCAAATACCTTACCAATGGATGAGCTCACTATTCCAACTTTACTTATGACGATTGTTTTTATGTTTATTGGCGGTGGTTCTGGTTCTACTGCGGGGGGAGTAAAAATCGCGACAATTACGCTGCTCGGTGCAGTGATTTGGAGTCAATTACGTGGTTCAACTGAAACGGTATTATGGAAACGGACCATTTCTAATTCGCTTGTTCTAAAGGCTTTTACGCTCGTTAGCTGTAGCGCTCTTTGGGTTTTTTTAACTACGATTGTACTCGCTATGACGACGAAGGGCTATACGATGATGACCTATTTGTTTGAAGCAACAAGTGCATTTGGAACAGTAGGACTATCGCTTGGTCTTACACCAATATTGTCTCCAGCAAGTGAAATCATGATTATGTTGACGATGTTTCTTGGGAGACTCGGTACTTTAACAATTTTATATGTACTGCTCGCCCGTCCAGCGAATCGATTCCGCTATCCAAATGGGGATTTGATGATTGGTTGATGTCAGAATCTACATGTTGTCATATTTTAAAATAACATAATTAGCATTGGTGCAAAATGAAAGCTGCTTACTCTTTGAATGTTAAATCATTCTCCTGTAAAGCAGCTTTCAGTTTAGGTAAAGAAGACGGGCCTATGCCATGAAGTTGCAAAATCTCTTTTTCACTATACTGTGATAGCTCTTGCAAAGACGTGATTCCATTCGATTGTAATGCTCGTCTTGCTGGTGCCGCAAGTAACGAAAGAAAGCCTGTGTTAGGTTTTCGCTCACCTTCACAAGTTGGACAGGTTGGACAAGCCGAGCTTTTATAATACGTGTGTCCCTTATCACATATTCTTTTACTTTTTTCTGAAGTAGCCATTTTAACAACCTTCCTTCCATTCAAATACATCCTATCCATTTTCCTAGAACTTTTTATCTGTTATTATACTATGCCATAATTTTTAACATCGAGCATCAACATTTCACACTTACCTGTTTTTTATACTAGGCCATTCACCATTAATTTAGAAAAGTATCACCAAAAACTATTACGGATGACCTATCATTCTTTTTTCTCATTCCTTTTTTTACTTGATATGTGTATATTAGTAACGTTATTAAAATTTAAGATTGGAGAGAAGCAATGACATTTTCAGAGAAAGATTTAGTAACTAGTAAGGAAAAGATTTATTTTGCCATTTTATGCATCGTTAGTGCACTTGTTTATATTGTGGCAGCAATATCCATCATCGGTATCATTGTCATCTTGTTCCTATTCCTTTTCTACTGGTTCATACATAATCTAGCAATTGTTAATATTCGAAAAAACGGTGTCAAACTAAATGAGCAACAGTTTCCTCATTTTTATGAACAAGCGAAAGACATCGCACAACGCATGAATCTGACACAGGTACCAGATATTTATGTCATGCAATCGGGAGGTATTTTAAATGCCTTTGCAACAAAATTCGGCTTAAAAAACATGGTTGTATTATATGCAGATGTTTTTTCATTAATAGATGAACAAGGTCAAGAAGAAGTGCACTTTATCTTAGCACATGAATTTGCGCATATAAAACGCAAACATGTAGGGCTAGGTTGGCTGTTAATGCCAGGCTTACTTGTGCCTTTTTTAAGTAATGCGTATTCACGTGCCTGTGAATTTACGTGCGACCGCTACGGTGCCTATTACAGTCAGTCCCATGAAGCAGCAAAAAATGCACTAGTAATGCTAGCGATTGGGCCTCAATTATATAAGCAGGTAGATCAAGTAACATTTATGAAGCAAATCGAAACAGAATCAGGCATGTTTAGCTGGATCGATGAAATATTGTCCACACATCCCAATTTACCAAAACGTGTCCATGCGATTAGTGGCTTCTTCCAAGCAGATCAGACACCTGTTATAAAACCTTCTTATAAAGGCGTTATCCTCGGAATCGTTGGCTTAATTGTGCTCACTATTTTATTCTTCATTGCCATTTGGTGGACGCTTAATACGGTTTCTCAACTAGAAGATGAGCTGCTACTAGGGAATCATTTACCATTAGAAGATGGTAGTATGAGTGGAGATTATTCCTATACGTATGACAAGGCAAGTATGAGTGATTTAATGCTTGCGGTTGTGGACTGGGATTTCAACGCTGTCCAACAATATGCAAAAGATGACCAGGCACTAAATGATGTAAGTGATGAAGGATATACAGCCCTTCATCTTGCTGTAATGGAAAGCAATCACGAAATCGCTTCTTATTTATTAGAACAAGGGACAGACCCAAACACAATGGATATTTATGGATTTACACCACTAATTGAAGCTGCTTCGTACGGAGATTCGGAAATGGTAGAACTGCTGTTAACACACGGGGCAGATAAAACAATGAAAGATTCTAGCGGCTATGACGCCTATCAATATGCGATGGATTACGGCTATTTCGATATCGCACAATACATTGAAAACTACTAAAAAACGGTAGACAAAGCATTAGCCTTGTCTACCGTTTTTATATTTCTACGAACAAATCCTTATAAATTCACAAATGCCTCTGACGCATCTAGCTTTACCTTAATCACACCAGATTCATATAGCCAATTCGCTGTTTTATCCCATGCCTCTTGCTCCTGATGGCCAAACTTCACACCTTCATCCTCCATTAATGGTAAAAGGATGTTTAAGCTTTCTTTTTCAACATCCAGATCTAATGGGAAGCTCTCATTTTCATGGTTAAAGAGTACTTCTAGCCCTGCATTTGGATCTTTCTTCACATCCTCATGACCTTTTGTCACAGCTTGCCAAAATTTCGTAATTTGCTCTTTTTTCTGTTCGAACGTCTTCTCACCTGCTACAACTACTAACTCATAGCTATTTGGAACACCATAGTCATCTAATTTTAGTAAATCGATGTTGTAGCCTTCTTTTTCAAGTAATACCATTTCATGATTAATATACGCCCCGACAACAGCATCCACTTGATCCGTTGCTAATGATGGCATTAAGTCCCAACCAACATCCGTCATTTTTACTTGTTGCACATCACCACCATCATTGGCAACCATTGAAGCGACAATCGCTTCACTTACTGTTGTGGATGGATAACCTACTCTTTTTCCTTCTAAATCCTTCGGCGATTGGATCCCACTTTCTTCTTTATACATAATCGCATCTAATGAATGTCTTACTAGTGCTGCCACTGATACAACAGGGATATCCTCAGCACGTGAAACTAATAGTTGTGATTGGTAGCTAATTGCTAAATCCACTTTCCCTGTAGCCGCTAGCTTTAAAGGATCATTTGTATCAGCAGGCATTTGAATTTCCACATCTAAACCTGCATCTTCAAAATAGCCTTTTTCTTTCGCCACATAAATCGCAGAATGCACGGCATTTGGATACCAATCTAACATAATACTAATCTCTTCTAAATCCTTCGTTCCTTGTTCACTATCCTTATCCGAGCAACCCGCCATAATCATGGCGAAACTTGCTAGCAATAATGTCCATACATAAAGTTTCTTCATATTAAAAATGCTCCTTCTACTTGTTTTTCCATCGTAATACACGTTGTTCAATTATAGAAACAATCGTAAATAACACGATTCCTAATACAGTTAAAATGGTAATAGCTGCAAATACACCTTCTGCATTTAAATTACCTGACATTCGTCTACTATAATAGCCGAGCCCTTCACTCGCTCCGAGCCATTCTCCAATCGTTGCACCGACTAAAGCGTAAACAATCGATAGCTTTAATGCTGAAAAGAATGACGGTAGCGCCATTGGAATTTGTAGTTTACAAAAAATATGCCAACGAGTGGCGCCCATTGATCGGAATAAGTCTACATACTCCCGATCTGTCGCCTTTAAACCATCATAAGTACCCACTACGATAGGGAAAAATGAAATTAAAATCGTAACGGCAACCTTACTCCAAATCTCATAACCAAACCAAAGGATAAAGATTGGGGATAAGGCAATGATCGGGATCATTTGCGAAATGAGAACAGCTGGATACAGCATTTTCTCGATCGTTTTAGAATAAAACATACTGACCGCTAGTAAAACACCGCCCACTACTGCAATGACAAACCCGATTGTAAACTCTAATAATGTCACAGGCAAATGCTCTAAAAAAAGCGGGCGCCAATTTTCAATAATCAGCATCAATACACCCGTTGGCGCTGGAATAATAAACGCCGGAACCATGTCAGCACGTACCGCCCACTCAACAGCTAGTAAAATGGTGCAGCTAAACAAAAGAAATAAATAATACGTTTTAAACCAATTTTTAATCGTATTCATGAGCAATCTTTCTCTCTACGTTTTTTCTTAAAGTCACAAATTCCATCTCATGTAACATATCTGGTCGACGTGGGCGTTTTAACGGGACGGGAATCTGTTCAAGTTTTTTGTCTGCATGTAGTAATAAAATACGGTCGCTTAAATAGCAGGCCTCATCTAAATCATGGGTAATAAATAATACCGTTTTATTAAGCTCCTGCCAAATCGACAGTAACCAAGCTTGCATATCCTTTTTCGTAAAAGCATCCAGCGCACCAAAAGGTTCATCCAGTAACAGTACGTCCTCCCCTATTAACAGCGCCCGTAAAAAGGAGACTCTTTGCCTCATGCCACCCGATAATTGCTGGGGAAGCGCATGTTCATATGCTAATAGGCCCGCACGCTCCAGCCATTGTCTTGCCTCTTCCTTCGTATAGCTTTGGTCTTTTTTTACTTCTGATGGCAGCATCATATTGTCCAACACTGTTCGCCACGGCAACAATAAATCACGCTGTGGCATATAGCCTACATCGCCCAGCTTGATGGGGCGCCCATTTATGGTGATTTCCCCCTCATCAGGCTGCAAAAGACCCGTAATTAATTTCAAAATGGTGCTCTTTCCCGTACCACTTTTCCCTATTAATGAAACGAACTCGCCCGATTTGATTTCTACATCCAAATTAGAAATCACTGCCTGTTTATCATAGGAATAGGATACATTTTTCAATACGAGTGTCATCTTCGTTCCACCAACTCCACAACATCAATTCTGCCTGGGCGTCATTGCGTCCGCCAAAGGCTTTCACTTCTTTCAGCTTGTATTTTACACCTGCTAAAAGAATTAGATTGGCCAATCACGTTTGAAATAGTTCATATCCCAAAATAAATACTCATATTTCGATGTAATTTGGAAATGCTTTTCAAGTACAGCTAGCTCTCGTTCTGGCTTCCCATCCGCTAGCTCATCCATTAAATCAATTAACCATTTCGCTCCTTGTGCAAATTCCTCAGAGTCATATGTCTCAATCCATTTTGCATAACGGTTAGATGCTAATTGATCCCCGTATTGCTTTCTTAATAATTTCCCAATTTCCCAATAATCCCATGCACAAGGCAAAAGACTCGCTACAACCTCTGCTAAACTACCATTTTGAGCAACATTTAACATATAATTCGTATAAGCTAAGTTGTCTGGTGTTGGCTTAGTCTGCTCAAGCTCTTCTCGTGTAATACCAAATTCAGCCGCAAATTGACGATGCAACTCCATTTCAAAATGAAGTGTATCATGCAATACTTTAGAAAATTTGTTCATCATGTCTAAATTATGTGCTTTCGTCACACCTACTGCAAATAGCTTCGCGTAATCGATTAAATATACATAATCCTGCTTCATATACTGAATGAATTTTTCCTCCGCTAATGTTCCTTGTCCCAGCTCCTGTACAAATGGGTGCTGATGATTCTTCTCCCAAATCGGTTGCACATTCTCATAAAGCCTATTTGTAAATTTCGTCATTTCAATTCCTCCTAAACTTAATACTATTAGAAAGACACATCTCGCTCAAAATAGGGAGAGGTACTGTCGCATCTTTACGGATATTCATGAAATACTTTGCTGTCTACTAAGAAAAGCGCAAGCGCCCTCTCTAGCCCCGACATGCGTTGGAGAAAGGCTCACAGTGTGCTTGCCACACGAAGAGACTTTCGAAACGTCACGAGGGGCTGGTCCGCTTGCGCTAGACACTCTTTAAACTAGAAAAATTTTATACTTTCTTATCTTTTAAAAAAACCGCTTCCCCATATGGAAAGCGGCTATAAAAAGCATAGAGCTCTTTATTCCCTACTTTCCTACGCTAGCATGAACTAGATCAGGTGCAAAGGGTACAATCTCAGCCAATACGGCGCCCCTAGTAGTGTTATTCGTATAAAATTAAAAAACCCCACTCACAAAGCGATGAGTGGGGAGAATAAGTCCTTCTTATCCTACGACAACCACTTTCCTACGCTAGCGTGAACTAGTACAGGTTCAAAGGGTTTAGAACAATTGTTCAATCTCAGCCTTCAAATAAGACTCCCCTAGTGTGTTCTAATTACTATTTATAACAATAACATGAATTCACTAAAACGCAAGACAAGATTTTTTTGACAATGCTTTCCGCGGATCCATAACTATAAACTTCAACGTCCTATTACCGTCTTCGCCCTTCGCCAAAAGTGCATACTTCTTCACGTTTTAAAAACCAAGTCCCCTTATATTGAAGTCCACCTTCCCTCACTTTCAACCATTGCTTCCCAACAAAAATTAATCCATTTATATACTTTAACATTTATTCCCTCAACCATTCACTATACAATAAATACCACATACAGTCCTTTTTTAACCACTTACGTTTAGGTTGCGAAAAGAGCGTTTATCACCTGCTACACTAGAGACAGAAAGGAGCTTTGCAAATGAAAGTCCAACTAACCGTTCATGAGCAATATAAAGAAATAGAGGTACATGTGTTTACAGATGCTTATACAAATGAAGTAGAGCAGCTCATGAAAACATTAAAGTCCCCCAAAATCTCTATGATCGACGGCTATAATGCTACAGAAATTCGCATGTTGAAATTAGAGGATATTTTCACGATTTATGTGGAAGATGGAAAAGTGTATTTTCAAACAGCAGAAGAGGAATTTGAATCAAAGCGCAAACTATATGAGCTTGAAGCATTGTTTGAAGCGAGCTTTGTCAAAGTGAATAAATCTACACTCGTGAATTTATCCAAGATTGTATCCATTCAAATGGGCATTGTCTCTACCCCGCAACTCTTACTAGACAACGAAACAACGATACATATTAGTCGGAAATATTTTAAGCTACTGAAGGAAAAATTAATGATGGGGAGAGAAAACGGATGACGTACTTAAGAAGCTGTTTATTAGGTGTATTAATCTCATTAAGTACATCTTATATTATTGTAACGCTAAGTATCTTTACTGAGAATCGTGCTATTTCCGGTGACGAGCTACTGCATCAGTTACTCATTGCGATCGTCATGGGCATTGTCATCGGTCTTGCTACGACCATTTATGTAGTAGACAAACTCCCTTTTACTATCGCGACAATTATACATTTTACGGTCGTTACATTCGTCGTCATGTCTGCAGGGATCGTTGGTCAATGGTTTGACTTCAATGAACCAAGCTCCATCATGAAAGTATTTATAAATGAAGTCATTGCCTACCTCATTATTTGGGTCGTTATTTATATTTTAATGAAACAAGAAGTAGCACAATTAAATCAATTAATTCAAGAAAGAAGGCGAGAAGATGAACAGCATAGAAGTTAATAATTTGCGTAAAAAATACGGCAACTATGAAGCTGTGAAAGGCATATCATTTTCTGTCAAAAAAGGCGCATTGTTTGCGTTTTTAGGCACGAATGGCGCAGGCAAATCAACGACAATCGAGATCCTGTGCACGCTTACTCAAAAGACGGCTGGTGAAGTAACCATCGCAGGACAGCCCTTAAAAAATCAGGATGCGATTCGCAAAGAAATCGGGGTTGTATTCCAACAAAGTATTTTAGATAGTCAACTATCCGTGTATGAAAATATTATGCACCGAGGGAATATGTACAAATTAACAAAAACAACCTTACAAGAAAATTATGCTTTCGTATCGCACTATTTACAATTAGCAGATATCGAACATAAAAAATATGGCTGTTTGTCAGGTGGTCAAAAACGCCGTGCAGATATTGCCCGTGCCCTCATCCATAAACCAAGTATTTTGTTTCTGGACGAGCCTACAACTGGACTTGATCCCCAAACACGCATTTTCGTTTGGGAAGCGATTAAAAAGCTACAACAAGAAACCGATATGACGATTTTTTTAACAACTCATTACATGGAGGAAGCAGCGGTCGCAGATGATATTGTCATTATTAAACAAGGAGAAATTGTCGCACAAGGGACACCGCATGCGTTAAAAGATCAGTATGCATTCGACCAAATGACATTGCTATTTAAAGATCAAACGATAGGGGAACAGTATTTGCAAAACCAAAACCTCACGTTCCAAGAGAAAAATGGCGTGTATTATGTCCGTATTCGTTCCACAATAGATGCACTGCATATTTTAAAGGAACTAGAAGAAAATTTAGCGTCATTTGAAGTAATCAAAGGTTCCATGGACGATGTATTTATGTGTATTAATGAAGAAGGAGTTGCGATATGAGTACTATATTTAGTCTAATCAACCGCCACAATAAAGTATATCGCCGCGATAAAACGCTTGTTTTATTTTCTTTTTTATCCGTATTAATTGTGATTACTTTATATGCCGTGTTTCTACAAAAATTACAAGTGGATGCTATTGAAGAAATCGTCCCCGCTTCTTCTGAGATTACAACACTTGTCAATGAATGGATGGTAGCTGGGTTGTTATCCATCGTGACCGTTACAACAACGCTTGCGGCATTCGGCATTTACATTCGCGATTTAGAAACAAAGGGATTGGCTGATCTCTTGACCGCTCCTACCTCTCGTGCAACGCTACAATTCAGCTATGTTGCAAATGCTTGGATGATCGGGTTTATTTTATCTGTCGTAGCATTTATTTTATGTGAACTGTTTATTGTTTCAACAGGCGGTCATCTGGTGGATGCTGGAACATTTATTGAAATCGTTGGCATTATTGCATTATCCGTGTCCCTTAGTAGCATGTTTAACTTATTTTTCACATTACTCGTTTCTACACAAACCGCTTTTTCAACATTGAACACAATTATCGGAACAGCAATCGGCTTCTTATGCGGCGTATATGTACCGATGGGCTCATTACCCAATGCGGTACAAAACGTCATCATGTTTTTTCCGATTAGCCATTCGACCGTATTATTCCGAGAGAAATTAATGGTCCATTCGTTAGACAACGTATTTGCAGGTACTCCGGAAGTACTGGCACAATATAAAAAGAATTTCGGTGTAGTCTATGAATGGAACAATACCCTTTTATCAACAAGTGTGAGCTATATCGTAATCATTGGTTCGACCATTGCACTAGCAACAATCTCCCTTCTGATCTTTAAACTAAAAAATAAATAAACAAAGAGGGTGTACAGAAAGTAAAAACTTTCAGAACCCCCTCTTTAATCCTTCATCATGATCCATTAAGAACTATTGCTCCTGCGGTGGTCGCAAGTGCCGTCTCAAAATGTCTTTTCAGACGGCCCCTTCTCTCCTATTTTTCAAACGAGTCGGCACTAACCGAGCGAGCAAAATGCCTAGCACTACACCATATGCAATATGCGCTACTAGCCATAAACCAAAGGATGGCACCGACAAAAGGGGCGGTGTACGATCTGATAATGCAGTCGTTGGATACAGCGCTATCGCAATGACTATATTCACAATAACTGTAAATGAAATGAGTTGTTTACTTGTAAAGGACTTTTTCCAAGCAATCCATACGATGACATACGTTAAAATCACAGCGATTATAAGATGAAACGTAAACTCCACCCACTCTGGGAATGTGTACTCTTTTACAATGGGAATATAGTCCACATTCATCAATAATGTATAGATTTTATAGCCTGTCACATATTGCATCCATTTCATTAACAATCCTAAAAAGATACCTGCGATAATACTATAAACAAGCGTATGGAAGATAAAGCGTGACATTTAACCCCCTCCAAAATATAAGTACATCTGTCGTGATTTTTGTAGGCATTATTCATATAAAATTCAACTCGTCTATAAAGCTATGAAAATACATTGTATCTACAAATTACGTGCAGTGTTATATAGATTTTCGGCAGTAGTGGACACTTGATGAATTTCATGATCGATTATTTCTACGCCATTTATAAGCTGTTTAAGCTCGGCTGCTATGAGTTGAATCGCCTTTTCATTATGCTCGACTTCTTGTAAAATGTGGTCAAACTCTGCCTGTGCATCATAAGATACCGTTTGACTTTCTGCGGTAGCCGTTTTTACTTCCTTTAAAGAAGAGCTGACATGCAGCGATAAACGGGAGGTTGTGTTAACAAGCTCTGCTATATGGGCGACCGATTGCTTCGATTGTTCTGCTAGTTTACGGACTTCCTGTGCCACAACTGCAAAACCTTTGCCGTATTCACCTGCTCTTGCTGCCTCAATCGATGCATTGAGGGCAAGTAAATTCGTTTGATCTGCAATAGACTGAACAATCGCCAACACATCGTAAATCTTTTGAGAAGACGTTGCTAGCTCATTTGCTACAGCAGTCATATCATCCATTTTCGTCACCATTTGTGCAATTTGCTGTTCTAGTTGTTTCATATAACTACTTCCTTGCACGGCACGAGCAGAAACATTTTTCACAGTTTCCACATTGTTTGTAATATTTTGATTCAGTGTAGTGGTTGAACACTGTATGTTGTCCATTTGATTCGTAGTTTCATCGGTTAGCCGTGCTAAATCTTCACTAATCGATGAGATACTGCCCTTTAACTCTTCTTTCACAACTGTATATTGCGCATCAATTAAACGACGGTTTTCACGCTCATACTCTTCTAATACAATTTGCATCTCAAAATTGATCCACTTGGACACAACCGTTACAATTTGCAATGCCTCCACCTGAACAGTAGGCTCCTCCACTAAAATACGAACCATAATTTCTTGCATCTGTTGAAACGTTCCCATATACCATTTCGGGTCTAACCCCATTTTAAAATGGATGCGTGCTAAATGACGTTTTCGTTCTATCACTTCTTCATTTAATCGACCATTAAACATTGAAATCGTATGTTCACCAACAACCGCTTTTAGCTTTGACACACTACTGCGTGATTCAATGAGTTGCTTTAACTCTGGTACTTCCAGGATTTTATCATAAAATACATTTGTAATTTCATTCACATGTTGCTTAATTGTTGACTGAAATGACATAAGTGTTTTGAAATCTTCATCTGTTAAATTAATTAAATTCAATTGCTTTTGAATGGCACCTAATTCTTTTTTATCAATTACAGGCTGAAAATGATCCAAATTGTTTATTGGTTGTTGTTGTTTCTTCATAAAGAGACCAAACATACCATCATCTTCCTTCATTTAGAGTATAATTCCATTATAAATTGAAAAAAAACATTGTCAAATAATCAGAAGCTGAAGTTAGACAAAAACGAGACAAAAAAATTGAATATTTTTTACATTCCATGTATTATACGTATAAAAACTTGGAAATGGAGGCAAACACTTTGTCTAACTTCAATGAAAAAATGTTATCCATCCAACAAGTATCATTAATCACTGGTTTATCTAAACCGGCCATTCGGAAATGGGAAGACCGCTACCATACTGTAACACCCCAAAGATTACCTAATGGGCGTCGTATTTATACAGAAAAAGATGTTAAAATACTACTTACTGTTCGTAACCTTGTAGATAAAGGGCTCACAATTCAACAAGCAACTATACAAGCCCATCAGGAAAACACACCATTACCTACACTTGAATCATGCGAACCAATGATTCATAATGAATATTGTATACGTTTACTTGAATATGGCTCAACTTGTGATGTCATTTCGATTAAACGAATTTTGCAAGAGGCACACCATAAACTAGGGATAGAACGTTTTTTAGATGAAGTCGTCGTTCCTGTTATGTTCGAAATCGGTATCAGATGGGAAAAAGATAGGTGGAATCCTTTTCAAGAGAGTGTTTCTTCCACCGTTATTCGAGATTATTTAGTCGGTCTTCGGAATGACATGCATATGCCAGATGATGCCCCGTTGTTGATTGGTGCTTGCTTGCCTGGTGAATCCCATGATTTACCTTTATGTATTTTGTTGCTCAAGGCGCAAATGCATGGATATCGTGTATATTTAATTTCAAGCTCACCTGCTCCAGGAGCCATTGAACAGCTAATTATTTATTTTAAGCCAAAAGTGGTATTACTTTCGGCTATGAGTGAGTTACCATTTACAACCTATCCGGATGTACTACCAGCACTTGATGTATTTGCAGCAGATTACCCTGAAGTTCATATGTTTATTGGTGGAAGTGGCACAAAAGAGTATTTAAAAACACACACTTTACATACAATTCGTTATATTAATGATTTACAAGATATATTAAACGAGGTGGAAATATGACATGTAAAAACTGTATTGTCGGCTCTGTCCAATTCCAAGTAAAATTAACCGGGGAGAAAAACGAAGCAATCATTCCCCTACTAACTGAGCATTTAATGCGCTTAAGTTATGATGTCGTAGAAAAAGATAACTATCTTGTCGTATGTGAAGAAGCGATGCATGAACTCACTGATTTTTGTGAAGATTTCGGGGATATATCAAATATTACTTTTACTGTTGATGAAGATTGGTTACCATTATCTGAAGTGCATCATGTATTCAGCGCTTCATGGGTAGATGCAATTATTAAACAAAATCGAATCATCTGTTATTCGCAACCAATCATTCAAGCAGACAAAACGATTTTTGGACATGAAGTATTAGCACGCTTCATCGCAGAAAACGGGGACATCCTATCACCTTATCCTGTTTTTCAAGCAGCTAAATTGCGTGGACGCCTATATGCACTTGACCGTGCATGTCGCTTAACAGCTGTTCGTTATGGAAAGTTTTTATCGGGGAAAATCTTTATTAATTTTATCCCTACATCCATTTATGCACCTGAATTTTGTTTGCGTTCCACAGAACAAGTCGCTCGCCAATTAAACATCGAACCAAAACGATTCATTTTTGAAGTCGTAGAGACAGAACAAGTAGACGATCTGCCGCATTTAAAACGGATTTTAGCTTATTATCGTGAAAAAGGGTTTGAATACGCGCTAGATGATGTGGGCGAAGGCTTTAGTACAGCTGACTTACTAGCAGATTTGCAACCACACTATATGAAACTAGATCGTAAATTCGTAGACGGTGTAGCACACGATCCTCATTTACAGTCCGTCGCTCAATTCTTTTTAGAAAAAGCAAACGAAATTGGCGCAACCCCTCTAGCTGAAGGCATCGAAACAAGAGAAGACTATTTATATTTAAAAGGGCTTGGCTATCAATTATTTCAAGGCTACTTATTTAGTAAACCAAGTGCAGTACCGATTACAGAAATTGATTGGCAAGCTATTTCATAAGCAACATTAACACCCACCCTTCATCTTTTCATGAGGATGGGTGTTTTATATACTAAATTCAGTGCGCTTACTCTACCAACTCATCGGCTAATTTTTTCCGACTAATCCAATAACTTTGTAGAGAGAAAACGGCTAGTATCGTAAATAAAAATAGTAAACTTACAACCAGCAGTATTTTTACATTGAACACAATTTCCGAACCAACATCTACAAGCGCTAACAATTTTGTAAATGTTGTACCAATGATGCTTCCAGCTACAAGCCCATATACAACAAACAACAATACTTGGGATAAAATCAGCTTCATTAACCCATTTGGTGATAGCCCAACGAGTCGCTGAGTAGCATAATCCACGCGCTTACTGTAGATCGTGTGCAATAATGTTTGAATTACCCCTAAGCATGTCGCGACAATTAGGACAACTAAAACGCCGACAAATAAGCTCCAACGTTGGTAAAACATCTTATTATTTTCTTCCATGTATGTGTCATAATCAGAAAATGTGAGTGCTGGCCATTGCTCGTGTAAAAAGCTTAATTCATTTAATGTTTGTTGAATATGAGCTGTTTGGACCATAACATCTGTTACAATAACGTATGGTGATGTTTGCACAATTTCAGATGACCAGTCAAGATACACCTCACTCCCCATCGTTTTCGGTTCAACAATCGCAACTACTTCTGCTGAAGAGATTTCATCTACACTTTGGTATGCATTATTCCATACACCTAAACGAATTTCATCGCCAATCGTTAATTCATGTAGTGCAGCATAGTCGGTTGTGACAATCATCCCGTTCCTAATATCACCTGTTATTTCATCTATTTTGCCGCGCTCTATTAACTGTTCTATATCTACAGCTGTCATTTGAGCCCCGATCCAATCGTTATTCATAAACAAGTCAATTGGGGAATTATTACTTCTCGCATAGGCAAAATCAACAGATGGTAACGCTTCAATATCTTTTACAACCTCATTCGGAAAGGTCGGATCCCATAAGTCATTTTTAATAGCAATCGGTGTTTCAAATAAATAATCGATATAATCTTTTTCATTTTCTTGAACAGATTTAAATAAGGTTGTCCCGAAAATAAGAATAACCATTAAGCCAATAATACTTAACACAATCGGCATATTTTTGCGTACTTGAGGCATGAGTTGCTGACAAGCTAAATACGCTTCTTTCCCAAGTAATATGCGTACTGGTTGTATTCCTATTTTTAGTAAGAAGGTAAATATATATGGCATCGTATAAAGAATAATTAAACTCATCAATAAACTGCCAATTAATATTAATAAATCTCTTTCTCCTGAATTTATACCAACCATTGCAGGTAAAAAACATAGCATTGCACTACCGAATACAAGGGACATGGCAAAGCGCTTACCTTTTGTCAGTCGTAATGCAGTTGAATAATTATCCGTTGCAATTTGTAACGGTAATAATCGCATGCTTTTTCGAACTTGCCACTGAATCACCACCTGTAATATGACAAATATAGCTGCTGTAATAATCAATACTAGCCAGATAGGAAATTCCGTCCGCGCTGCTGGCAGTTGCATTGTTTCAACAAGGAATGGCAACCACAATTTTATAACCGCTAAGCTTGACAATACCCCACTCAGCAAACCGACTGTCAAAATTGTCATCAGCTGTGTTTGTACGATTTGTCCAACTTGATGTTTTGTTGCCCCAAGTGCACGTAATACCATTAGTTGTTCCTTCAATTTGTAGAAAACAAGTTGGAATGTTGAGATGAGTAATACTACCGTAATCAATAAAACAAAAACGGATAAAACAATAATAAAAATTGATAACGCTTGGAAATTCTGTTTGGCGAAATCATATTCATTTACAATATCAATCCGTAGCTCATTGTCTAATCCTTGTAAAAGCTCGGTAATATGTTGTGGTGAAGCGCTTTTATCAATATCAATTAGCGTATACACACCGACTTCATAATCTTTAATCGTCAGCCAGTTTCTTACTGTATCATTTGCTAATATGATTGCTTTTACATCTGACGCATTAGGTAAAGGTGTTAAAATTTCTTTCACTATATAGGGATTAGATTCAATATCGATTGTGTCACCTACTTGTTTTTTGGAAAGCTGAGCAATTTTTTCTGAAATTACGACTTCGTTGGCTTCAATATTCTCATTGAAATGATAGCGACTTTTTACAAGGTCGTCATTTTCCACTCCAATTGTATATACATTATCTAATTGTCCCTCAACACTTGTATGTGTAAGAAGGATTGGTGATACCCCAGTTACACCATCCATCGCTGTGATGGCAGTTAATTGCTCACTTGTTACCCATTTTGCTTGTTCTGGGTTGTAACCAGCAAACATCTCTGCTTCACCAAATAACGCGTAAATTTCTTCCTGCATTTGTGCTTTTGCATTCCAAATATACATGGACATCGTCAGTATTAAGCACACAGAAACTGTAATAATACTAATACTCGTCATAATTTGTGTAGACGCTGCTCGAAATAATTTTAGAGCAATTGCTTTTAGGTTAAACATTAGTGCTCACCTCTTGAAATGACCTTAAACTTAGCAACAATCGCATCTAAATCCTCTGCTGTTTTTTGATTGTGATAGCTATCCATAATCGCTCCGTCGTGGAAAAACAACACGCGATTTGCGTAGGTCGCTACATATGGGTCATGTGTCACAAGTAAAATCGTTTGCTCCATATTCTCTTGCAATGATACAAGTAGCTGCAAAATGTCATCGGTCGTATTGACATCGAGTGCTCCAGTTGGCTCATCGGCAAGTAAAATGGGCGGATTCGTAATAATCGCTCGGCCAATCGCCACTCGCTGTTTTTGCCCACCCGACAACTCATGTGGTCTATGCTTTCGCCATTTGTCTATATGTAGTTGTTTCATCACTTGCTCTACCCGCGCTTTAATCTCCTTACTCGGCACATCATTTAAAATAAGGGGCAAGGCAATATTATCTTCTACATTTAAATCTTGCAGTAAGTGGAATGATTGAAACACAAAGCCGATATTTTCCTTTCGAAATTTTGATGCATTAGGCTCTTTATAAATATCGTTTGCTTCCTCCCCAAACAATAAAATTTTCCCTTCTGTCGGTGCATCAATTGCACTAATCATATTTAAAAAGGTACTTTTCCCCGAGCCGCTCGTGCCCATAATCGCCACCATTTCACCGTGATAAATCGTACAATGAATATTTTTTAATGCATTGACCGTATGTTCCTTTTGCTTAAATACTTTCGATATCCCCTCTACTCTTAACACTTCTGTTAACCGCTGCGTCGGAATCGGAATTTTATCAATGACTGTCTTCAACGGATTGAACCCATTCATCTATGTACGCCCCCTTTAACTGTTGTCTTAAAGCTTGTAACCCTCGTCGAATATGTGTTTTCACCGTACCTTCTGGACATTCCAAAATGGCTGAAATTTGCTTGACGGAATAATCTTGATAAAACCGGAGTAGCAACACTGTTTTATACCTTTCTTCTAATCGGCACAGTGCCTGCCATAAATCGAGCTCCTCTTCAATATGACTAGAAGATGGTCCTTCTAGTAAATCTAGTTCAGCTGGTTCAATCATATCTTCTCGTTTCTTTTTCGCTATGTATGTTTTGCTACAATTAATCACAATACGCGTCATCCATGTTGTAAAATACTGTTGCTCTTTTAACCGCTGAATCCCTTCATACGCTCGTATCATTGATTGCTGTAAAATATCGACAGCGTCATTTTCATTTTGCACATACACAAAGGCAATGCGGTAAAGCTGCCCTTGTAATGGCTCGATTAGTTCATAAAACGCTTCCTCGTCCCCTTCTTGGGCAAGCTGGACTAAATTGATGTGCTTTGTAACGATATGAAACGCCCCCTTCCACCCATTAGACTCCTACAAATGACATTTCGATTCAAATATTTTACATTTTCAAAAAAAATATCGGGTGCTATACATAGCACCCGGCACTCTTTCATAATTTTTTATTTATACAATCAAAAGGATGAAATGTTGATTTCCGTTCCAGCACTCCAATCAACTTTTATCCGCTCTATGGAAAAGGTTTGGAGTACCTACTCTATCTATAACTAATTAAGAACAACTAAAGGATATTTTATAATCCCTTCACCATAACGGTTTAATTTCTTCTTCGTCGGTTTCAAATTCAGCAACACGTGGTGCATAATAAAATACAAAATAACAGAAAAAGCCAATGAATATGATAATCATCGTGATAAAAGAAGGCTTAAAAATATTCGGTAGTAATATTAAAAGAAAAGGTGCTAAAAATGAAAAAATAGACGTGCTCATCCGTGCTTTTTTTGTTAAATAAATTTGCTTTTGACAATTATCACATTTAATCCGAAAAGACATATAAATTTTCTTTCTACTTTGTGTCGCCGTAAAAATGTGCTGACAATGAGGACATGTCGGTTGTTTTACATTGCGTAACTCAAATGTGATGAGTAAACAAATATTTAATGTAATTAACAAACAAAGCAAATTGATCAACCATGCAAATGGATTACTCCCCATAAATGGGATAGCAAACATAAGTAAGCCTATATACACAGCACCAATCGTATACACTTGCCAGCGTACAACATCTTTCCAAGTTACCAAGTCAATACGAACTGCCACTAGAATATAAATTAGTAGTAAATACGATGTAACGACCATTGCACTCAATAGTAATGCAATCGCTGCTATCCCAATGGCATTATTTATGGATAAAAATTCCCCAACAATAAAAAATGGCATACCAAACCAAAACGGATAAGTAAAGATACTTAAAATAAAGGCCACGACATGTAATTTCCATAGTCTTTTATGCTCTCGTAAAATTTGTTTTACTCGTATAACTCGTGGAATGTGTTGCCAACGTTCGATTACAAATAAAAGTCGAATACTTAGTCCAATCGCTGTCACTATAAGAAAAACATTCACTGCAAAAAGGATAAGCGTCTCATCGAACCATTTTTCATGTGTTACCTCAAGTACAGCTTCTCCTGCTGTCGTCATATTTGGTGCTTGAGACGTTTGTGATAACATGACAAAGAAAATTGCCATAACAACAAAGCTTGGTAAAACTAATCGATAGCCCCAGCTACTCTGCTTTCTCTTATGACCATATATAGTTTGCTGTATCATTTGTTCCTTTTGTTCATCCGATAATCGTACACTATTTAGCTCCCTTGTTAGTTGCTCTTTCCTCATGCCCCCAAACCTCCTCTTCCTGTAATATGATTTTTAATTTTTTACGCGCACGCTGGAGCCTTGATTTTAACGCTGACTCTGACACACTTGTTAAAGCAGAAATTTCACCTATCGAAAAATCTTCATAATAATACAATACAATGACTTCCCGGTATTTTACTGGCAGTGCAAGGACAGCTCGCGTGACTTCCCCGCGCATTTCCATATTAAGTAGTAGTTGCTCAGTTGTTGCACTAGGTTTTCCATGAATTTTTTCTAATAAGACTAGGCGCTTATTTTTCCAACTACGTAAATAATCATAACTACGATTAATGGTCATTTTAACTAAATAAGTTTTCAACTTCGCTTCCCCTTTAAATTGGGACTGTTTACGATAATAATTAAAAAACACATCTTGCACTACTTCTTCAGCAGCACTGGCGTCTTTCGTATAAATAAAAGCAACTCTATATAAATAATCACTATATGTATGTATTAATTGCTGAATATCCATGTTGCGCCCTCCTTTCACCTGTATTGACGGAAGTAATTGGATAACGGATGCAAAATTTCCTAAAAAATTCTGCACTTATTAGGACTAGATTCTTTACGTTTTACAATCAGGTACATATTTCCCCTTCGAAACGAGCCAGTCCCCACATACTTGGTACCTTTTGTAGGCTATTCACATAAAAATAAGGTTAATAAGCTGATGGAAGGATGACGTTTTGAGTAAGACTGTTACACATTTTTTCGGGCACGCCATGACCGGGCAAGGCATGAAAAATATTTATAAAGACTTAATGAATGAAGCAGAAACCGTATATCTCTTAAAAGGGGTACACGGCTTTCAAGTAGCTACACTTCTACAAAAATTAGGTAACTACTACCATGAAAAGGGTGCTGAAATCGAATATTTTCACGATCCTCTATTTGAACAAACAATTGAAGCGGTATTTGTAAAAACACTGCATCCTATTTTATTTCTTCAGGCAACACACCTAACGATTGAACCTACTTTTATAAATAAGCGAAACCATGTCATTTCCCTTTCTGATTGTGTAGATAAGCAAAAGCTCGCCCCCAATGAAACGTTTCTCACGCTAATAGAAACAAAAAAAGCCTATTATCAGCAATGCTTCGCCGCGCTCGCAAACGCTATTCATATCCATGATGACTGGGAAGTGGAAACGAGAAAACAGATGAATTGGAAAGGATTAGATCAGCAATATGCGGAGTTAGTCACTCATCTTTTTGAAGAGAAAAAGCTAGAGAAGCCTTCTACATTAACCCATCGACTGCTTGGTACATTAACGCCTGCAGGAGCTCGTGATACCGTGCAAAGCATTACTCAAAATTTGGAAAAAAGATTGTTCATAAAGGGGTATCCCGGTACAGGAAAGTCTTCTATGATGAAAAAACTAGCAAACGAAGCATTAAACCGTGGATTTGATGTGCAACTCGTGTGGTGTGGGTTAGATTCTAATTCAATTGATATGGTTATTTTACCTGAATTGAAGTTTTGTATTTTTGATAGCACCGAGCCACATGTCTACTTCCCGGATGAAAATCGTTCAGGTGACGCCATTTTTGACATTGCCAAGCACTGCCAGCCAACAACAGTAGAGGAAGAAAATATTAAGAACATTGTCGCTAAATACAAAGCTGCCATCAGCGAAGCAACCCATTTTGCCAAACTATATGCCGAGGAAGAACGAAAAGTCCGAGAAATGGTCGATGATGCACTAAATCTAAACGAATTGGAAAAACGGACAGCGAAGCTATTCGAGCTAATATAGAACTGTAAAATCGTGCTAGGTACTACTGCTTGGGGATGAAAACCCAACACCTGATACCTAGCACCTTCCCTATTATTTAACATAATATTTTTTGTATATGTGCATTTTAATGTTCCAACATAACAATTGAATTTAAAAATCAGCCTCCGTGTTGCGAGCTTATCGTCTCATTTGCTTGCATTTCCGCTAAAAATAAATGTTTTTGAACGGTTCAATGTAGGATTTGGACTGGATATACGGTAGTATTTTGCTCCCACCGGTTTGTTTTGCTCGGATGCAGCGACTTTTTGCTCGGATACCGTAGCTTTTTGACCGTTTACCGCGCACTTTTGCTCGGATACGGCAGGGTTTTGCTCGCACCGATGTGTTTTGCTCGGATGCAGCGACTTTTTGCTCGGATACTTTAGCTTTTTGACCGTTTACCGCGCGCGTTTGCTCGGATACGGCAGGGTTTTGCTCACACTAGTTTGTTTTGACTGTTCAATATCGATAGTTTTAAGATGATTTATATACATAAAGGAAATTTATATGAATTTATAGAATGACTTATAGAGGAAATCATTTCTTCTACAGTTATTTTTTGAAACATTTATCCGCTTTATCCGTATATGAAATGATTAACAGTTTAATAGAATAATATCGGAGGAATAAAAAATGAAGAAAAAAATCTATACATCTGTTTTAGCATCAGCACTTATTGTGCCAGCAGTTGTTGTACCGGCAAGTGCTGCAACATCGTTTTCTGATATTTCCGTGTCAAGTCCATATGCAGAGGCAGTGGAATTTTTAAAGGAGCAAAATATAATTACCGGATATGGTGATCAAACATTTCGTCCAACAGAAACCATCTCTAGACAACATGTGCTCTCGATTTTAAGTAAAATTGCGGATTTGACACCTGTTCGTGATGGAAAAACTTTCAAGGATGTACCGACTACACATCCTTATTATGAAGCAATTCAAAATGCCTATCGTGCGGGCATTATCGACGGTTATCAAGACCAGACATTCAAACCTGATGCGCCGATCACACGTGCTCAAATAGCTAAAATATTAGCACTTACTTTTAATTTACAAGCTGATACAACTTATACATTCCAAGACGTACCAGCAAGCCATTGGAGTAACGACTATATTCAGGCTCTTGCTGGGACAGGGGTTACAACGGTAGCGAACAATGGGCTTTACGAGCCAAATGAAAACTTAACAAGAGGTCATTATGCGCTATTTTTATATCGACTACTGCATAGCGAGAAGGAGTCAGTTATGAACCAACATATCGGTCATTGGAGTGGGACGATTGACATTCCTCAAATTCCTTTAAGTGTTCAATTAACATTAAAAGAAGACGGCACTGGTACATTCTCTGTTCCAGCACAAGGACTAACCGATTACCCTATTAAATCGGTAACTGTAAAAGATGATGCTGTTCGTATGGAGATTGATTTAGCAGGTTCTTCCATCATCGTTGAAGGGACTGTAAAAGAAAATCAAATAACAGCTACTTTCACACAAAACGGCATGACTTTCCCGGTGACATTCACACCTTACGAAGCGCCTTCCGAAGCACCGGAAGTAACATATGAAGAATGGGCAGTCCCTGTTACAGATGGCGAATTAAAAGTAGCGGTAGAATGGCCAACTGTTGAAGCAAATGCACCCGTTCCTGTTGCCATTATCATTGCAGGCTCAGGTCCTACAACAAAAGATGGTAATACGGTTCTTGGTGAAAATAATAGCTTAAAAATGCTTGCGGAAGATTTAGCAGCACAAGGAATCGCGACAATTCGTTTCGATAAACGTGGTGTGGGCGATAATGCTAGCCTCGTTAAAAAAGAAGAAGATGTAACATTTAATACTTTTGCACAAGATGTCGAAAGTATTGTGAAAGCAGTGAATACCGATGCACGCTTCTCGGCAGTGCATGTCATTGGTCATAGTGAAGGGTCATTAGTAGGGATGGTTGCTGCTACATCTACAAAAGTCGATTCCATCATCTCCATCGCTGGTGCAGGGCGTCCAATTGATGAAGTATTAATGGAACAATTAACACCTCAACTACCAGCAGACTTACTAAACTTAAGTAAAGATATATTAGCGTCATTGAAAAAAGGCGAGCTTGTGGACGATGTACCGGAAACATTGTATTCCTTATTTAGACCATCTGTTCAGCCGTATCTCATTTCTTGGTTACAGTATGATCCGGCTAATGTTCTAAAATCTTTGGACATTCCAACACTTATTATCCAAGGGAAAAATGATTTACAAGTAAAAGTAACTGATGCAGAGCGTCTAAGTAAAGCAAATCCAAGTGCTGAGGTCGTTTATTTGGATACGATGAACCATGTATTAAAAGAAGCACCAACTGACACAAAAGGGAATATGGACACTTATTCAAATCCAACGCTCCCTCTTGCTGAAGGGCTAGTGGAAGACATCAGCTCGTTTATTTTAGAAAAATAATCACATTTACACTTCTATAAATATTTACAGGCGGCTACATGTTTAGCCGCCTGTACTTACGATAAAAATACTTACTTTCAACAATACTCTTTATAATCCTTGAATAATAAACCAAACAACAGGAATAAACAGCGCAGGCAGCATATTCACGGTTTTGCTATCTTTAATACCTAAAATCGATAAGCCTGATGCAAAAATTAAAATACCGCCAACGATGGACACTTCTGTCATAAGTTCCGCCGTTAAAAAAGGTTCAATATACTGCGCACTTACATAAATACCACCTTGCCATAAAAAAAGAACGACAGCCGAAAACATAATACCAATCCCATACGTGGCGGCTAGTGCCATGGAGGTCACTAAATCAAGCGTCGCATTCGTCAATAAATATGTATGATTATCATGTAACGCACTTTCAATCGGTCCTAAAATCGATAACGTCCCCACACAAAATAATAAAATCGCAGTGGATAAGCCTTTGCTCAGCTCTGAATTGCCAAAACGTCCGACAAGCCGATTAAAATGCCCTTCTAAATCGAGTATAGTTCCGATTAAACTGCCGACAGCTAAACTAATAATAAATAGCACGGGAAATATACTATTTGGCATATTCGTAACAATCGCATTCGCCCCTAACGCAACAGCCGCAAAACCCATCGCATTAAATAAAGCTGTTTGATACTCTTCCTTAATGCCCTTTTTAAGCACCGTGCCAATGATCGTACCTATAATAATCGTGCTCACATTCACAATCGTTCCAAACATTTCGCACCTCCTTATCATGTATTATAGTAAAAAGTACACCATCACGTCATAGTACCTTCTATTTTCATACAATATATTCCACAAGTATTCACCTATTTTATTTATAGAAAAAGGTTGCCGCATAAACTGCCGACAACCTCAAAAAGCCTTATGTTTTTTTCTGCTCAACCTTTTTGACGATATAGTTACCGATGATGCCAATCCAAAGTATGGCTACAATATAAAATATGTATTGTGACATAAAATCTCTACCGATGTTAAAAGCAGCTAAAGTAATGGGGATAACTCCTATCAATTGGCACATAAAGAAACATATACGCCAGCCTTTTAAGCTTATACGATTCACCTCATCATATACTTGATGACTACACTCCTTTTCAAATAACGCGGTGTTTCCGTACTTAGTCTGTTATGCATGTTCACCAAATCTATTTTCTGCATAATAAGCGATTTCTTCATCCTGCCGAATAATAGACACCATTTTTTCCACACCTTTAGGAGAAAAAATTCCGCTATCATAAAAATGCAGCCCAAAATTAGCAGCTAATTGTTTAATTTCAATATTGTGATGTTGCAAGAGTGTAATGATTTTGTTTTCGATTAATTGTTCATTGCCTCTTGTATTTTCGTGAAGGTAGTTCAACCCTAAAATAATTTGTTGTTCCTGATTAGATGCTAACGCTGCTTCCACTTCTGCAATCGTCAAGTTGATTTCAAATGGGACAAAGGGAGCATCGTCCACTTCAACTTCTGCTATGTATAACCTATTTAAAAATGTGGTAAAGTTTTGTGCTAATTCAATCACCTGCTCATAGTCCACATCAATATATATAATCGGTGGCTCTTGTTTTGTATACCGATAGTCAAAAGCAAGCCACGAATGTCCATCTCCTGAAAACAACACAATATTTTTCGGCAAATCCCATTCTTGAATGAAGTATTCACTTTGTAGTATACCTTCTTCCTCCCCTATCCCTAAAATATATTCAACCTGAACGTGATCGTCTACCCAAGAAGTTGGGACATTAGAAGGGAATGCATTATAGTGAATATATCCACCATTCTGCTCTTTCAATAAATTAATATACGATTGTGGTAATGTGATGTTCAACTTCTCCTCTGCAAAAGCTACGAGTTCATCTGTTAAAGTGGGTAATCGGTAATAGTCTATCTCTTCTCGCCATATTTTTTTCATCGTTTATGTACTCCTCTCGAAATATAATGGTAGACCCCACTATTTCAACAACTACTATACACAGTATTTTACACTTTTACATCAACTTGTTATCTACGATTTCAACCTCTTAATCCTGTCATAACAGTGAAAATTATAATGAACATGTGATTCTTGTTTACAATGTAATAATATCTATACAAAAACATTACTTTTCGACTTACAAACTAATGGTACAATAATGAATAATTACCTATTAATTGTTAACTTTAGTCATATTTCATCGGATATATGCTGTTCAATTTGTTTACTAAAATGCAAAAGGCGTATTGCTCAGCCCTGTTAATTCTCTTTTATGAACTATGATCCTAACTATTTATATTGAAGAAAATGTTAATGCGCATCGCATAAGGAGATACTACATGAAAATTAGTACATTATTAAAAACTACCGCAACCATTACGTTCATCTTAATAATGGTAAATGGTTGGAGTATTTATTCTTTATTAAAACATTTAGAAAGCGAAACGGATGCTTTAGCCTTAGATGAAGAGGTAACCTCATTAGTCAACCAACTGCAATCATCTTCTGATTACATAACAAACGAAGTAAGAGCATATACGCAATTCGGAGAGAAAGAACACTACGATAATTATTGGAAAGAAGTAGAAGAAACTCAAACACAAGAACGCATTTTTCATAACCTCCAACAACTCGAGGTTCCTACTGAATTATTGGAATTGATTGAATTTGCATATCAAAATTCCAGCGCATTAGTATCCCTAGAAGAAGAAGCCATCCAAGCAGTGGCAGAAGGGGATTTTGAAGAAGCAAGATTTCTCGTTTTTGGTCCAAAATATAAAATCAACAAAGGCATCATTGAACAATCTTTAGTGGAATTTAATACAAAACTAGCCTCTTGGACAGATGCCAAAGTGGCAAAGACCAAACAAAATGTACATACGGGATTAATCATATTAATAGTCTCTGCTTCGCTTGTCATTGTCTCTATCCTTATTGCATTTATCCTTTTATACATGAAAGTGAAGCCACTAGCAAAGCTGACACAAGCGGCAGATGAAATTGCCTCTGGAAACTTAAAAATAGACAGCTTAACAGTCAAGTCAAAAGATGAAGTGGCTCAGTTGGCGTCTTCATTTAATCAAATGGCCATTAATCTAAGAGAAATCTTAACAACCGTAAGTAGAGCAAGTGAAAATTTAACGGCTTCTTCTGAACAATTAGCAGCTAGTACAGCACAAACGAGTGAAGCAGCACATCAGGTGAGTTCTTCTATTGAAGAAGTAGCAAATGGGGCAAATCTGCAGCTGCAACAAATACAAGAAAGTACGCAAACAATTACGGAAGTTTCTAGAGGACTTCAGCTGATCGCTCATAATACGTCTTCTGTTGCACAATCTTCGGAAGAGACAACACAGAAATCACAAATGGGCGAAAAAAGTATTACGCAAGCAATCGGTCAAATGCGAACAATTGAAGAAACGGTGAAAAAGACGGCACAATCGATTGTATTACTGAATGAACGTTCAAAAGAAATCGAGAAAATTATTATTGCCATATCCAATATAGCAGACCAAACAAATTTGTTAGCATTGAATGCTGCCATTGAAGCTGCACGGGCTGGAGAACATGGAAAAGGGTTCGCTGTAGTGGCCGATGAAGTGCGAAAACTAGCTGTACAATCCAATACATCTGCCCAGCACATTACACAAATTATTCAATCGATCCAATCTGATACACTTGCAACAGTAACGCAAATGAATCATGTTACGGAAAGTGTATTAGATGGTGTGAAAATGATTGAACATACAGGAGGGGCATTTAAAGAAATATTGGACTCTACTTATTCTATAGCCAGTCAAATCCAAGAAGTATCCGCTATTTCCGAACAAATAGCCGCTAGTGCTGATCAAGTCAATACTTCCTTTGAATTAGTAATGTCTATTACAGAAAACACCGCCTCAAAAGCACAAACTGTTGCAGGACTTTCTGAGGAGCAATATGCTTCTGTGGAGGAAATTACAGGCTCAACGGACGAATTGAGTAAACTTGCTTTAACGTTAAATGATGAAGTAGGGAAATTTAAGTTTTAATCTTTTTTAGAACGATGACACTTCACTGCGAAACTAAAGTAATATGCAATACAAAGCGGCGACTTATCGTATCATTTAGTCGCCGCTTTCCCTTCTCTATTTTCAACAGCTAAAACCTCGCAATGATTACGTCAAATAAAATAAGCCCCCGCTCATAATGTCAATGCAAATTCGCGGTGTGTAACGCTCCTCTAATGCTGTTTTTTCAATTTCATAGCATTCTGGTTTGTTGTCTACCCCTTCATAAAAATAATCCAGTACACGTAGCTCCTTGGTTAAACGTTGCTGTGCATCACTTGCCCAAGTGTGGTCCTCCTGATGAATAAGCGCTTCGATTGTTTCATCTAACCGCTTCAGGGCGTGCAATGGTTTAATAATATATGGAAGTGCATACACATCCTCTGGTATGTTAGGCGTCAAATGAACGGTGTGTAGTGATTCATGGAAACCGTCCTCCATCTCACCTGTCATTAAATTAATCCCTAATGAATACAACTTTTCTTTCGCGAGATCACATTTGTATGACACTTTATAATTAACACAAAGCCAAGGTGTGAGCGTCGCCCCGCGCTCTACTTGTTCAAACATTTGGACAAAAGCCCCTAGCTCTTTTGTGACACGAAACAACTGGGTAAGCCGCGGCGAACCATAGTTGACAATTTCTCCAGCAAGGCCCTTTTGCATATAGTGTGCATCCGTAATAAACGTCACTTGCATCGGATTAGGTTCACCATTTGTGCTCTCAATATATTGCCAATAAAAAGGGCGATTCATCATTTTTTTATCCATATCAATCGTTAATTGGACTGTCATTACATGTGGACTACTCGTTACAATGTCGCAACCTGTTTCCGTAAAAAATGTTTGTAAATATTGTTGCACTTGTTGTGGGTACATCATTATCCCTCACTTATCAATGAATCAAATCGATTTTTCCGATAAAATGGCATCTAGCTCCCCTACTACTTTTTCAAACACATCAATTTTTTCACTTAACAAACGAACAATGTCTTCTTCAATCGTATGTTGAATGGCTAAATTGTAAATATGCACATCCTGCTCCTGCCCTAAACGATGGACACGACCAATCCGTTGCTCGAGCTTCATCGGATTCCACGGCAAATCATAGTTAATGACATGCGAGCAAAACTGTAGATTGATTCCTTCTCCACCCGATTCAGTCGCAATGAGTACTTGCGCCTTATCTCTAAAAAGCTGCTTCATCCAGTCGCGCTTACTTTTACTAAATTTCCCGTTAAAAGTAACACTCGTTATCCCCTTTGTCTGCAAATACCATTGTAAATACGCTTGTGTTGCACGATATTCTGTAAAAATTAGTACTTTATCATTCGCTTCTTGAATGATTTCGAGTGTTTTTTCTGCCTTTGAGTTGATCTCTAATGCCATTAACTCTTCAATGAGCCTTTCAATATAATCAATTTCCTCTTCATTCGTACATTTTTGCCGCATCATATTGAGCGTTAAATAGGTCGCTTCCTTACTACTACACATTTCTTTAATTAACGTAATCATCGAGAATGCGCCAGAAAATATAGATGAGATATTTTTTAAATGTAGAATTTGGTTATATACCCGCTGCTCCTCATCTGTAAAACAAATAGGCACCATTTCAACACAGCGGTTCGTCCATTCAATACCTGTATCCTGACGACGATTCCTTACCATCACCTGATGCACAAGCTCTTTTAAAAATTCATCATGCTCTAAATCATATTTACTTGCAGAAAAGGCAGATTGAAATGCCTCAAAGCTTCCTAAATGACCTGGTTTTAATAAAGAAATTAAATAAAATAGCTCGAACACATTATTTTGAATCGGTGTAGCCGTTAACAATAAACAAAACTTTTTCTTTAAGCTTTGGACAAATTGGTAGATTTGAGTTTTATGATTTTTTAATTTATGTGCTTCATCAATAATAATCATGTCAAATTGCTGCATGTAAATTTGTTCCCTATGTGGACTTTTTTTCGCTGTATCCATACTCATGACGATGATTGGATAATGGGCAATTTGGGTATTCTTTTTATAGGCATGCGCTGGAATAAAAAATTTACTGTTTAACTCATCTACCCACTGATTTATAAGCGAGGCTGGTGCTAAGATTAGTGCTTTTTTGACAAGCCCACGAATAAGGTACTCTTTTAAAATAAGCCCTGCTTCAATTGTTTTCCCAAGACCTACCTCATCGGCTAAAATCGCCTTGCCATTCATTCGCTCAATGACCGTTTCAGCCACTTGCAATTGATGTGGCAATGGCGAAAGGTTGGACAGAATTTTAGGGCATTGTAAACCAGAGAAATCAGGAATTAGATTCATTTTCTCCACTTCATAACTCATCTTGTATAACTGCCAATTATCCCAAGGGACTTTTTGTTCTAATCGCTCTATAAATCCCTCTTGCCATTCAGACGACCTTTCAATAATTATCCCCGCCACCTCCCAACGTTTTCGCTTAGATTACCCAAAAAAGAAAAAGCTATGTTTGGGAAAAGTAACTAGTGCAATAATGGGTTGATGATTTTTGAGGGCCATTATCCTTAAAGTTTCCATGCGTAGTAAGCCAAATTTATAAACACAATGGATATATAACAAGTCATAACGATTAACAGTAAATGGTAAGCACTAATAGAAATTATATTAAAATAAGGGTTCACTAAAATGAGTAAAATTAACATAATAGCTAAAAGCCAAAAATAACTTATGTAAATGCCCCGCTCTCTAATCTTTTGAGCTCTTTCATCCTTCGCTTTAAAATGACTGTCTAAATAAGCTAAGCAAAAACACATAATCGCTATACCGATTATCATTAAACTTTCTGGAAACTTCCCTTGACTAATATGAGCCCAATTGATGAGTCCACCTACTATTAAAAAGAAAAAGCCCATAATGATACAAAGTGATCTATTCATTATTCTCCCCCTCATAAATAAAGATATCTTCAATTTGACAGTTGAACACACTTGCTAGCTTAAATGCGAGGATGATGGATGGATTATATTTTTCTTTTTCAAGCGAAATAATCGTTTGTCTTGAGACAGCTAATAATTCAGCTAGCTGATCCTGCGTCATATGATGTTGTGCTCGTAGTTTTTTTATATTGTTTTTCATATTTCCTCCATCTAAAAGTAAAGTCAACTTTACGTTAAACAAACTTTACATCGCACTAAAATAAAAGTCAAGTGTACTTTACATTCAGTTACACTTGACTCTCCTACTTTATATTTAATTATGATTATCCACATCACTATACTACTTACTCATCTTATCATCCCAATAATATTGCATTGCTTGAGCTATCCATTGTTCTTCTTGTTTTGAAAAAGGCGAAGGGAAAAGCTCGGTGTTGTCCTCCATTTCAATCTCTTGCCCCTGTAATTCTTGCACAAGCTCCATTGTGCCTGGGTATACTTCAAGCGCTAAGGCAAAATATTGTTCAATCAATGCTTGAACAGTCGGGCTTGCTGCATCTTGTCCAAAAGCCCCTTTTAGCTCATCAAAAAGCCGCGCCATTTTACTGTTTAACTCCATTTGCTTTTCTTCCGATAAACTGTACATTTGCTCAACAGAATCCTTTGGAAAATAATTTTTCAACCATTCCTTTTGCTCATCCTCTTTATGAATATTGTGGATAAGCGCCATAAACACATTCGCATTCACTGTTCCTTGCTCCTCCATCATAAATAATGCGTGATCAAGTGCACGAATGACGTGGTCAAGATGCTCCCTTTTTTGTACCATCTCTTGCTTTTGAAATTGGAGAGATTCTTGTAAATCCCAATCGGTTACATAAATTAATTCGTGAATTTTTTCTAATGAATAGCCTAGAAATTTGAGAGAGACAATTTTTTGGAGCTGAATAATATTTTCATCTGAATAATAACGGCGTCCAGATGCCGAAAGAAAGGCTGGCTTCAATAAATCCATTTCGTCGTAATAATGCAATGTCCGAATGGTCATGCCTGTTTTTTTAGCAAACTCCCCAATAGAATATTGTGTAGACACTATGTCCCCTCCTTGCTTCATGCTTATACTTATTTTAAAAGCTAACGTAACGTGAGATGCAAATGAAAATAGTGTTTCTCATAAAAAATAGAGTGACCAATGCCTTTGTCACTCTATTTCTAATTATGATTCATAATGTCGAATTAAATTTCCAATTAAGTCCAATTGCAGCTCATATTGCTTAAAAACATTTTGAAAAAGCATTTCTGTCACTTCATCCATCGGCATATGATTTCGTTTTACTTCAATTCCTGCCTTTTGTTGAGCTAATTGTGCTTCTAATAATAATTGTTGATTTTGTAATGCTTGGCGTATTTCATCCTTCTCTAAATAGTGGATAAAACTCAGACCCGTATATAGCTGACTCGGCAAATGGACAGAAGACACTTGCAATGCCTCTACTAATAACTGACTAAATTCCTTTTCTCCTGCTGCTGTAATTTTATAAATCGCCTTCGAACGATTACCCGTTTGTTCAATCGAATCAATTTCAACTAATGCTTCCTTCTCCATTTTTTTAAGTGCATGATAAATCGACCCAGGTAAAATACCTGCCCATGCATCCGTTTGACTCTTCGTTAATAATTGTTGAATCTCATACCCAGACATCGGTTTTGATTTTAACAATCCTAAGACCATTAATCTTGTCATAGTGCATACACCTCAATATTAAATATTCAATATTGAGTATTATAACATGAAAATTAGGACGTACGCTTCTTCCAACTTCTCGGTTTCTCCTCACTACTCTCCCATTTAAAGGTTAGAATCGATAGGAACAAAGCAAATAATAAATAAACGAATAGGATACCAAAGCCGATCAACAATATGCCCTCTTCTACTAACAATAAACCTCGAAGTGCCTTCACATAATGTTCAAACGGCAACATTTTACCGATGAACACTACCCATGCTGGTGCACGATCAAGGCTATAAAAAGCTTCACTCATAAAAATCATAGGCAGCTGTATGAAATTAGAAACCATACTAATTTGTGCTTCATTACGCGCAAAATTACTTATAACAAAACCGATACTTGTAAAACAAAGTGTCCCTATGACAATTAGTAAAAACGTTAGCAGGAGTGTACTGCCCGTTACATTTATATCAAACAATAAAATACCCGTGAGCCATACGATGAAATTAATGAGTACACCAACAGATGTCCTTGCCAGTACCATGATAAAGATAAATAAAATGAGTGGCATAGGTGTTAGCTTTACTAATTTATACACGCCCCGATTTCGCTGTGCATGTACTTGGAACGCAATCCCTTGCATTCCCCAAAATATTGTACTGATAGCTGTAATCCCTGCAACAATTTGCAGTTGCTGTTGACCTTGATCGAAATAATAGCCTAAACCAATCATCAGGAGTAACGGAAAGGCTAATGAATAAAATACCGTAATCTTATCTCTTACAGCCGTAACAAGCATCGATTTAAAAATTACTTGAAACATTGCGTTCCCCTCCAATAGCCAATTTCAAATACAATTGCTCCAAATTCGATACATGATGCTCCCTACATAATGCACTTGGATTTCCTTGTGCAATGATTTCTCCTTCGTCAATCATCATCACCCTTGTAGCTAACTTGTCGACTTCATCCATATCATGTGAAGTAAAAACAACAGTTTTATTCTGCTTATGAAGCTGCTTGATGAGATGATGAATTTCCTGACGCGCACGTGGATCGAGCGCTGCTGTCGGTTCATCTAAAAAGATAAGGTCTGGATTATGAATGAGTGCAATCGAAATCGCTAATCTTTTTTGCTGTCCACCCGAAAGTTTGGACGCATCCACTTTCCTTACATCATATAAACCACATATTTTTAGCATGTCATTCACTTGGCAATCTGTTAATTTTTTTTTATAAAAAGCAGCAAAAAGCTTTAAATTTTCAAAGGCATTGAGACCTACAAAAAATGGTGCTGCCTGAAGCTGTACGCCAATTTTTTCTTTGTATGCATCCAACCAATAATTGATTTCCCCTGCATCTGCCTTTCTAAGACCAATCAATATTTCGAGTGTCGTTGATTTCCCTGCACCATTTGGACCAATAACAGCTAAAATCTCCCCTTGCCCAATCTCCAAATGAATCCCTTTCACAATTTTACGCTTGTTATACGACTTTTGAAGATTTATTGCCTGAATATACATTATTATTAACCCCCTTTTAGTCAACAACAAATACTCAACGTTGAATATTAACTGTTGACTATATAATATGTCACACTACTTAGAAAAGTAAAGGATTTTTCATTTAATATTTTTTATTTCCAATCCAGTAGTGCATCATTTGCACCATGCCAATTATGATGAGAAGTGTTACAGCCATATTCAGGAGCCATGCCTCTCCCATACTACCGACCATTAGCGTCGAAATGGCTCGAACGCTCATACTGCCAGGATTGATTAGATCAAGCAATGGATGTAGCCCCGCAGTGAATCGACACAACAAAAGCACGACAATACTCACTAACGCAATAAATGCCTGACTATGAAACATAGCACTAAGCATGACTACAAACGTCATGACAAATAGGAGCCAAACACTATAAACCGCTAATGCAAGTAGCATATTGGCAAGTGGTACAGCAGCAAACAAAAAGCCTGTGTAACTATATGACACAAAATAACCAATTGCTACACAACTAGCAGCTAATACATAGTGTGTAATCAGTTTACTCCCTAAATAAGAAGCAATGGAAACGGGTCTTGTTAAAATAAATGCCAGCATGCCATTGGCTCTTTCTGCTTGAATAACGCCCATCGTTGCAATGACAAGAATGATAATACCAAGTTGATCAAATTGTGAGCTTAATGTAGAGGCGAGTACTTCCTGTCCATCATAATTAGTCATAGCCGGATCAATTGTAATGCCTTCTACTCCACCAAACATTTCTACTATAACAGGCAAATAAAACATCAGTATCGGTTGAGTTAGCCCTAACAATATAAACACAATAGGTAGCCAAATGATTTTATAGTCGTGCATCATTTGACTGATTTCCTTTTTACTTAGTGCAAAAAATGTACTCATACATCCACCACCAATGATAAAAATTTCTCTTCCAGGCTTTCGTTGCCGCCTATTTCGAACTTTTGAAAGCGAATATGTTCTTTTAGTACATGCTGCAAGAAATGATGTGTATTTTTTTCTACATCATCTATAAAAATTTTAAAACGCCCATGTACATGTTCTATTTTTTGTATATATGGCAACTGTTCCAGCCTTTTTAACCTTTGCTCATCTTCTAATTGGATTGTTATATAAATGACATTTTCCCGCTGTTGATTCAGTAGGTCCGTTTTTGTAGCATCTTCTATTTTCTTCCCGTTTTTCATCATGACAAAGCGCTCACAAATTTCTTCCGCATCCCCTAAAATATGTGTAGACAATAAAATCGTCGTGTCCTTTTTAATGTCTTTTAGCAAATTTAACACTTCTCTTCGGCCAATCGGATCTAGCGCTGATACAGGTTCATCCATAATAAGTAACGCTGGTTTATGCAGCAAGGCTTGTGCAATCCCTAAACGTTGCTTCATCCCCCCTGAAAAGGTTCCCACTTTGGCTTGTGCTTCATTTGCTAATCCTACGTTGGCTAAAATTTTTGGAATGTCCATATGCAATTGCTCTTTCGCTATCCCCGATAAAGTCCCCATAAACTGCAATGTATCGTAAGCTGTCATCCATGTGAAAAAGCTAGGATACTGAGGCAAATAACCAATTTGATTTTTCTGAGCAGCTATTTTTTGACCATCCAATAAAATATTTCCTTCATCAGCCTCTAAAATATCGGCAATCATTTGTATTAGCGTTGTTTTACCTGCCCCATTTGGTCCAATTAACCCTACACATTCATTCTTCTCGATCACCATTGAAAACTGTTCGACAGCCGTTCGTTGTTTAAATTTCTTTGTAATGTTATTAATCTCTAATCGCACGCTTACTTACATCCTTTCTACCTGTAGTAAAATATAAAATCGGTCCAATCGTATTAAATAATAAAATAATGACCGTCCACTTTAAGACATTTTCGCGTACCTTTCGATGACGATATAAGTCCATTAAAGCAATCATAATTAATAACAGTGACAATACGACAAATGGAATTAAAATGGGCAAAATCACGCCCCACTCAATTTCCCCTAGTTCATCAAATCCATAGTGCAGTTGCATATTTTCATCCCCTTTTGTTATCATTATCAATAATGATAATATAAAGGTGAAGGAAATTCACTATCTTTTTTTAACTTTACAAGCCATTTATTCTGTATTATCTTTTGTGATAACATTATCACTTTTTATAAAAATGATTGGTTATTGCAGTGATTACAACTTTTAAATGATTCGGAGGCGCTCATGATGCGAAGCAAAGCAGAAGTGTTAATGCACCCTGTGAGAATGAAAATTTTACAGGCACTTATGCAAAATAAAGAAGGTGGTTTAAGTACATTGGAGATGATTACCGTCATTAAAGATGTTCCGCAAGCTACTTTATATCGACATATTCAAATATTAGTGGATGAAAATATTATTCACGTTATTAAAGAAAGAAAAGTACGTTCCGTCACGGAGAAATTTTATTCTTTACATGAAGGGGCAGCTCGACTGAATGATGCCGACTGGAAAGGCTTATCGAAAGAACAAAAAATAAATTACATCTCCAACTATCAATTAGTATTACTATCCCAATATCAACATTATTTACAATCGCTTGAGGATAAAGCACAAGATGAAGATTCAGCTACCTTTTCATTCATAGAGCTAACATTAACAGACGAGCAATTCACATATTTTCATCAAGAGCTCAACGGTTTAGTGACAAAATACTATCAAATGAACAACCTAACGGAAGAAGCAGAAACAAGAACGATTGCGATTAATATTATTCCAAAAACTTAAAGCAGAAGGACAAGCAAAACGGCGACTTTTATTTTTGCGTCGCCGTTTCGTATGATGATACAATCCCCCTATTCTGCATTATGCTTTTTTAACATCTCTTGCAAATATGCTTCTGATTTCCCAACAGGAATACTAAGGCTTGCCCAATTCACTCCCTTCAATTGCTTCCCAATATATATCATTTGCCCTACATGATACGCATAATGAGCCAACTGTCTTTCTAATGCATCAATTACACTATGTTTTTCCCCACGAATCACTACTGTCTTTAACAAATCATCTGTTTGTAATGTATTTAACGTATCAAAAACCGTAGCCCATCCCTCTTCCCATAGTGAATAAAGTTGTTCTAATGAGGATATCGTATCTTGAAATTCTTGTTCACGATTTCTATCGGGCTTTTCACCATCTGTCGTTAAAAAATCGGTCCATCTTGATATCATATTCCCACTTAAATGCTTTACTATTATGGCGATACTATTAGATGCCTCGTTCGGCTGCCAATGGACTTCTTCTTTCGTTACCTGTTGAATAGCACCATCCCCAAGTTTTTTCACACTTTCAAATCTAGCTCGAATCACTTTTAAATACTCCCATTCCACCGTCACTTAACCTGCCTCCTTTTCACAAGACCCTACTCTATATATTGCTGTTACGTACTTAACTTATATGCTCTAATACCGAAATGTATGGATCAAAATATTACAGGGGAATGCAAAAATTTCGACGAAGGAACTAGCGGTGGCTGTTCATTTATCTTCTCTAGCTGTCTTAAATTAGAGGAACAACAAATGATTGAAGGATATTATGCACATGTCTCTCTCAAAAAATGAACCGTCCTATTTGGGTCCTTATATTGCTTAAATCAAAAGATTGTAAAGCGTTAGCAAACAAAAGTAGTTACTTAATTCTGTAGAAAGTTTAGAACACTTTATCGATGTATCCATGCAATACGGCACACCCTCGACGAATATCGTACTATCTTCATAGGAGAAAAGGATAATTGAACCTTTTGTGATTCAAAATATATAAAATAACTGCCCCTCGAATAATACTGTCTATTATTCAAAGAACAGTTAATCGTATTATTTTTTCAACATTAAATGATGACGATAACCAAAAATAACAGTACTCGCTAAAATGATTGGTGCAGTGATAAATATTGCTACATAGCGGATGAACGTCCAATCCGTTATCGTCTCGTCTAAAATGTTTATCCTTGCAAAACAAGGCACAAATATGACAACAATAAAGACATACACACTCAATTTCAGCATTGCTTTATGTTTATTTGGGTATGCTTGATGGATATATACAATCGCTACTATTGTAATGAGAAGGACAATACCAATAAACAAAAACAGAATGGATGGAACTTCCTGATTGCTCAAAAATGGTGACCCGAACAACAAAAGGGCTACCAATAGAACACTCGCCACATTTCTCATTGTTTCTCCTCCCTTAATAGATGATCATAATACCTGCCCAAATATCCCTACCGAAAGCGTTTATCACCTCGCTTCAATTTAGTGCGTGCCAAAATAATACACATCTTGGTTGTACAGTTATAGCTGCTGTATGTGGATTTTCATGTGATATACATCAAATCGTAATACTCGATTGATTGTATTGGATATTAGAAACGGCATAGTTTGCCTGATCAATAGCAAACTCCTATAAGAAATTACACATTCCCCCAACTTTCCCATGCTTTAAAAAAATTACGTTTTTTGCAATATACTCGATATTTGACACAATATGAGTCGACAATAAAATTATTTTACTTTGCGCCAGTGTCGACAAAATGCCTCTCAACCCAATCCGTTCATTTGGATTCAGTTCAGGGGTTTGTTCATCTAAACTTTAAGAGCATTGAAAAACCCCCTATTCAACTTTCAATGATATAAATTTGGTAAAATTTTATAATTTCGTGGATTTTTCGTCCAAACCGATTTACTATCCGTCTATTATAGTAGAAAGGAGGTTGCCGAATGGAGCTGGAACAATTGATTGAAACTTACAGTGATTATTTGTATCAAATTGCTTTCATTTATGTGAAGGATGAGCGAGTAGCAGAGGAAGTTGTGCAGGATGTCTTTTTTACTTATTACAAAAAGCGTGAACAATTCCAAGGCAAAAGTTCGTTGAAAACCTATTTAGTGAAAATGACGATTAATCGGAGCTATGATTATTTACGAAGCTGGAAGGCACGGACGTTTCCATTATTTCAGCTATTTGAGTCAAAGGTGGAGCGGGCCGATCAACCGCTTTTGAAAAAGGAAGCACGGGGGGAAGTCGTATCGGCTGTGTTAACATTGCCTGTTAAATATCGAGAGGTGCTCTTATTTTATTACTATGAACATATGACAACAAAGGAGATTGCACATTTTCTTGCTACACCCGAATCGACTATTAAATCTCGACTACAACGTGCTCGTCAGGAGCTGAAGCCAAAACTTGCCAAAATCGACTGGGAGGTGTTATTTGATGAATAATGAGTTAAATAAATTTGAACAACAGCTAAAAGAAATCCGTTTATCGGCCGCACAAAAAAAGCAGCTACAAACAACGATTTATACAAAGCGTGCGCCAAAAAACTATACATATCCGGCTGTCCTCGCCTCATTTGTAGCAATGACCCTTTTTCTATTATTTATCTCTCTACAGCCTAGTAGTGAAAATGCGATTGTTACAGCAAGTGATGCAGGTGAATCATTTATCAGTGACATGCCGAAAAATATAATCCAATGGGGTGTTGCTACCCTTATCTCTTTTGTATTAGCAAGCGTATTCGCTGTTCTTTTACTATTCAAATCTACACGTTGGAATAATGTACGTGCCATTCAATATGGTCGACGCTTATTGACATTCAAGAAAAATCATCATTTGATTTTGTTTATTTTCGCGATTGGACTGGTTTTATGTATCGCCAGTGGTGCTGTAATCGTAACGGAATCCCTTTCGATCCTGCACGGTTATTTTCTGTTACTTTATAACATTCATGCTACACTTCTTTTATTATGGCTTGTAAAAGATGCGCCTCATCCTACTTGCCCATGTTGCAAAGAACCGTTACCCCAAAAATTCATTACTAGGAGACTGCGATATTCTGCTAAGGAAACATGTCCGTATTGCGATGAAAGGCTTTACCTTACTAAACAATCTAAAAGAAAGTTTCACCTTGCTTCAGGGGTGTTTATTGCGGGCTATATTATATTTGGGCTACTAGGGATTCCGTTATTTATTTTAATTGGGATATTCGGTTGGTACTCCATCATTTTCAGTATCGTTCTGCCTCCATATTTAGCTCAGTTTACAGATGACCCACAATATCTTTGGTAAGAAATCTAGTACTGACTAGTCTTTAAATAAAAATGGAAATACCGATACAATATGGAAAGGGGGGTGGCGATATGCGTATTGGTGATTGGTCTGCAATGGGGATGATGATGTATAGTCATTACCAGCGGAATATGAATGCGATGAATAAGGCTCTTCTCCGCATTTCATCGGGGTATCGTATTAATAGTGCCGCTGACGATGCAGCAGGGCTGGCTATTTCTGAAAAGATGCGGGCTCAAATTAGAGGATTAAATATGGCGAGTAAAAATATTCAAGACGGGATGTCATTATTGCAAACAGCAGAAGGTGCCTTAAACGAAACACATGCGATGATTCAACGCATGCGTGAGCTATCCGTACAAGCTGCCAATGACACGCTAACCGATGCAGACCGTGAGCTACTCGACATCGAATTCCAGCAGTTAAAAGAAGAAATTACACGTGTGTCAAGAGATACTGAATTCAATACGAAAACACTATTAAATGGGGATCATGCTAGTGACCCACTCAAAATTCAAGTCGGTGCGAATAGCGGACAGTCTATTGACATTTTTATTAATGGAATGAGCGGAGCAGCCATTGGTCTCGATAGCTTGGATATAAAAACAAGGGAAAATGCAGATGCAGCCATTTCAGCATTAGATGACTCATTAAAAAACGTCTCACATGAGCGTGCGCAATTAGGTGCTTATTATAATCGGTTAGAGCATGCTTATAATGTGACAGAAAACACAGCAGAAAATTTAACAGCTGCTGAATCTCGCATTCGTGATGCCGATATTGCGAAAGAAATGATGAATATGACAAAGGTAAGTATTTTGATGCAAGCAGCGATGTATGCCATGACTTTGCATAGACAACAAGCTTTTTCGATTTTGCAGTTGTTGAATCCAAAATAATAATAGTTGACTAGGTGCCTTCGCTGAGAAAAGACAAGTAGGCACCTTTCTTTTTTAAAAAAAACGCGTATAAACAAGAAACAAAATGAGGAGGACTGCTACCGTACCTAAAACAGACATTGCATAGGCAGATACTCCTTTGTTGTAAGTGTACTCCCCTTCCCTCATTGCCTTTCTATACTTTCCATTCCCTTCTTTTACGGCTATTGCTACATCTGTGCTGATTCCTTGAATTGAATAGTATTTTGTTCCTTTTTTATAGGTGTTTGAAAAGTTGCCACCATACTGTTCCATATCCGAATAGTTCGTTACATGACCGATCTCATCATTTATATGTGTAACGTATTCATCACTTATGACATAAATATGATCATCCCATACAACAAATGAATACGCCCAACTTGTCCCTAATGCTTGGCTCGGTAAATAAAAAATCATGAATACAACTAGTAAACTTGTAGCAGCTACTAACGGTTTACTCCGCATACGCTCCCTCCTCGTGCATTGTTGTTATAAATTTAGACTATTAACTGGAGAGGAAGTTACGCTATTTTTGAATTTATTAAAAATCTTTTGGTAAATAAGGGAAGGGGATTTACGTATTTGTTTGCAAAACTATATAGTCGGTTTTTAAAATTTAGAGTTAAAAAAGGAGGCTGATTTAACAAAGGTAGTGCATTCACCTATTTCAAATACTCTTTGTGACTCTAAAAAACAAATGCCTTCTATATAGTAATAGTTTTTTCAAATAGAGCTATGTTACGAGGCATAATATCGATAAATGGAGTTATACTAACTGCGGTTTCACATTAGAAATCTTCATAATTATTAAGGAGGAGATACCGATGAGCAAGAAGGACTATTTAGATCCAAAATCTCAGAAGATCCACCAGAACTGGACCAATATCAAGCACGCTAAATCTCAAGTAAATGGACAAACGGAGATTTCTCTTCATAACCAAATATTGAGATCAGAAGCAAAAGCTCGACAGTTTTAAATTATTATGAAGAGTTCAGTGAAATCAAACCCGGAAGTTAGTTTCCGGGTTTTTGTTTTGTTGTACCAGGGAGAAGGGTGGTACAACGCTGGTACGTACCTGGTACAATGGTGGTACCTCGGTGGCACCAGCTACGAATTTCTCCTTCGCATATCCCTCAGCATAGCCGAGACGATACGCGTTATATAATAGGAAGTACCAACTAAACCGACAATTCCCACAACGATTAAAAACGGGATTTGACTGGAAAACATCATGCCGACGACAAACATTACAAAGAAAAATAATACTCCAACACTATTGGCGATAGACAAATGAGTAGCCTCCCCTCTTTGCTTATTGATTGTATAGCTCAAAAAGAGAAAATTATTCACTGCTTCCATACTAAAATAAAAAAATCAAGATTACGTAATGCGCAATCTTGATTTTCTATATGTATATGCACAGCACAAGCTGCCTGGTGGATTACAGACGGTCCTGATTAGTCATTACCTCAACCAGTGCCCCAGGATTTGAAAGAGGCTTTAGCGTTAAACTTTTAACGTTGATGTTTTAAGAACTTTGAAGCGTGAATTTTAACTTTTAAACTTTTAGCTTTGAGCCTTTATTAATTATATTAGTTGATTAAAAGTATTTGTAAGGGTGTTCATTATTTTAACTCGTGCACACCAAAAACGAGTGACTAATCGTTTTCTGTTTTCGCAAGACTATGCAAAGGATTTATTGTTGTACTTCGATAAATGTTGTGGCATTTGATTCAGAGAGTACCGCATCTACTTCTGATTCAAATTCGTCAATCTTCGCTTCTAATGTATCGATTACCTTCTTTACATTTAGTGGGTCGAGTAATTCATACTCGTTCCGTTTCATAAAGGTTTCCGTATGTAGCTTTACTTCTTCAGGTGATTGCTTGTCTTTATTCCCTAAAATATTCACTAAATATGTTTCAAGCTTTTCGGGTAGAGCATTGTTGTTCGTTGCTACTCTTTGCATCGCACTCATATATTGCTTATGTAGCATGCCCAATAACTCTTTTTCATATTGAATCGATTGCTTTCGTTCAATCGCTTCCGCAACCGTCATTTGTTCGTTATTAACTTTGACTATTGTTTTCGCATTTGATTCCACAACTAATGCTTTTAATCGATTTCGATAGGCAATTAACCCTACCACTTTATCATAGGAGCCTTGCATATTTTTCATAAACTCATCTATGTCAACACCATTGATTTTTGTCTCGCTTTTGCGATGGGCTGCCGCAGCCATTACTTGTCCTGTAACGCTCTCAATTCGGTTATGTAACATCTTTAGTTCTGTTAATGCGCGGTGAATTGTCATTTTCTTCAATTCCGTCAATTGTATCGCCTCTTTCGAAAAGATTTGTAAGCACCACACTACTATACTAAAATAAAAAACAATTATTCAAATAATAGGTTAAACATTTGAATTTGATTTTATGATCGTTCTAAAATTTCACAATTAATGATAGAAGAAAACCGAAAAATTCCGAGAGGTTGTGCTACAAGTTTATCAAAATAGAATATGGGCAGATCACTTCCACCTACCTCATTATTTTACCTCGACATCGAATATAAAAGTGATTACACCTTGTTGCCATTCTGCCGTTACTTCATACATATAGTACCCCTCATCAGCTGGTAATGTTAGCTCATTTTCCTTTACATCTACTGTTGTCAGTTTCTTCTCTTGATCATGTTGATACACTGAAATGGAGAGCGGCTTTTTTTCGAAGCTAAATTTTAATTTACTATTTTTAGCAACCGATATGTTTTGAAGTTCCTCAGCTAGCTCCTCTATCGTGTTAGCTCGAATATGTTTCATTTCAGTATTTTTTTCTTTCCAGTTATATCGATAAGATTCCATTATATATTCTTGGTCATCTATAATCATTTTCCCTTCAGGAACTTGCCGAACATTGTTCATACTAGAATTGCACGCAACTAAAAAAACGGAAAATAAAACGAAGAAAATGGCCCTTTTCATTATGTTCCTCTTTTCTATTAAATGAGTATAACAAACATATACAATATACAGGAAAGAGCGGAATAATACGACAGAATAAAAACCTAAATAATTAATAATTTTACTATATTATCCTAATTCATTTATGACGAAAGCGGAGCAAATAGGGGCTTTTCGCGGTTCACCCACTCGGCACCTCGATTACATGACTTCTTTTTTGAAGATTCCTCTTATCATAAGTACAAGCCCCGTTAAAAATAAAATTGGGAATAAAATAACGATAACTCCCGCTGCAGCAAAACCTTCTCCCTCGTAAATCCCGTAGCTTATGCCTAAAAGCCAAGATAATAATGGTGCAATGACCAACATCGTCGTAATGCCCCAAATAATTTGCTTATATTTGCTAGTTGTCCCTTTCGTTAATACAATAGCTACTATGAGCCCAATCAATAAGATCCCGATTGCCATCATGATGCTTTGTCCTCCTGTTGCCTGTTCTTTCTCACCCATTGTGTTTTGTTCCATATTGAGCTCATGTAAATTGTTGTGTAATATAAAGTCCTTCACATAGGAAACCACCTTATGCGAGTTACCTTCCACATCATAGCCTACATGATAAATAAAGCCGTTATAATACGTGTATAACTCATTGGCACTTGTTGCTGTTACATTCACTTTATTCGAACCTTCATCATATGTGAAATAGCGATAGACAAGCGCACTATTGGTTGTACGTATTTGGTGCATAAGCGGTGTCGTCTCATCTAGCAGCTCATGTAACACTAAGTTGCCTACAGCATCTTCATGTAAAGTCGAAAAATCATTCGTCTTCATAATATCCATAAAATGTTTAGCAACCGAAATGATAATATACTCGGGCTTTTCCGTGTTTTCATTTTCAATTGTAAATGTAAACTGTAGTTCTGTTTGCATACCATCATTTACAGCTAGCACTTCTGCATTCGCTTCTTGAAATGGTTCGATTATTTTAGGGATTTTTACATGATTCGCATGAATAAATTCTGTTAATACGACCGGCTTGAAATACGTTAACTGGCGCAAATATTGAGAATCGTAATCCTTAAATAGCTCACTATAGGCGACCCCGTCTCCATCAACCTGTTCAAAGACATTTAATAGCGTATAACCTGAAGCCATTTGATAATATTCTGTATCGCCCTTCAATTGCCCAATGATAAATAAAAATGTGGCTGCGGTCACGATTATTGCCAATACAGGCGCTAAAATATAGGTCTTCTTTTTTTTCTTATAAAGATTTTGTTTTACCTGTTGGATAATCGCCTGTTCGTGTCGCTCTGTATTGCGTAGCTCTTTTAATTTATATGGACTCATGCAAAAGCACCTCCCACTCAATGGATTTCAGCTTTTCTTTTAACTGTGCTCGCCCTTTCGACAGGCGCGATTTTACGGTACTGTCTGGAACTTGTAACAAAGAAGCAATTTCCTTAATGTTCAATCCTTCTAAATAGTAATAAGCAATCGATTCTCGTTGTTTGAGCGGTAAGGAAAGAATAGCTTTGCTGATTTCCTCCTCCTCATCTTGCTGCACTAAGGCATCTTTTTCTGTCATTGTTTTATGGAGAAACCATTTTTCTTGTAAAATTAATTTTCGGTAATGCCAGCTCTTTAAATAGTCTTTTGCTTTATTGGCTGTCATTTTCAGTAAATAAGGTTTGACTTCGTGTTCAGCCAATGGGATATCCATTTGAAAAAATTTAATAAAGACATCTTGCACGATATCTTCAGCTGTATGTAAGTTTTTCGTATAATAATAGGCGATTCGAAATAGTAGGGACGTATGTATCAACATTAGCTGATTTATTGCTTCCTCATCTCTCATCTGTCTCCCCCCTCTCTATTACAAACGATGCTCGACGTGAAAAGGACGAAAAGAAAACGGATTTTTTCAAATCCGTTTTCTTTTCGATTGCCTATGTACTGTACGTACTCGGTACTTCCCTGGCACCACGATGGTACGTACCTGGTACTTCCCTGGTACCACGGTGGTACGTACCTGGTACTTCCCCGACACAATTACCTCAACCTCTTTTTAATTTGCTTCATTTCATAGGTCAAATAATCTAACTGCTTTTTAATCGTCTCCATATCTTTGTTATTATTCGCCTTTTTCTGTTCTGCCTCTTCTAATGCAAGCGCAGCTGCTATCGTTCCTAATGATTCACCAAATATGCTAATCGTACTGGCAATAATAGCGAGTCTAGCTGCTTGGCTTTCTGCATCAAGGATTTGGTTATTCAAACTAGAGTCTTTTTCATTGTTCATCAGCCAATCCTCCATATCCACAAAATAAGACCAACTTAAACACATCATATGCATACCATCAAGCTCTGGTGCTGTCAGCGTAATACTTCTAAAACCATTCTCGTCGTTTGTAATAAATGACCATCAAAATTTTCTTCAAATTCATCGATTACTTTAAAGTTTCTAGCGAGGTAAAATTGCTTGCCTACTTGGTTGTCCAATTCAACATGGATGTAAACGGCATTAGGGCATAATTGATCAATCCCAAATGTTAGTAGCTTTGAGCCGACTCCTTTTCCTTTAACTTCAGGTAGTAAATAAATAGCCGTAAGCTCCACCTCACCATGGGCTTTGACATTTGAAAAATTAGCAAAGCCACTAATGCTACCATTCTCCTCTGCTACATAGAACGGTGTTTGTTCACGACGTTTCTGCAGCGTCTCTTTGTTGTAAGCCATGGCTAAAAAGTTATTTTGAATCTGTTTCGGAATGTGATCCCTTCGTATGTCACATGCCAGCTGTTAATCGTCATTTGCTCACTCCTTACTATTTTGTTGAAAATTTCAAACAGTTCCTCTATAATAGTCTATTAAATAACCTACGCGATGAAAAGGAAAGTACGTAAGTGGATTTTGATAGAGAGCTTCTGCTGGTGGAAATGAAGCATTTGAACCTTACTGAAAATGGCCTTGGAGCGTTCGTACCGAGCTATTTAGTTAGGCTACGACGAGATGACACTCGTTACAACGGAAGCGGTATCTCTTTTGACGTACTGGCAGAGGCAAGCTGTGTGAGCAGTTTGTAAATTTAGGTGGTAACACGACTAGATCGTCCTAATCTTTTATAGATTAGGGCGTTTTTTTTATTTTTAGGAGGGAATTTTTTTATGACAGTCGTTATTGGCGGCGCTTGGCCGTATGCAAATGGCTCTTTACATCTCGGGCATATTTCAGCACTTTTACCAGGAGATATTTTAGCAAGATATTATCGTTTAAAAGGAGAAAAAGTTTTATACATATCGGGCAGTGATTGCAACGGAACACCTATTTCCATTCGGGCAACTCAAGAAGGAACGACAACGGAAGCGATTGTGACTAAATATCATGAAGAATTTGTCGATTGTTTTACGAAGCTCGGCTTTAGCTACGATTTGTACACAAGAACAGATGCTACACATCATCACGAATCCGTACAGCACATCTTTTTAACATTACTAGAAAACGGTTGGCTGTATAAAAAAGTAATTGAACAAGCCTATTGTGAAACAGACAAACAGTTTTTACCGGATCGTTTCGTGGAAGGCATTTGTCCACAATGTGGATCGAAGGCACGCGGCGATCAATGCGATTATTGCTCTACTATTTTAGACCCACTTGATTTAGGCGAAAAGCGTTGCAAAATTTGTGGCAATGCGCCTATTATTCGTTCGACAGAGCACTTTTACTTTGCTTTTAGTAAGCTACAGCAACAGCTCGAAAGCTTCGTTCAACATGCAGAAACAAGCCGCTTATGGCGAGATAACGCAATCCGATTAACAAAACGCTATTTAGCTGAAGGTGTACGTGACCGCGCTGTTACAAGAGATTTACCGAATGGTGTCGATGTCCCTGTCGAAGGATTTGAAGAAAAGAAAATTTATGTATGGATTGAGGCCGTTTCTGGCTATTTAACGGCAAGCTTAGAATGGGCAAAGCAACATAATGAATCCATTGACAATTGGTGGAATGAACATACGATTTCTTATTATATTCATGGAAAAGATAATATCCCGTTTCATACCGTCATTTGGCCAGCTATTTTAATGGGCATCGGTCAACAGGCTCTGCCAACACATATTATCTCAAATGAGTATTTGACACTAGAAAAACGTAAGCTATCGACTAGTCAGAATTGGGCTGTATGGGTACCCTATATAGTAGAAAATTACAATCCAGACTCGCTTCGTTATTTTTTGACTATCAATGCGCCTGAACAGCGGGATACGGATTTTTCTTGGCGTGAGTTTATATACAGTCATAATAGTGAGTTACTCGGTGCTTTTGGTAATTTTGTCAATCGGACATTGAAATTTATCGAAAAATCCTTTAGCTCACACATTCCTGTAGGGACAATTGATACGGCCATCCAAGTTCAAACGCAAGCGCTGTACGATACAGTTGGCATGCTCATTGAAAAGGGACATTGCAAGCAAGCACTCGAAGCTGTTTTTGACTATGTACGAGCAGGCAATAAATATTTCGATGCGCAAAAACCTTGGATTCAATTAAACGAAGATCTAAAAGGATGCGAACAAACATTACGAACATGTAGCTATATGATTGTGAACTTAGCTACATTATTAGCACCATTCTTACCATTTACAACACAACGTTTATACCAATTATTCAATATCAAGCAGCAAAAATGGCAGGAACATACGTTGCTACCAACGACAATCGGGCACGTATCCCCACTGTTTGAACGCATTGATACAAAGCGTATTGAAGAAGAATATAAACAGCTATTAACCAATTCAAAATAAACTATCGGGGCTGTCCGAAAAGTGTTACTTTTTCGGACAGTGCTTCGTTCGTATGTTCAATATCCGCTGCAGGCGGTGCTTCTGCGGTGGTAGAAATAAAATTCCCACCATCCTCGGCGTAAAGGGAGTGTCCCAGAATACCTTCTCGGACACTCCCTTTCACAATTATTCATCATGACTTTTTAATGCATCAATCATCTCTTCTAACATCTGTTCATCGACAGCGCCAACAATTTCTTGGAATACCTTTCCTTCCCGGTCGATAATATACGTCGTTGGGATAGTAATAATGCCGTATTGCTGACCGACGATATCCTCTTCATCTAATAAGATGGGGAAAGTGAGTCCATAGGCATCTACAAATTGCTTCACTTTATCTAACCCTACATCCATACTCGTTAAATTGACGGCTACTATTTCGATATCATCCTGTTTTTCATAAAAACTTTGCATATGTGGCATTTCTTCTTTACATGGCGGACACCATGTTGCCCAAAAGTTTAAAATGACAATTTGTCCTTTATAATCAGATAAATTAACTTCCTCACCTTGCAAATTGGGTAAGGTAAAATCTTTCGCATACGGTATTTCGGCATTGACCTCTGTATTTACTTCGACCGTCTCTTCCCCTACTTTACTTTCGGCTTGTTGTATTTCAAGTGAAGATGCCGTTTCATCGCTTGTTAACAAATTGACCGCTACAAAAACTAAAAGTAACGATACAATGAGTAGCCCTAGTATATTTTTTTTCATTTACTTCCCTCCCTTACTTTGTAGCTTAACGATTCATTGTGAAAATTGTATTAATATAAAAATATAATGATGAAAAATGAATAATACTGTACGTAATGGCTAATAACTGGATATGTCCCCTTTTAGAAAAGCACAGCTCAATCTAATTGAGCTTGTGCCTTACCCTTTTGTTACCTATTAAAATGGCAGGAAAAGCACTATGCTATTCCTGCCACATTGATTATTTAAAGTTATATGTTGTAACGATTGGTTCGCGGTTTTCCGTTTGGTCTTTATAGTATTCGTATAAAGATATGCCTAAAAATGATCCTGAAATATTAAATACATGGTCATAGCCACTGTTTTCTAATGCCATCACTGCATTATAACTACGTTGTGCGGAACGGCAATGTACATATACGGGCACGTCTTTTGGAATTTCATCCATCCGTTCGCGGAACTGACTTAACGGAATGTTTTTAGCGTCTTTTACATGACCCGCTGCGAATTCATTTTCCTCACGTACATCAATAATGACAGCGCCTTGTTCTACTAAATCCCGTACATCGCTAACACGTACTTGCTTGAATCGACCTTGCATAATGTTTGTGGCTACCAGTGCAGCGAGATTTACCACATCTTTTGCTGTACTGAACATCGGTGAGTAAGAAAGCTCTAGCTCCTTTAAATCCTCGATTGTGCCATTCATCGTAATTAAAGTTGCAATGACATCAACACGTTTATCCGCATTCCCTTTACCAATCGCTTGTGCACCAATGATACGTCCTGTTGGTACTTCATAAATCAATTTAAAATGTAACACATTGCTCGATGGCATTAAGCTTACTTTGTCTGGTGCAATGATATAAACTGCCTCTACATTTAAGCCTATTTGTTTCGCTGTGCGCTCATTTAAGCCTGTTGCTGCCGCTGCGTAGTCAAACACTTGAATACTCGATGAACCAATAACCCCTTTATTTGTCGTAGGGATACCGTAAATATGATCGGCAACAGCGCGTGCTTGGCGCTGTGCTGGACCAGCTAACGCTAAACGAGTTGGTTTATGCATGATGCGGTGATACACTTCAATCGCATCACCCACTGCATAAATATGTCGGTCTGATGTTTGGTAGAACTGGTTTACTTTAATCGCACCTGTTTCACCAATTGCAAGGCCAGCCTCACTTGCTAGCGTTGTTTCTGGGCGAACACCGATGGCTAGCACAACAATATCTGCCTTAACTTCTTTGCCTGAGTTTAACGTAATGCTTGTTTCTGTGATTTTCGCTAAGCCGTCGTTGACAATTAACTCGACACCATGATCCACCATTTCTTTATGCAAGATTTGCACCACATCGTCATCAAATGGTGTTAAAATTTGTGGCGCAAATTCGACGAGTGTGACACCACGACCTGCCAGTCTTAAATTTTCTGCCACCTCAACACCGATGAAGCCACCACCGATGACCGCAATATTTTTTGCCTCTTTTTCGACAATCGCTTGCTGTAAACGTTCAATATCGACTACATTACGCACCGTAAATACATGCGGTAAATCTACACCTTCTAATCTTGGCACAATTGGACTGGCACCAGGAGAAAGAATCAGTTCATCGTAGCTTTCGTCATATGTTTCATTTGTTGCTAAATTTTTGACTGTCACGGTTTTGTCAGCGCGGTTAATTTTCACCACTTCACTTTCAACACGTGCGTCAATATTATATTTTGCTTCAAATGATTCTGGATTCATGAGTACTAAACGGTTACTATTTTCAACAATACCGCTTAAATGGTATGGTAATGAACAGTTTGAGAAAGAGACATGTGGACCTTTTTCAAACATGACAATATTTGCTTGTTCATCTAAACGACGAATACGTGCTGCAGCAGATGCTCCCCCTGCTACGCCCCCAATAACTACGATTTTCTTCATCTTACTTCCCCCTTAATTTATAATTTACAACCATCTGGACCGCAAACATCTGTGCCGCCCGCAATGTTTAACTTTTGCGCTGCCACTTCTTGTGCTTGCTTTAATGTTTTTGTAAACACTTCGATTGGCTCAGCGCCGATAATCCCGTATTTATTTTCAAATACGAAAAACGGAACGCTCGTCACATTAAGTTGCTGGATGTCATAGCGGTCTTTCGCAATGTCTTCTGCATATTGCTCACTTTCAAGCACTGCTTTCGCTTCTTCTATCGGTAAGTGAAGCGCCTCTACGATCGCAAGTAATGCTTCCGAATCATTCACATTTAACCCTTTTGTAAAATAGCGATCCATCACAGCGTCGATCAATGCTGCTTCTTTATTAAACTGACGTGCCCATTTTGCTAGACGATGCGCATTTTCCGTATTCCCGATTTGCATTTTTTCAAAGTCGTATGTTAACCCAACTTCATTTGCTCGCTGTTGGATAGAGGATGCCATTAACTGTACATCTTCACGTGAAGATTCATATTTCTCCATCATCGCTTCATAAAACGGTTTTGTCTCCTCTTTCGAAGCTTCAGGATCTAATAAGTATGTTTTATACTCAATGTCCACTTCCTGTTCGAATCCTAGTTCTTCGATTGCTTGTTCTAAACGCTTTTTGCCAATATAACAAAATGGGCAAGCGAAATCTGAAAAAATTTCAATTTTAATACTCATACTCATTCATTCTCCTCTTACAATAACAATCTATTTTCAAAGCCTACATTCCGCTCGTTTTTACCCCTATAGGTATAAAACCTTATTCTACTTGCCCTTCCCAAGCAAGCATCCCCCCAACCATATTCGCTACGTCATAACCTTGTGCTGCTAAGAAGGCTGTTGCTTGGCCGCTACGTGCACTTGAGCGACAAACCATAATATAAGGTGTATTTTTGTCTAATTCATGCATGCGAAACTCTAATAAACCTAATGGGATATTCACAATGCCAGGAATATGCCCTGCTTGCACTTCTGCTACTTCACGTACATCGATTAAATTTAACTTTTCGCCTGCTTCTAAACGTTGCTGTACTTCTGTTGCTGTCATTTCTTTCATCATGTTCTCTCCTCGTCATGTGATTTCAAGCTATCAATTTACCTCTATGGGTATTATTTTAAGTAAAAATATATAGCCGAGTAAGTTTACAATCGGCTGACTATCTTTATTTATATTCAATATATACCCCGTTAGGTATATTGTCAACTGCTTTGACTCTTCATTTTTTCTTGAGAACAAGATGTAACGCTAGGAATACAGGATGTATTTATTTGTAATCCCATATTGAATGAGTTCCGCCTTACTTTTTAAGTTGAGCTTTTGCATAATATTCGACTTATGATTTTCAACTGTTTTTGAGCTAATGAATAGCTTATCGGCAATTTGTAAATTCGTATACCCTAAAATCGTTAACCGAACAATTTCCTGCTCGCGGTTTGATAAAATATCCGCGTTATTTTTACCTTTTTTCTTAAACAATTTCTCTAATTGCTCCCCAGGAATCCCGACATCATAGTATGTCCTTCCGTCATAAACAGCCCGAATTGCTTCATACACTTGATTGCCCTTACTATTTTTCAATATATAACCGTCTGCATCCATATCAATGGCCCTCTGTACATACGCTATTTCATTATGCATCGTTAGTATGACAATTTTTATCGTTGGAAAATCCTTTTTCACTTTTTGCGTAACCGCCAATCCATCCATGCCATTTGGAATCGAAATATCGAGCAAAATGACATCAGGCTTCACTTGATAAATGAGCTGAAAACACTCTTCCCCATCACTTGCCTCTCCAACCACTTCGATATTATGATACTGCTCAAGTAATAACGTAATCCCTTTTCGAATTAACACATGGTCATCTACAAGTAATACTTTCATCATGTATTTGGCCTCCATCGTGGAATAACTATATCAATACTCGTTCCTTCATTCATTGCTGATTGAATTACACATGTCCCATTTAATTGATTGACCCTTTCCTCTATATGCTTCAGCCCAAGCCCTTCACTACGCAATTGCTTTCGGTCAAACCCGATGCCATCATCCTCGATTTTCATGAAAATTTGTTTATTGTTTTTTAAAATATGGATTTTTACTACAGATGCTTTGGCATATTTCGTAATATTATGCAGCGCCTCTTGTGCGATGCGATAAAGGTTAATTTCAACAGCGGGATCACAACGATCAAGTCCTTGTGTTGTTAGTTCAATGAAAAGTTCAGGTACATTTTTCTGGATTTTTTCAATTAATATTTCGAGTGTTGCTTTTAGCCCTAGCTGGTCCAAACTATGCGGTCTTAATTGATGGGCATAGGCATTTACGTCGCCCATTACTTTTTGAAGCTCCTGCCTCACTTCACCAATATAATTCGTCAGCTTTTCATTCTCATGGACGTATGATTCGATGGCATCCAGTGCAACAGACATAGAAAACAAAGACTGCCCTACACCGTCATGTAATTCCTGCGCGAGCCGCTTATGTTCAGATTCTTTCGCCTCTATCAGCTCGCCTATCCTCTTTTTATTAAGCGCTGCCTCATGTGCCTGCTGCCTCACTGCATGATCACGTAGCACTAATAAATATTCCGTTTCTCCCGTTTCGCTATTTGGATAAATGACCGCTGTGCTCATTTCTACATCAATTTCTTTGCCATGATATGTCGGCATTTGGGATAAAAATGCAGGTACCTCATTGTTTGCGATTAAATAGCAAGAAGGCTTTTCTACACGATTGTTCCGCGTCATACAAAAAGAGCAATATGGTACATCCTCACCGATTTGCCAGCCCGTTAACTTTTTCGCCGCTGGATTTAGCATAATAATTTCTCTCGATTCCTTCATAATGATTATGCCGTCTTGCATGTGCTCATAAATCTGCTTTAAATATTCGTATTGAATTATTGGTAGCATCATCATTCACCTCACCATCATTTACGCCCCGGCGTCACGGTGCCAGCCAGAGACTTGTACTTCTTTTCAGCGAATTTATTGGCGACGAAGCGGTGCAGGAGCATGTGTTGGAATAAGCGCGGAACAGTTACTTAAAGTCATGCTTATTTCACTACTTATATAGGGGAATAAGTTAAAACAAATAGAAATAGGAATCTATTACCCTTCATCGCGCTATGTATAATATAACAAATTTTATAATTAATTTACAAAATTTTCTTAATTTTGTGTGTACTAATATAAACAACAATTCAGCCTGAAAATTGTTCCGACTAGGCGCTTTTCGGTGGGCCATAACTGACAGCTGCACTCGCCTCCCCTAGTCCAATGAACGAGGGATTCTTTACTTGCTGATTATGCCGTTTCACAAAATAGATCCATGTCAAAAGGGACGGGTCTGATTCTTGATGAATAGGAACATGTAATTTTATATGAACAACCACATAAGAAAGACATGTCTCCACCTCTTTACGGGAAGACATGCCTCTCTAAAATGCGCTATTTTTTAGGCCCAAATGCGTGTGAATCTTGCTTGTTAATCTATCATAATAAATGTCCTTTAATTCAATTTGTATAGCCTGTAATTTCACCAATATTTTCAGCTACCTATACCGATGATTGCTCGCGACTCGCCTAGTATGCGCCATTTTTACGTTTGAAAAAGTTGAAGGGATACGTATAGTGGTAAAGGGAATGTTCATTTGGCTAGGGAAAATTGTGTTCTTTGTGTGCGTAAAGCTTGTAAAGAATTTTTTTAATTCTCGAGGTTTAAATAAAAACCTATATCTAAACACTATCATATCAACTATTCCTACATGGATTTTAGCCCCAAAAATGCACATTTTCATTAAAAAATAGGCTCAATATACAGAACTTCTGTAACAAATAAAACATAATTTCACTAAAAGTTTTTACTGTAAAGGTCGAGAATTGTACGAATACGCCTCCAATTCGAATAAAAAACAAACATAATCAAACCTTTTTCGCTCAAAATAAGTCGCCAATAAAAATGACCTGTACATACCTTTTCATACAGCTGCTCCCAAAAATAATACATTCCTATCGTTCACAACAAAATTTAATTCCAACTCAAAATTTTTTACCAAAAAACATTTACCCTCCACATTAAAAAACACCAAAATCTCCATTCATCGATTTTGACATACAACTTAATCTTAAATAAGCGCCAAATCAGGTAAATAGTCCTGTTCTGGCACTTATTTTTAAATATGTTGTATATCGATTTCGCCAAATCGCATAAACAGGCTTTTTATTTTAGCTGAAAATCATTTTATGTTTTCGTAGTTCAGGTTATTTTCAAAATTTTACACAAAAAAACATAGAGCATTGCACCATTGCAATACTCTATGCTTGAATTTACTTCGTATCATCCATCTTCAATACAGCCATAAATGCTTCTTGTGGAACTTCAACCGATCCTACTTGCTTCATGCGTTTTTTACCGGCTTTTTGCTTTTCAAGTAATTTACGTTTACGCGAAATGTCACCGCCGTAACATTTTGCTAATACGTTTTTACCAATTGATTTAATTGTTGAGCGAGCAATAATTTTTTGACCGATCGCCGCTTGCACTGGTACCTCGAATTGTTGACGAGGGATTAGTTCTTTTAGTTTTTCTACGATGACTTTACCGCGCTCATATGCGAAGTCGCGATGCACGATGAAGCTGAGTGCATCGACTGTTTCACCGTTTAGTAAAATATCCATTTTCACAAGCTTCGATGGCTTGTAGCCGATTAATTCGTAATCAAATGAAGCATAGCCCTTTGTATTTGATTTTAAATAATCGAAGAAATCATAGACGATTTCTGCTAATGGCATTTCATATTGAATGCTCACACGTGTTGTATCAATATAATCCATACCAATGAAGTTACCGCGCTTCAGCTGGCAAAGCTCCATAACCGCTCCAACATAATCGTTTGGCACCATAATGATTGCTTTTACATAAGGCTCTTCAATACGATCAATCTTTTGTGGATCTGGCATCATCGAAGGGTTATCGATTTTAATCGAACTACCATCTGTCATATGCACCTCGTAAATTACCGATGGCGCCGTTGTAATTAAGTCAATATTAAACTCACGCTCGATACGCTCTTGGATAATTTCCATGTGTAATAAGCCTAAGAAACCACAACGGAAACCAAATCCTAGTGCTTGAGACGTTTCTGGCTCGTATTGTAGCGCGGAGTCATTTAACTCTAGCTTTTCTAATGCTTCACGTAAATCGTTGTACTTCGCTGTATCGATTGGATATAGACCGCAGTATACCATTGGGTTTAATTTACGATAACCTGGTAGCGGCTCTGCAGCTGGTTTTACAGCAGAAGTAACAGTATCACCCACACGTGTATCGGCTACGTTTTTGATCGATGCGGTTAAGTACCCTACGTCCCCAACTGTTAACTCTTTTTGCGGTGTCGCTTTTGGTGTGTGGATACCCACTTCGATTACTTCAAACTCAGCACCCGTTGCCATCATTTTAATTTTATCGCCAGCTTTTACTGTACCGTTCATAATACGAATCGAAATAATAACCCCTTTATACGCATCGTACACAGAGTCGAAAATCAGCGCTTGTAGCGGCTCCTCTGGGTCTCCCGTTGGCGCAGGCACTTTTTCTACGATTTGCTCTAAAATGTCTTGAATCCCGATACCTGCTTTGGCAGAGGCAAGCACTGCTTCTGATGCATCTAGCCCAATCACATCTTCCACTTCTTGGCGTACACGCTCTGGATCTGCTGCTGGTAAGTCGATTTTGTTAATGACCGATAAAATCTCAAGGTCATTATCAAGCGCTAAGTAGACGTTCGCTAATGTTTGCGCTTCAATGCCTTGTGCAGCGTCAACGACTAAAATAGCCCCTTCACAAGCAGCTAATGAACGTGATACTTCATACGTAAAATCGACGTGTCCTGGTGTGTCGATTAAGTGGAACGTATAAGTTTCCCCGTCTTTTGCTGTATATTTTAGTTGTACAGCATTTAATTTGATCGTAATTCCACGTTCACGCTCTAAGTCCATGGAATCGAGCAGTTGCGATTTCATTTCACGTTGTGTAACGGATTTTGTTGATTCTAAAAGACGGTCAGCTAATGTTGACTTCCCGTGGTCAATATGCGCAATAATAGAGAAATTACGGATATTCTCTTGACGCTTTAAACGTTCTTCTCGGTTCATGTATTTGTTCCACTCCTATATCAATTCCGCCTCGGCTAAGATGTCTACGTACATGGTGCAACACGCTAGACTGATTACCAAAGGCGCCCTCTTCATTCAGCAAGTACTTAAACTCACCAAAAGAGCTAAAAGGCTCTACGTTTCACTGCTGTCTCAGTGAACATTTGGCTGAACGAATTTAAACTATACTGAATTATAGCAATGAAAACCCCATTTTAGCAATGTTGGAGTGTACAAAACATGTACGAATTTCTATATTATGAAAGCATTTTCTCTGTTCGCAGACAAAATTACTCACTCGCTAGTAATTTCCCTACCGCTTCTGTCAAGACATCGAGTGTTTGTGTTAATTCTTGCTCCGTATTGTCGATGCCACCTAACTCGACTAAAATCATTTCTTTCGCTAAATCTTGATTGTAGACACCATCTACCCCTTCGCCTTCTTTCTTCATTACACCGCGTGAAATGCCTGGCATGAGTTCATTTAAATGGGCGTGCAGCTTTTCAGATTGGGATAAATTCCAACGATAATTTTCATGTTCCATCCCGACAACAAACGCTATTTTTGCATAACTCGTATCACCATTCACTAATGTTGTGCCCTTTTTCCCTACTGAATCTCGGTGAAAATCAATGACTAAATCATACGGCTCCGTTGCAATCGCCTTTTCAATAAACGGGCGCGCTGTGTGATAAGCTTGCGCAATTTTCTTGCCTTGTGCTAAATTTTCTGCCATTAAGTCGACTTCTAAACTTTTCGCCTCAATGCCTTGCGTTAAAAAATACTGCTCCATTTGTTGACGGAGTGAAAAAATATTAAATTGTTCATCATAATTGGCTTCCGTGCCACTGTTTGCTTTCACAATCGGCTTATAAGATTCATGGGAGTGTGTAAATACTAGTAAAATACGTTTATCTGTCGGGGTAGTAGCTAGATTAGGGCTAGGACTCGGATTCGTAGAAGCATACACAAGCTTTTGTTCCTTTTGTACTGGGGCTGATAGATGTTCATTATTCGGGAATGGCAATTGCCCAATAATGATGGGCATTAAAAATAGCAACGACAGAAATAGTATAAATCCTTTTATATTATTCATAGCACCATCTCCTCCCCCTATCCTATGGAGAAGATGATGCGTTTAGAACGATTTTTTACGTCGCTTTAATCCATCTAAATAAACTATTGCTTGCGAGCAAAGCGTAGTGTGTCAACCAAATATCACATTCTTTCGGTGTGACAATGAGACGCTCTCGACTATGAAAAACTTCTTGCAATAATTGCACACGATCTGCTTTTGTCCAAGTGGACCATTCACCAAAAATAGGTTTTACTAGTTCATAATCGATCGGGGTAGAAGCACTTGGTTGCCATGATGTGACAGATAATTTACTAGAAGGCGCATTTTTTTCTGCAATCTTCCCAGCAATTGTACGGAATACCGTATCAATGGCATCCGCTAATAGTACGGTCGCCTCGACCACGGTTGGAATACCGATTGCCGTGACAGGCACTCCGAGCGATTCCTTTGAAATTTCTGCTCGTTCATTTCCTACACCAGAGCCTGGGTGAATCCCTGTGTCTGTTATTTGGATTGTTCGGCATAGTCGTTCGCTTGAGCGAGTCGCTAATGCATCAATCACTATGACGAGCGCCGGATTGATTTTATTGACGAGCGCTTCGACAAACTCCTTCGTTTCGAATCCTGATTGTCCTGTGACACCAGGTGCATACATAATAAATTGTTCGTTGCGCTCGTCTTCAAATTGCCTTTGCATTGCATCAATAGCAAATGGTCCGATGGCGTCTGGTGTAATCGTTTTATTGCCAAGACCAATCACTAAAACTCGATCTTGTTTACCGATTTTTAGCGGTTCGTGTAGAGATTTTAAATGTTTTGACAGCACCTTTTCGAGTTGCTGTAAGCCGTCTGTATCGTCTACTGTCAAAGAGGGAATAGATAATGTGATATATGTTCCCACTTTTTTATCAATTTGCTTACTGCCTTCCTCATTTACTGTCACCCTCGTCACTTTGACGCGTTGTTCATCCCATTCTTCTAAAATAACACCCGCTGTTTCCTCGAGCGTACGCTTGTTTTTCTGGGTTTGATGGGCAACAACTTGCTCAGATTCATCGATTAAATCGGTTCTACTCCAGTTGATTTCTGTCATATTCTCACCTCAAATTTTAGTATGTTCTAACTGTCAAGTAAATATTCTTTGCATTTATGTGTTGCAATTCTCGTTATCGTTTGGTAGAATGATTTTTGTTGTATTGACACATGAAATAAGTGAGAAAATACTCATCTCGTACCTATAATTAGGAGGTGAAAGTTATGCCAAACATTAAATCTGCTATCAAACGCGTTAAAGTTGCTGCTAAAGCAAACGAAGCAAACTCTCAAGCGAAGTCTGCTATGCGTACAACTGTGAAGAAAGCTGAACTAGCAATCGCTGCTGGTGCTGACAACGCACAAGAATTAGTAGTTGCTGCTTCTAAAGCTCTTGATAAAGCTGTTTCTAAAGGTCTTATCCACAAAAACGCAGCTTCTCGTAAAAAATCACGTTTAGCTAAAAAAGCTTAATAATGAAGCTTAAGGTCGGAATGCATTTGCATCCGACCTTTTTACATGTAAGAAAAAGCGCAAGCGCCCTCTCTAGCCTCGACATGCGTTGGAGAAAGGCTCACAGTGTGCTTGCCACACGAAGAGACTTTCGAAACGTCACGAGGGGCTGGGCGCTTACGCTAGACACTCTTTAAACTAGAAAAATTTTATACTTTCTTATCTTTCAAAAAAAGCCTACAGAAAGGGGTATCTTTCTGTAAGCTTTCGAGGCTTTATAACGGCTTCATTAAAAACATTTCAAGGAAACGTTCCCGATTGCCGCTTACTGATTTTAATTGTAAATCAACGTTTGCTAAACTGTATAAAGCTTGCAATAGTCGATGCTCTGACGGCTTCTGACGTTGCTCTAGCATCATTTTGACACGGTACGGGTGGATTTTTAAATGCTTGGCAATTTGATGCTGTGCGTAGCCTTTTTTACTTAAATAAAACACATTGCTCATCGTTCGAATATTAGAGGCCAGTAAACCGACTAATGCAATCGGCTCTTCCTTTTGACGGAGTAAATCGTGATAAATCGACAAAGCTTCTGCCTGATTGTGAGCTAAATACGCTTTCAGCATTTTAAAGGCATCATGTTCAAGCGTCTTCGCGACTAAGTCTTCCACAAGTGCGACATCAATTTCTACTTCTTCGCCTAAATACAGCGCCAGTTTTTCGATTTCCATTTGCAGCTGTAGCATGTTTGCCCCAACCATCTCCACAAGCTTCACAGATGCTTCTTCTGTGATCGTTTTGCCGTATGCTTGTACCTCTGTTTGAAGCCATACATATAAATCATTTTCTTGCGGCGTGACGGCTTCAAGCGTTAGCGCTTTTAACTTCATTAACTTTGTTACTTTTTTTCGCTCATCTAATTTTTCATACGGCGCGATAAATACCGTGACGGCTGTATCACTTGGATTACTGAGCCATGTTTCAAGCCGCGCCACATTATGGTCAATTTTTTCTTTTCCTTTTTCCGTTGCCTTCATAAACGAGGCGTTTTTGGCGATAATAAGTTTACGATCTGTGAAAAACGGAATCGTGTCTGCTTCATCGATGACATAATCGAGCGGCTGTTCCTCTAAATCAAATTGAATAATATCGGCTTCTTCTTCATTGCCCATTGCTTTTTTTAAACGCTTGACCGTTTCATCAATGAAATAAGATTCTTCGCCAACGAGTAAATATACAGGTGCGATTTGCCCGCTCTTTATATTTTGCCATACTTTTGTAAAACTCACGGACAGAGCCCCCTCTCATTTTTGTAAGTTCTAGTATACACGTTAACCGTGAGGAATGTGAATATTTTAAGGCAAAATCGCTATCAGACTAGTCGTGAAATTATCGCTTTGTATATAGCTTTTTACTAGGCATTGACTTATAATTGAACAAGAGTAGGAGGGATAATTATGGCAGGACATTCTGATCCAAATTACGTAACTGAAAATCCATTCGAAGGCCGCGGTCGTGCAATGCAAGGCAACGACTTCCCTGATGCAGCTATCGGTTTCGCCGTGTCAACTGGTTTCTTCGTTACTATGTTCGTCATCGCGATGATCGTAGAAGTAGCTATGCGTTAATTTTACTTATCCGAAAGGGCGTATCTTAAAACAACATCTTTTAAGATACGCCCTTTTACTATTTCATTATTGTTTACGCACACTCATTCCCTTTTGATTCACCTTCACTTCTATCGTCCCTTCCTCCCCTGTGACGACATACCGCAAATTGCGCGATCGGAATCGTTCTACGACTTCTGCGTGCGGATGCCCGTACCGATTATTTTGCCCCGCCATAAAAATCGTTAACCGTGGATTCACATGTGCAACAAATGTTTCACTACTCGATGTTTTACTACCATGATGCCCTGCTTTTAATACGTCTATATTGGCGATTTCAGCCCCTTCACGTACAAGGAGGTCTTGTTCCCCCTCTTTCTCCAAATCACCCGTAAATAACGCTGTAAACGCCTTATACTGCATAAATAAAACAAGGGAGTCATTATTCCCTTCATAATGTGTCTCGATCGGCCATATATAACGAAATACTACCTCTCCCTTTTGCCAACCCGCGCCTGCTATTTGTTCTTGAATCGGTATACGTTTTCGTTGCGCTTCACTGAGCAAATCACGCATGACTTCTTTCGTATGAGACCCTGGTGTAATATGAATTTCTCCGATGCGTATTTCTTTTACAATTTCCTCTGCTGCTTCCACATGATCTGTATCTGCATGTGTAATGATCAATGTATCGAGCGATGCAATGCCCTTTCCTTTTAAATACGGGAGTACAATTTGCGTACCGACCTCATAGGCATTATTTCGCTGCTTCCACGCTTCTTGCTGAAAACGCAGCACGCCCCCCGTATCCACCATATAAATCGCTTGACGGTGTGGCAGCTCAATTAAAATACAGTCCCCTTGTCCAACATTGATAAACGTGACGATTACATCTCGCTCTACATAATGACTCAGCTGAAACAAGAGCGCAGGGATTAATAAAGCACCGCCTACTTTCCAAAGCCTCGCCCCTTTCGTTAATAATAGAAATGTCACAAAAACGCTGCTATATAAAATCATGACCCAAAAGATTGAAGGTTTCCCTGCTACCCACATTTGGTACGGGATATTTTGCAAAAATAAAATGACTTCTGTTAGCCATGAACGCGCCGGCTCATACAAGGCAAAGCACCAACTAGCAAAGGGACCTGGTATAAAGGAAATGACAAGCAATGCGATATTTATAGGTAATACGACAACAGAGAAAAGTGGCACAAATACAATATTCGCTAGAAATGACGATAAGCTCAGCTCATAAAAATGAGACAGTAAAATCGGATACGTTAAGAGCTGACAAACAAACGTCATCAAAAATCCTTGCATCCACCACGAGCTTGCTCTCGCTAAAATAGGGCCCGAATAGATTAAGCTAGCCGTCGCTAAATAAGACAGTTGAAAGCCGACTTGATAAATCGTGCCTGGCTGGAGTATGACGAATACAATAAAGCTAATCGCTAATGCATCGTCTATTGGCAGGCGCCAGTTCAAATAGCGGGCCAACATAACAAATTCTACGACCGATACAGCACGCCACACAGACGGCGCCCCGCCCGCGAGCAAAGCATATATCGGTAAAATAAGAATTAAAGCAAGCGTCGCAAACTCGCGCCTTATACGTAGCCTTAGCATCCCTTGGAAAAATAGTAGTGATAACAGTGCTACATGCAAACCTGAAATCGCAAATAAATGGGTAATCCCGAGTTTCTGATAGGCGCGATTGATATTATGATCTACTTGATCTTTCACACCAACGATTAATGCTTGTGCTTCTGCCGCTAGTGACGCTGGAAACACACTCTCAATATGCCCACTTAGTATAAATCGTTGCTCGTAAATGCGCTGCACAACCGATTTGTTCTGCCCAATCGGTTGAAGCGTTGACACGTCTACAATCCCAATTGCCCCTTTGCTTTTTAAATAGTCGCTCATATCAAAATGGTAGCGATGCGCGCGTTTACTCGGCTCCTCTATGCTTCCTTCTACATAAAAGACCGTGCGAGCAAGCGGCGTATTTTCATATGCTTTTTTCTCACTTTCTGTTTGAAATGTGTACACCATATATACGAGCCGTCCCTGCTCATCTTTCATCAGCCCCCTTAACGTGGCTCCGTTTATACTGTACGTATCTGTAAATATCATAGTTGTCGGAAATACTAGCGGCTTTTCTAACTTTGCTAACTGCCAGCTAACATAACTACATGTCAGTAGCCCCGTCACGATTACTGCAACGACATGCACTTTTTGAAACCCTCGGTACCAACACCAAGCACTTATTCCCCCTAAAAAACACAAAAGCCCTACCGATTCATGTGCTGCTACTGCAGCAACTAAAACCGATAAGGCATAGTACATCCACTTATGCTTTAAGCAATTTACCAAATAATTGGTTCACCTTCTCCTCATAAGGGGCCAATTCTTCTACCGAAACACCAAGCTCACGCATTTTTTGCAGCATGTCGAGCGCTAATTGGAACTTTTCATCTTTTAAAAAGTCAATTTTGGCATCGTCAAACGGAATATGTACGACATGCACCCCTGCTTTTTGGAATAGCTCTAGGGCATATGGATTGTTTTTATAATCCTTCGCATAGTACACATTTTTAATACCCGCTTGAATAATCGTTTTCGTGCACGGTAGACATGGGAAATGTGTAACGTAAAGATCTGCACCGTTCGCTGGTGTACCATATTTGGCACACTGTAATAAGGCGTTTGTTTCAGCGTGAATTGTGCGCACACAATGATTATCGACTACATAACACCCTTGATCGATACAGTGTTCATCACCCGAAATGGAGCCATTATAACCGCCGGCAATAATACGTTTTTCCCTCACGATCGTTGCACCAACTGCTAATCTCGTACATGTGCTTCGTAATGCTAATAAATGGCTTTGTGCCATGAAAAATTGATCCCATGTAATTCGCTCCATATGACTACCTCCAATGTTGTCTTATTGATAGTTTAGTCAAAATGTGCGCGCGTGGCAATGTCTCAATTTTTCAATTACTATTTATATCCTGCATGAACGGGCAAGTAAAACGCCCGCTAATTGCCGTTTTACTTTATGTCAATCAAATCTTTCAACTGTTCAAATGTTTTATCCCCAATTCCTGTAACATTTTTTAATCCGTCGATTGCCTGAAATTTTCCGTGCTCGTCTCGGTGAGCGATAATGGCCTTTGCTTTAGCAGGTCCAATTCCAGGGAGCGTTGTCAGTTGCGTTTCATCCGCTGTATTAATATTTACTTTCCCACTACTAGAGCTGTCAGCACTGGAACTACTAGCACTACTAATAAACTGTTGCATGTCTAGCTCCGTGTCTTGTCCCTCAAGCGGAATATAAATGACCATTTCGTCTTGCAGCTTTTGTGCATGATTAATAAGCTGCGCATTTGCACCGTCTACATAGCCACCCGCTAGCTTAATAGCATCGACAACGCGATCTGCTTCCGTCAATTCATACACCCCGGGATAGTTCACTGCGCCTTTCACATCGACTAAAATGCGCTGTGGTTGCTGTTCCACTTCTATTTCTTGTGCAACGACTTCAATCGGCTCCTGTTCCACTTCAGTAATGAATTCAAAAGAAGGTTCTTCCTCTTCACGTAAAAATGTAAATGCGATAATACCAGTGACACAAAGAATGCTAGGCAGCAGCACTCTTTTTCCATACTTTGCAATTAGATTCTGGATAACGCAAACACCCTTTCATCTAGAAGGCAACATCATATGGAGTCTCTTTTAATATACAAAATATTCCGTCTTTTTAAAAGGGGGAATTAGCTAATTTCTTATTATAACGTCGGAGCATACGGGCATAAAGTTACCACATCCGGGCAAAAGCCTACATTTTCCCGTCAAAATGTAAGCTCCGTCCGATTTTACAGTCAATCGCTCTGCTAGAAGATGAACTGACTGTAAATAAAAAACGGGCGTGTCCAGAAAGTAAAAACTGTTTGGACACCCCCATTCTCGATTATTTTACTGCTCGGATAAAAATACGTTCACTTTCTTCTTCAGGTGCTTCGAATGACCAATCGGCTGTTACATGTACTTCAGTAAAACCAAGTTCTTGTAGCCACTTGACATATTGTTCTACGGAAAATGTACGCTGTAAATGTTCCTCGTCAAAACGCTCGTATAAGCCGTTTTCCGTTTCCACAAAGAAACTCATTTGATGATAGACGGAGTGTTCATGCTCTGCTGGTTCCGTATGCCAAATATACGTCACACGCCCATCATCATATGTAAACGGACCATCTAAAAAGATTTCGTCCATTTTAAATAAGGAATGCACATCAAAAAATAGTTGCCCACCTTGACGCAATGCCTCATAAGTACGTTTTAATGTCTCAAAAACAGCAACTTCCTCTGTTACATAATTAATAGAATCGATCGGAATAATTGCTACATCTAATGCATGAAAACCTTCTAGCTTATCCATAGACATCGCAAAATAAGGAATGGCTTTTCCATTTTCTTGCGCACGTGCTTGTGCAACGGATAACATTTCCTCCGAAAGGTCAATGCCACTCACTTTATACCCTGCGTCATATAGCTTCATTGTTAGCGTACCTGTTCCACAGCCGATATCTAATAGTGTCGGATATTCTGTGATCGGTGCATGCAATTGAATCCATTCAACATATTCATCATATGGAATATCTGTCATGAGTTCGTCATACACATAGGCAAAACGTTCGTAGCTACTCATTCATTTCCCGGCACTTCTAACTGAGGTGCGTCTCCCCATAAACGTTCTAAATTGTAGAATCCACGCTCATCTTTATGGAATACGTGTGCCACTACATCTCCAAGGTCAACTAACACCCAGCGAGCTGAATCAAGCCCTTCCACACGTTTTACTTCGTAGCCATTCTCTTCTGCTTTTTCTTGAATTTCACGTGCAATCGCTTGTACTTGACGGTCAGAATTCCCGTGACAGATGATAAAATAATCTGCTAGCAAAGAAATCCCTTGCATGTTTAGCACCACGATATCCTCCGCGTGTTTATCGTCTGCTGCTTTATAAGAAATTTGTAATAACGTTTCGTTCATATATTAAAGTTCCTCTCCTAAATAGTGGTTATAACACTCAATTGATAGCGGATAAATCGCTTGTTCCGTATCGACTAAAAACTTCACAGAATGATAAATGCATGCACGCATTGCTCTTGTTAAGTCTTCCTTCGCTACTTCACGTAACGCCTCTACCCCATTAAATTTGCGATTCGGTTCAATCATATCGGCAATATAAATAATTTGCTCTAATTTGCTCATATTTACTCGTCCCGTCGTATGGTAACGCATCGCATTTAATACATCTTCATCTTGAATGCCTAACTCATGCTCTGCACGATACGCGGCAATGGGGCCATGTAAAATTTCAGCACCCCATGGAATTAAGTGCCCATCTAACCCATTGTGACGCACAATATCGCGCATGCCTTCTTCATCTTCAAATTTTGCTACGTCATGTAAAATCGCTGCCATTTCAGCTTTTTTAACATCTTCACCATAGCGATTTGCCAGCGCTATCGCTGTTTCCATCACACCAAGCGTATGAATATAACGCTTTTCTGGCATTCGTGGACGGATATAATCAAGCAAATGTTCTCGCTCCATATAACCCTTCCTTTCGAATAAATGCCTCTACTTGCTTCGGTACTACATAACGAACCGTACCGCCACGAGCGAGACGTTCTCTCAGTAAAGTAGATGAAAGGTCGATTTGAGGTGCATCCACCATCGTCATCGGATAATGTGTCGTTCCTTCACTTCCTGGTCGCTTAAACCCGACAAATTGTACAATGTGTACCAATTGATCAATACAGTACCATGTGTGAAGAGAATCAATACTATCACCGCCGATGATGAAATAAAATTGCACATTCGGTTCAGATTTTGTCAGTGCCTGCATCGTATCATATGTATACGATAAACCACCTCGCCTCAGTTCAAACGTTTCCAGTACAAAATACGGCACGTCCGCAATCGCAAGCGTCACCATTTTTTTCCGCTGTTCGTCTGTTGCCCCGCTCGATTCCTTATGTGGTGGAACGGCATTCGGCATAAAGCGCACTTCATCTAACCCTAATACATGATAAGCTTCATTTGCCATCATTAAATGTCCGATATGCGGTGGATTAAATGTACCACCTAAAATACCGACCTTTTTCATCTAGCCTCACCTTACTTTTTATTTGCTTTTGGTAGTATGATTTTTTTGTTATTGCGCGATTCTTTATACAGCACGACTGTTAAACCAATTAATTGAACTAATTCGGCACGCGTGCCACGAGCTAATTCTTGCGCTACATCATGCTTATCTTCTTCACAATTATCTAAAATACGCACTTTAATTAATTCACGTACTTCTAATACGTCATGTAATTGGCGTAACATCGCATCGTTTACGCCACCTTTCCCTACTTGGAAAATCGGATCTAAATGATGTGCCTCAGCACGTAAAAAACGTTTTTGTTTACCTGTTAACATAAAAATTATTTTCCTCCTAATTGCTCTGTCAGATGAGCAATCATTGCATTTGTATTTGGGGACGAGCCGAGCCAATGCTCATACGCTATCGCCCCTTGGTGCACGAACATACCAAGTCCGTTCACAATTTTCGCCCCTTTTTCCTCAGCCGCGAGTAAAAAAGGCGTCATTAATGGATTATACACAATATCTGCCGCAATTGCGCCTGTCGGGAACTTTTCAAGGGAAAATGGTAAGTCAAAATCCCCTGTTGTCATCCCTGCTGGTGTTGTTTGCACAAATATTTTAAATGTATGAAGCGCACTTTCTGCTTCTTGCATCGATATTGCATGACCTGTTTGCAGCTCATCAATAATCGCTTGCGCTTTTGCGACTGTACGATTGGCGATCGTAATCTTTGTATAGCCTGCTTGTTGCAGCGCAAACGCAATCCCGCGCGCCGCACCACCAGCACCGATTAACAGCAAAGGCTCATCACGATGAGTTGTCCCGACCGCTTCTTCTAGCGACCGAACAAAACCTACACCGTCTGTATTGTAGCCTTTTAATTTGCCTTCTGCTGTCCGTACAACGGTATTCACGGCGCCCATTTTCTCTGCTAACTCGTCTAACTCATCTAAAAATGGAATGATTGTTTGTTTATGGGGAATCGTAACGTTCCAGCCACTTGTGCCAAGTAGCTTAAACGATGCCACCGCCTGCTCTAAATGTTCAGGTTTCACATGAACGGGAATATACGCCGCGTCCACACCTGCTTCCATATACCATGCATTATGCATGTCTGGAGATTTAGATTGTGCAATCGGATCTCCAATCACCGCAAACCATTTTTTCATCTACACTCATCCTTTTCACATGACTTGTACAACTTACAATTAAATTAACGACGGGCGAATGAATACTTGTACGCCTTTTGGTGCATAAGCGGCCACGACAACATTGGCATGTTGCACCGTAATCCAGCCAAGCCCAGAGAATACAACGTCTGTTTTTCCCTCTTTAATCGAAAATTCATGGCGAACAAGCTCTGGTAGTTGATCGATATGCTGTGCTGTCGGTGGTGCTAACAGCTCACCCTTATGCTCTGCATATAAAGTATCTGCCTTTTCAAGCTTTGTTCGGTGAATTGGTAAATCATTTGCTACATGTACTGTAAATGCCGAACGCTCGCCCTTTACAAAATCAAAACGGGCAAGTGCACCGATAAATAATGTTTGTCCCTCATTTTGCTGATACACTTTTGGTTTAATTTCTTTTTTCGGCATAATATATTTTAACTCAGACGCATCTAAGTAATGTGCCATTTGGTGATGGTTAATAATGCCCGGTGTATCATACAGCGCTGATCCATCATCAAGTGGGATTTCAATCATATCAAGCGTTGTGCCTGGGAAATGAGACGTCGTAATGACTTCGCCCTCCCCTGTCGCACGCTTAATAATGCGGTTAATAAATGTGGATTTCCCCACATTTGTACAGCCTACAACAAATACATCTTTCCCATTACGATGCGATTCAATGGCATCGACGACTTCAGCCATCCCTTTGCCTTTATGCGCTGACACAAGCATGACATCTACTGGATTTAAACCAAGCGCTTTTGCTTCACGTTTTAACCAGTTAATCACTTTATTTGCTTTTACTGATTTCGGCAATAAGTCTGCCTTATTGGCAACAAGCAATACAGGATTCTTCCCTACAAAGCGGTGAAGTCCCGGCAACCAACTACCATTAAAGTCAAAAATATCAACAATTTTTACGATTAAGCCTTCTTGCTGTCCAAGGCCGTTTAAAATGCGTAAAAAATCGTCATCCGTTAAGCTAACTGGTTGAATTTCATTGTAATTTTTTAAACGAAAACAGCGTTGACAAATCACTGTTTCTTTTTCGAGGGATGAGACAGGCGCATACCCTACCGCCGTTTGATCTTCTGTTTGAATTACTGCTCCACAGCCAATACAATTTGGCATTTCGTTCATTATTGTAAATCCTCCTTAGTAACACACATCTTGTGCCAAATGGCGCAAAATGCTGTCCTCACTTATGGACAAATAACAAAATACTACTTCTTATTTGTCCCAAGTTTTAATCCCTTTTCGTTTTAAATCATTAAACACACGACGCTCGACAAAACGATTGAAGCGCGTCACAAAGCCATCCGACTGGGCAACCGGACGGACTAAAATCGTGTACAGTTTTTGACGTTTTGCACCCATGACATCTGTTAATAGTTGATCGCCTACCATCACGACTTCTTCACGCTTTAATTTTAAGCTTACAAGTGCTTGGTAAAAGCCACTGCCTAGTGGTTTTTTCGCTCGATGAATATACGGAATACCTAAAGGCTCCGCAAAGCTTTTTACACGTTCCTCGTTATTATTGGATGCAATCACAATACGAATACCAGCTTCTTGCATCATTTTAAACCACGCTGCAAGTTCTTCTGTCGCGTCGGCACGATCCCACTCGACTAGTGTATTATCTAAATCTGTAATTACGCCGCGTATTCCTTGTGCTTTTAGCTTTTCAGGTGTTATTTCGTATACTGTCGATACAAATTCATCTGGCAATAAGAAATTATACAAACCAAAATCTCCCTTACGTTCATAATTTAACATTATAACATATTTGCAAACGCTTCACCCATACGAATAGGATAGCCTTGTACAACATTTTCATGAAACTCAATTGCATTTTCTTCGAATAACATGACAACTGTTGAACCAAATGTAAAATACCCAACCTCTTCGCCCTTTGTCCAAACGTCTGTTACATTTGTTAACTGAATGGAATTGACAAACGTAGCACCCACTTTAATGAATGCGGCTTGGCGATGCGGGGAATATGCCAGCTCACTAATCATACGATAATTATGGCTAATCGGTTTCTTGCCGTACGTTAAGCCAAGTCGATTGACCGGATACGATTTTTGTCCTAACACATATTGCCGAACTACTTCCGCATCAATTGGGCTATGAATACGATGATAATCAGCTGGACTTAAGTAAAACACAATATATTTTCCGTCTCGGTAGTTCGCTGCCATTCGTTCACTGCCAAGTAAATCGACGAGCGAATAAGGTTTATTTTTTACCGTTAATGTCATACTATCAATAATATCACCAAACGCCTCAATTTTTGCATCGACGGGACTCGCAAATACCGTTGCACCTTGGGCAATGGGACGTGCGTCTAGCTTTAATGAACGGGTAAAAAATTCATGCAGATTTGTAAAACTCTCTATATTTTTTGAAACCTCATCTATGTTAATCTCGTATACTTTACTGTAGCTACGAATAAGCTTTTTACTATATGGTGATGTTGCAATTTTTTTCAAGAAGGCTGAGCTGCCCCTGCCGTTAGTAAGTTCAATCATCCCTTGATAAATTCTTTCTTTCATCCAAGTACCCCCATGATATAATAAAAAGTAATTATAAATGTTATTTCATGTGATGAAAAGTAGTTTTCTTATAATTGATAGAGATCCGCTTTCCATCTTTGTTCATTTCAGAGTATAATAAAATAATAGTAAAGTGCAAAGGAGTGTTTCCTATGTTTCTTCTCCACAAGGTCGATGTCACCTTGAAGAAAATTAAATCAAACGTTGCCAATTTAATTACAATATTAAACATGTCGTTTGGTGGAGCTGCCATTATGGCCACATTAAACGAGTTGTATAGTTATAGTGTTTTATTTATTTTTATTGCCGCGTTTTTAGACCGCTATGATGGCAAAGTAGCAAGAAAATATAATCAAGAATCCGAATTAGGAAAACAGCTTGATTCGATGGGCGATATTATATCGTTCGGTGTAGCCCCAGCCCTATTAATGTATGAAATCGCATTAATGGATTTTGGTGTTGCCGGAATGTTTATGACGATTTTATACATCGCTTGTGGTGCGCTTCGCTTAGCTCGCTTTAACGTAATGGAATCGACTGGCTATTTTGTCGGTTTACCTATTACCGCTGCTGGTACACTGCTTACCTTTTCATTCTTCTTTGCACATGTTGTGTCACCGGTCTTTTACATGTTTTTCTTCCCGGTTTTAGCTATCCTAATGATTAGTACATTCACATTAAAGAAAGTCTAATAGGAAGAGGTGTTCAGAAAGTGAAGACTGTTCGGACACCATCTTCGTCGCAAAAAAGCCGTCTTAAATTGTCTTTTAGACGGCTTCTTTCATTTTACGCCACCTTTCGACATATACTGAAAAAAAGGAAAGGATGGCTGTTGTGGGCATCATGCTTTCACTTCTTCAGCTGTGGCTAGACTTCCCTTCACTTGTTGGTTATTTAAAGGGGCAGGCATTTTCTAAACCGCTCACACGCGAAGAAGAACAGCAAGTACTTGAACGTTTTTTAGCAGGCGACGAGCAAGCACGACTTGAATTGATCGAACGCAATATGCGACTTGTTGCACACGTTGTAAAAAAGTTCCACCCGCCGCATGAGCAATTAGATGACTATATTTCAATCGGCACAATTGGCTTAATGAAAGCCGTAGCTAGTTTTACGCCAAACAAAAAAACACGGCTCGCCACTTATGCTGCACGTTGTATCGAAAATGAGATTTTAATGCATTTACGTGCACAGAAAAAAGTACAAAAAGATGTGTCTTTATTCGAGCCTATTGGTATAGATAAAGACGGGCAAGCATTGCAAATTCGAGATTTACTTCAATTCGATGAAAAACCAACGATTGAACAAATCGAAGAACGCGAACGCCATCAACAACTCTATAAATATTTACAAGTATTGGATGCGCGAGAACTTGAAATTATTAAGTTACGTTACGGGTTAAACAACATCAGACCGTTAACACAAAAAGAAATTGCTAATCAGCTTTCTATTTCAAGAAGCTATGTATCTCGTATTGAAAAACGAGCACTTGTCAAACTGTATCAACAATTTAAGCATCAACAAACCTAAAAAGCGCATTTAAAGCTTTGGCTTTAAACGCGCTTTTTTTTAATATTTACTTTCTGCTACATCTGCCGTAATGAGTAACATTAGTACGGCTGTAATTCCCATTGCTATTGTCATTAAAAAAACCATGCTTTATGCCTCCTCCACGCACTCATTTTATCCCGCTTTATGGCGCAGTAATTGATATCATCGTATCATGTCAGAGAAAAAAAGACTGTGAGTTTTTTAACACTTTACCTTTCTTACCTAAAGCTTTTCGATCGCTTTTAATACAATCGCTGTGGAGTGCTTCGCTGCGACTGGTAAAAACTCGTCAAAGCTAATGTTGGACTCTTTGCCCGCAATATCAGATAATGCGCGAATCACAACGAACGGCGTGCCAAACTGATGGCAAACTTGGGCCACTGCCGCTGCTTCCATTTCAACCGCTTTCATTTGTGGGAAGTATTCGCGTACTTTCTCAACACGGACAGGATCATTCATAAATGAGTCACCCGAACAGATTAAACCAACACCATATTGGTGCTCCCCTACTTCCATAACCGCCTCTTTCGCGACTTCCATTAATTTTGCATCCGCTTGAAAACCAGCCGGCAGTTGAGGCACTTGCCCCATCTCATAGCCGAAAATTGTGACATCGACATCATGATGACGTACCTCATCTGAAATCACAACAGCCCCTACTTCTAACGCTGGATCATAGCCCCCTGCTGAGCCTGTATTGATGACAACATCTGGCTTGAATGTATCCAGTAAAATTGTTGTAGACATGGCTGCATTCACTTTACCAATTCCACTTTTAAGAAGAATGACTTCTTTTCCTTCATAAGTACCTGTTGTATACTCGCTATTTGCAATTGTTTGCGTTTCTGTATTTGTTAGTGTGTTACGTAGAAGCTCTACTTCTTGCTCCATTGCACCGATTACAGCAATTTTCATTCGTCATTTCCTCCATTTCAAAACACTCTACTTAACATAATCAATCGAAGCAAACTATGTCAAGTTAATATGTCCCATCGAGCGTATTTAGCACCTCAACTTGTATTGGTTTCCAACCTTGTTGCTCTACCCATTCAATCGCCACGCGGTATTTTTGCACTTTATCATTTGATGAAATGACAGCGATAGCGGATTGTGCATTCCCATTATTTTTGACCGACCAAATGATTGCTTCTTGTTCGTTGATCGGTACAACGGAAAAAATAGCCCCTAATTTTTCTTGATAGTCAATATCATTTGTGTCAAAAGTCGAACGATGCTCACCTGTTTGTGCCGTCGCATATGGCTGCCATGTTTCACTTGTCCAGACTTCATCAACAAGTGGATTGTCTGATGCATTGACGACGTTTGATTGGGGATTATTTTCTAACGTCTCTTCTTCTTGCACTTCTGGTTCATCCACATTACTTGGCTCTGATGGCTCTTTCGTTGTTTCTTCCGTTTCATCTACTACGCTAGAAGATTCGTTTTCTGTTTCTGAAGACGTTTCCTCCGTTTGTACTTCTTCAACTACCTCATCATCATCCTGCATTGTAAAAATTATAAATAAACTAATCACAATTAGCGCCGAAACAAGTGCAATTAAATAATTTAAAACACGGTTCATTTTATCTTCTTTCCGTCTCTTCGTACGTGTATTTTCTTGAGAACGGTTTAAATACTTCATTTCCTTTTTATCCATGTAGCTCCCCCTTACATCTCACTATTTTATCAATACTCACAACTGTTGCCTATTAGAAAGCTTAACTCTCCTACTGAAAATAATTGCTCCTATCAAGCATTAAAAAAGTTGTTCCTGCTTAACGACAGAAACAACTTTTTACTATTATTTAATTTCTAAAATAACTACTTCCATATCTCCGCCTGGTGTTGTCAGCTTTACTTTGTCGCTGACTTTATGACCCATTAATGCTTTTGCCATTGGTGAGTCATTTGAGATACGGCCTTCTGCTGGATCTGCTTCTGCAGAACCGACAATTTTATATGATTCTGGCTCGCCCTCTGGTTCGCCATCTTCTAATACGTCAAATGTTACCGTACGACCAAGTGATACTAAAAGCTCTGTATCATCATTTTGTTCGTCAGAAATGATTAAGGCATTACGAAGCATCGATTCAATCGTTGAAATACGACCTTCTACAAAACCTTGCTCTTCTTTAGCTGAATCGTACTCTGAGTTCTCTGAAAGGTCACCGAAAGAACGTGCGATTTTAATACGCTCTACTACTTCTTTACGTTTAACCGTTTTTAAAAATTCTAATTCTTCTTCTAATTTTGCTTTCCCGTCTAACGTCATTGGGTATTGTTTTTCGTTCGACAAAATACTCACTCCTTCATCATGCTTGAAAACATTACTATACACCTTAAATTTTAAAATGCAATCGTTTTCTTTTTAAAATAGTCGTCTACATAAGCATAAAACCCGACTACTAGCTATGTATATGATAACGCACGTCCAAAAAGACATGCGTTATGTTTCATGCTTGTAATCGAATTTTATGTGTATGTTTATGAATCATTACTTTGTCTTTATACAAATATAATGAAATGAAAAATAATGTCAATACCAATCCATCATATTATACATTCGAATCAGTTTCAAGAATTGTTTTAATTTTTGTAACCATTAAATCGATTGCCACACCATTATCTCCACCTTCAGGGATAATGACATCTGCATAACGCTTTGTCGGTTCAATAAACATATTATGCATTGGACGAACGGCTGTTAAATATTGTTCAATGACGGAATCTGCTGTACGTCCTCGCTCTTTAATATCCCGCTCAATCCGACGAATTATACGTAAATCGGAATCCGTATCTACAAATAGTTTAATATCCATCAATTCCCGAAGGCGCTCATCATCTAATACTAAAATTCCTTCTATGATGATCACGTCTTTCGGTTCAACATTAATCACATCTGTAGAGCGTGTATGCTGCACATAATCATATACCGGCTTTTCGATTGGTTGACGATTTAATAACGTATGAATATGCTCAATTAATAAGTCAGTATCGAACGCTAACGGATGATCGTAATTTGTGTTTAAACGTTCTTCAAATGTCATATGACTTTGATCTTTATAGTAATAATCTTGCTCAATCACGACAACGGAATGATCACGGAACACTTCATAAATGGCACGCGTCACACTTGTCTTTCCTGAACATGATCCACCGGCAATGCCAATGACTACTGGACGCTTACTCATTACTTTTTGTTCTCCTTACGCATCATATTAAATTTCGAAAGCGGTCGATCTACTTTGAATTTTAAAATTTGTAGTGGATGACGCGCGACATCTAACTCATTGCCTTCTTCATCCCAAAGTTGGCCTACTGTCATTTGGAATGTTTCGATATCTGGACCAAAGAACTCCACTGTATCGCCCGGCTTAAAGTAGTTACGTTGTTCCATTGTTACCATCTGTGTTGCAGCATCATAATCAAGCACAAGTCCTGCAAAATCCCATTTTGGTTTTGATGCATGGAAACCGAACATTTGCTGCTTATAACTTGGCTCAGACTCAAAGAATGCAGAAGCTGTTGCACGGATGGCACAGCGCGATAATTCTTCTAACCACTCTTTTTTAATTTGGAAGTTTTCAGGGTCTGCACAGTATGCATCAATCACTTTACGATAAACAGAAATAACTGTTGCTACGTAGTGAATGGATTTCATACGCCCTTCCACTTTTAACGAATCAATACCAAGCTCAATCATATGTGGAATCGATTCAATTAATTTTAAATCTTTTGGACTCATCGCAAACGGTGCATCGCCTTCAGTAAATAACGCTACTTCCTCACCGTCTTTATTTTCATATAAGTCATAGTCCCAACGGCAAGACTGACAGCAACCACCACGGTTCGAGTCACGCGCTGTCATATGGTTGGATAGTACACAACGGCCAGAGTAAGCGATACACATCGCACCATGTACGAATGCCTCGATTTCAATATCGACTTCCTCTTTCATTTTGCGCATTTCCTCTGCACCGACTTCACGTGCGAGTACAACACGGTGTAGACCTTCATCCTTCCAATACTTTACCGCTTTCCAGTTGGATAGTGATTGCTGTGTTGAAAGATGGATTTCAAGCTTTGGTGCAACACGACGGCATGTTTCGATAATTAGTGGATCCGCTACGATAATGCCCGTTACGCCTGCTCCTTCAATTGCTTGTAGGTACTCTTCCAGACCTTCCATGTTTTCGTTATGCGCGAAAATATTTGTTGTCACGTATACGACCGCACCATATTTTTTCGCAAACTCCACACCTTCAGCCATCTCTTCGATTGTGAAGTTATCCGCATTCGAGCGTAAACCGAATTCCTGACCACCAATAAATACAGCGTCAGCACCGTAATGAACGGCTACTTTTAATTTTTCAAGACTTCCAGCAGGCGCTAAAAGCTCAGGCTTTTTCGTAATGACTGTCTTGCCATCAATTGTTTCACGAATTTTTTCGTTTTGAATTAACTGTAACATATTCGCCGCTCCTTTCTAGTACACTGTTTCCTTGAAGATAAAGCCAGTATCAAGCGGGCGTAATGCTGGTTGAATTTCTTCAATTTGTGAAAGTAAATCGTCTTTAATATTTTCGTATGCTTCTTCGCCTTGATCGAAATACGCATCGATCGCTTGACGATATAAGCTTGTTACTTTAACAATGTAGTCATACGACTGCAATACGCCATCGAATTTTAAAGAATCGATGCCTGCTTCAAATAATTCGCCCAACTCGTCAATGATACACATATCATTTGGTGAAAAAATATGCGTACCGTTCAAATCTTCGTAAATCGGGTATTTGTTTTTACGCTCTTTATCATGTAAAAACATGTTTTTATTTTCTTTGCGATTTTCGATTTCCATCGCTTGATCACGATATAAGAAATAGTTCCCTAAAAGTGAACGCTTTGATTGGAACATACAAGTCATGCCGTGTACTTGTACTTCGATTTCCGCCTTGGCATTTTCTTTAATTTCGGTTACTTCTTCAAATGACAATTCACGGGCAAGTACCGCACGTGTTGCGCCACGCTCCGCCCAATAATTTACTTGGAACCAGTTTGTTGCAATCGTTTCTGGATTCCAGTGAAGCGGAATCGTAATACCTAACTCACGTACTGCCATCACAACAGCCGGATCACCAAATAATAACGCATCAACACCGATACGTTGCATTTCTTTTAAATAGCTATCTAACGCCTCTAAGCGGTCGTTATGGAATAAAGCATTCACGGCTACGTACACTTTCTTTCCAGCTTCGTGCACGATTTTTGTTGCTTCTTCTACTTGGGCTACGGTAAAGTCTCCAGCTAAACGTAAGCCAAATTGTTGTTCACCAATTACAAACGCATCTGCTCCAGCTTTTAGTAAGTCTTGGATATGTTCAACAGATTGCGGTGTTACTAATAATTCAGGTTTTTTCACTGTTGTCACCTCTTCAAACAAATTAGCAAGCCGTCACCAATGGGGAAAAATGCGCTCGTGTAGTCCGGATGCTGCATAATCCAATCGGTAAACGTCTTTAAATTGCGAATCATTGTTCTTTTTCTTCTCGGCACTTCTTTTATATCTAAATCAGATAAACCGTGCATATACATATTGTCAATGTATAATACCCCGCCCGATGGTACAAGCGGTGCATATTTCTCAAAAAACTTTTGGTATTGCCCTTTTGCTGCATCAATAAAAACCGCGTCATACGTAGACTGAACTTGTTCAACATCTACTTCTAACGCATCTCCCTCAATCACCGTAATACGCTCAGCTGCTTCAGAACGGGCAATAAATTCACGGGCATGCGCTACACGTGCCTCATCACGTTCGATTGTGACGATTTGCACATCTGGCAAAGCTTGTGCCATCCGAATCGCTGAATAACCAATCGCTGTACCAATTTCTAATATCGTCTTTGGCTGTTGAATACGCAATAATTGATTTAACGCTTCAATACCAGAGAGCTGCATAATCGGTACATGATGTGCTGCTGCAAACTGCTCCATTTCGAGCAGTAGTGCATTACGTGGTTGAATGAAGGAATGAATATAAGCATCTGATAATTCCATCCAAAAACTCCTTACCATTCACTTTGACAGTTTGTAGGGATTGTTGAAGATGAGAGAGGTAGGCATACAAAAAGAAGGACCAATAAAAGGACCTTTTCTGGTGATAGGTTCACATTGTGCGAAGAAATCAAGACTACCCTGCTCCATTGCTTCAAGACAATCGATACAGTAGTTTAATTAGAAAGACACCTGTCGATTAAACTAGTCAACAGCGTATTCTTTCTTATATGGATTCCCTTAAAAATTTATACTTTCTAATCCACTAAGAAAAGCACAGTCGACGTAGCCATAACGACATACGGCTAATACGAATACCTAGATATCTAAAAAAATCATTACTAATAATAGCACGAAAATAGAAGGAATGCGAATAATCTTTACTCGACTCCTTCTATTTCCAATTGGGTGCTATTGAATATATTTCGCTACATTGCTTAAATGTTCTTCATACGTTTTCGCAAAATGGTTATTCCCTTCTTTATCTGCAAGGAAATATAAATATTGTGTATCACTTGGACTAATCGCTGCTTCTAGCGATATTTTCCCTGGTGAAGAAATTGGCCCTGGCGTTAAACCTTTATGCTTGTACGTATTATACGGATCCTCTACTTCTAAATCTGCATATAGCACACGATCTTTATGCTCACCTAAAGCATATAACACAGTTGGGTCTGTTTGCAGAGGCATATCAATATCTAAACGATTGTAAAATACACTCGCAATCGTTTCACGGTCCGTTTGAGCTGTCGCCTCTTCCTCGAGTAAAGAAGCAAATGTCACAAACTCATGCACAGACATGCCCAGTCCCTCAAAGCCCGCTTTATAATTCATCACCATCGTATCCATCGCAGCAATCATCGTTTCAATAATGGATTCGATTGTTGGTTTTTCCTCATAGAAAGGATATGTCGCTGGATATAAATACCCTTCCAGTGGATAACGCACATTTTCACCTAAAATATCTGTTGTTAATAAATTCGGATACTCCGCCATCATCATTTCAATAAAGGCTTTATCGGTTACTTTTGTCATAAACTCTTCTGCTGTAAAATCTGTTTTTTTCTCAATCACATTAGCTATTTGCTCCAGGTTTAACCCTTCAGGTATCGTAATCGCAAAAAGCGGCTCACGATAAACCTTTCCTGTTTTTAAGCTTTCGATAATTTCATCTAGTGTCATCGCCTTTGTCATTTGATAGTTACCAGCTTGAAATTGTGATTCATTTTTAAACTTTGCATAGTATTTAAAAATACGTGCATCTTTAATAATGCCATTTTTCTCTAAAACTTCGGATATGGATGTGACCCCTGACCCCATTGGAATTTCAACGGCAATTTCTTCTGTTGATTCTGGATCAAGTGGTTTAAGCGCTGATGTAATATAGCTATAAGCCGCAAAGCCGCCAATCGCTACAATTAATAAAAAGATAAGTGCTACAATTGATACAATTTTACGCACGATTTTAACCTCGCTTTTGCGCTCTCTCATTTTTTCAAGCATTTCTTGTTTTTTTGCTTCATTATCCACGGGTTCCCCCCCTTTTTCCCTTTCAATATGATACAAGATTTTTAGTAGAGAGACAAATAAAACATAAGTTCATACTCGTAATGAGGAAAATATATTCTAAAAATACTAGTATGATAAAACTAAAGTATAATGGTAGCCTCCGCGCTTTGCCACAGCCTACATAGGAGCTAAAACAGGCGGGGCCTGTTTTAGCTCCTGTTCCTGCTCCTGACGCTTACGCTTTCGTCGCAAAGAAAATCTCGGCTCCTGTGGCTATGGCGCGCTACGGCAAAAAATGATTACTTCTCGATATACTGGGAAACATTTCTTTTCTTTAAAAGAAATCAATTTCTTTCTATTTGCAAGTATAATTGCTAGCCTCTACCTTAATGAATGAGCATCTTTCTTTATTTTTAGCAACCGATTATTTATGAAACACTAGTTGCTTGTAGTGTAGGCGCGAGACTCCTACGGGAAAAGCGAGACAATCAAGACCCCGCAGGAGTGAGGTACGAACGACGAGGAGGCTTGATCTCGCCCGTGGAAAGCGAGTGCCGGAGCGAAAAGCAACGGTTACTCAAATGGTAATATATATTTGGATATTTACTCATTATAAATTAATATAAAAAAAGCGTAGCTCCAAACTGCTGAGCTACGCTTTTTAGTATGATCAAGCTATACAATTTATTGTTCTTTATCCGTTAAAGAAGTAAGCATTTCTTCTACCATTGCCCATTCTTCTTCCGTTTCAATTGGTACAAGGTCGATAATCATACCGTTTTCATCTGCTTCATAAGCCGAGGCGAAAATTTCTGTTTTTTCTTCATCATCTGCTAATCCATAAAATAAATAGTTTTTGCCGTTTGCTTCAAAGCGATGAAGCACTTGGCATACAATATCTTCTCCGTCTTCACCAGCTACTGTGAAGAAGTTTAATTGATCTTGGTCAAACTCAGCGACAAGTGTATTTAATACTTCCTCTACCATCGCCCACTCTTCTTCCGTTTCTAAATCCTCGAAACTAGCCATCTCGCCATTTTCATCTAATTCGTAACGTAGTGCTGTTATATCTGAAGTACTTTCACCATTTTCATTAATTAATGTAAATAGCACATAGGAATGCTCATCCGTTTCAAAGTTAAATACGACACGACAGCGCTGCTCTTCGCCTGCGTCATTTGTTAAAATAAAAATTTGTTCATCCATATAAAAAACCTCCTTAAATAAGAAAAGCGCAAGCGCCCACTCTAGCCCCGACATGCGTTGGAGAAAGGCTCACAGTGTGTTTGCCACACGAAGAGATTTTCGAAACGTCACGAGGGGCTGGTCCGCTTGCGCTAGACACTCTTTAAACTAGAAAAATTTATACTTTCTTATCTTTTGAAAAAATAAGGAGGAGAGTGCCCCTCTCCCCCTACATCTTATTATTCTGCGTCTTCTTCGCCTAACTCATCTTCACGTTGCGCTAAGAAATCTTCGACGAACTCCCATTCTTCATCTGTTTCAATCGGTAGTAATTCCCCATCTTCACCATTTTCAGATGGTACAAATGCATACGCATGGATTTCGACAAAGCCATCTTCGTCTTCAGAACCTACTAATGAGTATAATACGTAGTTTTTATCAAAGCGCTCAGAATAAACTGTGTCTAAAATCTCACATAATTGCTCCTCGCCATTTTCATCTACTACTGTTAAATAACGTTCTTCAGGTTGTTGTGTCATACAGTAAAACCTCTTTCATATTAGTTTTGGTGCCTGTCGCTTCGCTTTCGGCACAGAAAATTTTCGCCCGTGTCACTCCGCTTTCGGAGCATAAAACTTTTACCCCTGCCACTTCGTTTTCAGGGCATAAAACTAAATTGATTGAGCCTGCTCAATCAATTTAGTTTTTACTGTCAAGGTATCCTTGGAGGATCATGACAGCAGCCATTTTATCAATGACTTGTTTGCGCTTTTTACGACTAACATCTGCTTCAATTAGCATACGTTCTGCAGCCATTGTTGTTAAACGCTCGTCCCAAAGCTTTACTGGTAGCCCAAACGTTTCCTCTAAAAGCTTTTTATAGTTTTCAGAAGCTTCACCGCGCGGGCCCACTGTGTTATTCATGTTTTTCGGATAGCCGACAACAAACTCTGTTACAGCATACTCCTTTACAAGCGCTTTAATGCGTTCAATGCCAAATTCGCTTGCTTCTTCATCAATTTTCACAGTTTCGATTCCTTGAGCTGTCCAGCCAAGCGCATCGCTAATTGCAACGCCGACAGTTTTCGTGCCAACGTCTAATCCCATAATTCTCATTTGTTCGCCTCGGTATTCTTCTTAATATAAAATTTTACGAGCTCTTCAAGAATCTCATCACGCTCGAGCTTGCGAATTAAATTACGTGCGTCCTGGTGGCGAGGGATGTATGCCGGATCACCAGATAATAAATAACCGACGATTTGATTGGTTGGATTATACCCTTTTTCCTCTAGTGCCGAATACACCTTTAACATAACTTGTTTTACTTCTTCTTCCATTGATTCTTCTGGAAAATTAAATTTCATTGTTTGATCAAAAGAACTCAAGAATCCGCACCTCGCTTTCAGAAATAAGGAGATGGACATACATGCATACATCCATCTCCACTTATTCTCATTATAACCGAACTTTTCCCTTAATTAAATGGATTTAACGTAATCATACACAGAATTTAATGCTTCTTCAAGTTTTGACGCTTCTTTTGCACCAGCCATCGCCATATCGGGACGACCGCCACCTTTACCGCCACATTGTTCTGCCACTGATTTCACGATATTCCCCGCATGGTAATCACCGCCGACGATATCTTTCGTTACACCAGCGCAAAGCATTACTTTATCATCTGCAGCAGCGCCTAATACAATAACCGCTTTTTCCATTTTTTCTTTTAAATCGTCCATCATTTGACGAAGTTGATTGTTGTCTTTTGCTTCTACTTTTGTCGCAAGTACTGTGACATCACCAATCTTTTGTGCTGCATCTAGCACTGCACCCGCTTGTGCATTCGCAATTTTTTGTGACAAGGATTCATTTTCACGTTGTAATTCTTTATAGTCCGCCTGTAAGCTAGCTACACGAGTCGCTACATCTTTAGGGTTTGCTTTTAATAGGCTTGCCGCTTCAGCAAGAATTGCTTCTTCTTCTTTTACAGCGAAGTAAGCTGCTTTACCTGTAACCGCTTCGATACGGCGAGTACCTGCGCCAATACCACCTTCAGATACAATTTTAAAGAAGCCAATTTCAGATGAGCGTGCTACGTGTAAACCACCGCAAAGCTCGATGGAGTAATCCGATACTGCTACGACACGCACAACATCCCCGTATTTCTCACCGAATAGCGCCATTGCGCCCATCGCTTTCGCTTCGTCGATTGGCATTTCACGAATGATTACTTCGATATCTTCCCAAATTTTTTCGTTTACCGCACGCTCTACTTGTGCCAGCTCCTCTTTTGTCGCTGGACCGAAGTGAGAGAAGTCGAAACGTAAACGGTCTGGACCTACATATGAACCCGCTTGTGCAACATGGTCACCTAACACATCTTTTAATGCACGGTGCATCAGGTGAGTTGCTGTATGATTTTTCAGGATTAACGTACGTTTTTCACGATCAACAGATGCTGTCATCTCGTCACCAACGTGCATTTCACCAGATTCCACTACAACTGTGTGAAGAGGCTGACCATTTGGTGCTTTTTGTACATCTTTAACGATTGCTTTAAAGCCATCCGCCTCGATGACACCTGTATCCGCGATTTGACCACCCATCTCCGCATAGAATGGTGTGTTCGATAAAATGACTAATGCTTCGTCACCTTCAGATGCTGTGTTCGTTTCTTGACCACCTACAACGATTGCCGCGATTGTACCGCGCGCTTCCATTGCATTATAAATATAAGTTGATTCTTGCTTTAAGTTCGCAAGCACTTCACTTTGAACTTGCATTGAGTCAACATCTGCACGTGCATTACGAGCACGTTCACGCTGTGCTTCCATTGCTACTTCAAAGCCTTCATGGTCAACTGTCATGCCTACTTCTTCTGCGTATTCTTCTGTTAACTCGATTGGGAAACCGTACGTATCGTATAAACGGAATGCATCCGTACCTGGAATCACTGTTTCACCTTTCGCTTTTTGGCTTTCTACTACTTCGTTGAAAATAGATAGACCGCCATCAAGTGTTTCGTGGAAGCGTACTTCTTCGTTTTTAATGACACGCTGAATGAACGCACACTTTTCCGTTACTTCTGGGTAGAAGTCTTGCATAATTTCACCAACAGTTGGCACTAATTCAAACATAAATGGCTTTTCGATGCCGATTTGTTTTGCATAACGTACTGCACGACGCAGTAAACGACGTAATACGTAGCCGCGCCCTTCATTTGATGGAAGGGCACCGTCACCGATAGCAAATGCCACTGTACGAATGTGGTCTGCAATCACTTTAAATGGTGTGTTAATATCTTCTGTTGAACCAAAAATTTCAGATAAGTTCACTTCATGTGGACGTTTGTATTTGCGATTTGCAAATTCTTCTGTTTTTTCAATAATTGGCATGAAAAGATCTGTATCGAAGTTTGTTGGTACGTTTTGTACAACAGAAACGATACGCTCTAAGCCCATCCCTGTATCAATGTTTTGCTTTGGTAGTGGTGTATATGTGCCGTCTGGGTTATGGTTGAACTGTGAAAATACTAAGTTCCAAATTTCCAGGTAACGCTCGTTCTCACCACCTGTGTACATTTCTTCTTCAGGTGTACCTACACCGTATTCTTCCCCACGGTCATAGAAAATTTCTGAGTTTGGACCAGATGGACCTTCCCCGATATCCCAGAAGTTCCCCTCTAAACGAATTAAACGCTCCTCTGGAATGCCGATTTCGTTATGCCATACATCGTACGCTTCTTGGTCTTCTGGATGTAATGTAATCGATAATTTTTCTGGATCAAAGCCCATCCATTTTTTATCCGTTAAAAATTCCCATGCAAAATGAATCGATTCTTTTTTAAAGTAGTCACCGATTGAGAAGTTCCCTAACATTTCAAAGAATGTATGGTGACGCGCAGTTTTACCCACGTTTTCGATATCGTTTGTACGAATCGATTTTTGCGCATTTGTAATACGTGGATTATCTGGAATGATACGACCATCGAAATATGGTTTTAATGTCGCAACCCCTGAGTTAATCCATAATAATGATGGGTCATTAATTGGCACAAGTGGTGCTGATGGTTCATGATGATGATTTTTTTCTTTAAAGAATTCTAAATACAGACGACGAATTTCTGAAGCTTTCATTGTTTGTTTCCTCCTTGAATTTCTACATATGATGATTTGATAGGCATATCCATGACATTTTTCCAATCCGCAAATAAAAAAAATCCCCGCCCCTAAATAAGGGACGGAGATGATTATATCTACGTGGTACCACCCTAGTTCACAAAACGACAAACGCCTTGCATCTCTAGCACTTGTAACGTAAGTGAACGGCAGGAATTAGCTGCACTCTGGAGTAGCTTTCGGTTGCGACTTGTGGAGGTTTTTGCAGCCTAAGAAACCTCTCTCTCAAACACGTGTCATCAACGTACTTTTTCCATCAATGTGTTGATTATTATTCTGCTCTTGATTATATAAAATGGCACTTATAGTGTCAATGAAAGAGAGAAAAAAATATACACTAATATTATAAAACAGCTGACTTCTGTTATACTATCAATAATTTGGCTAAAGGAGTGTTAGTATGGCTTATTTATTACAAGTGGATTTTAAAATGGACGGCCCTTTTGGTGAAGAAATGTCACAAGCCTTTCAAGATTTAGCACGTAGTATTAATGAGGAAGAAGGACTTATTTGGAAGATTTGGACAGAAGATGCTGCAGCAAAAGAAGCGGGTGGCGTTTATTTATTTGAAACAAAGGAAAGTGCAGAAAAGTATTTAACGATGCATTCCGCACGCTTAACAAGTTTCGGTATTACGGATATTCGTGGTAAAATTTTTGCAGTGAATGATGTATTATCTACTATTAATAACGGTCCCATTAAATAACGACGAAAAGAGTCTTGCTATAAACGAAAGCAAGACTCTTTTCAATCTTATCTACTACCTAACTAAATCAGCACCGCTTGTCCCGTTGCGAATTAAACAAACATACCCGCAATCGAAGCAGATAGTAAGGAAGCAAGTGTACCTGCGATGACAGCTTTTAATGCTAGTTTTGCAATTGTTGATCGACGTTCTGGTGCCATTTGGCCGAGACCACCAATTAAAATGGCCATGGAGCTTAAGTTTGCGAAACCACAAAGTGCAAAGCTCACAATCATGGCTGTTTTTGCAGACAATGTATCAATGACAGGTGCGAAGTTTGAATAAGCGACAAACTCATTTAATACTAATTTCTGGCCTATGAATGAACCGGCCTTTACAGCCTCTTCCCAAGGCACACCGATTGCAAAAGCAAGCGGTGCAAAAACATACCCTAAAATATTTTCAAGCGTTAAGTTTTCTAAACCAAATATACCACCGATACCTGATAGAATACCGTTTAATAATGCAATTAAAGCAATAAACGCAAGTAGCATGGCCCCAACATTAACAGCTAACTTTAATCCGTCACCTGCACCTTTTGCAGCAGCATCCACGACGTTTGCTGACTCATCATCACGCTCTAATTTAAAATCAGTATGATCCACTTCCTCTGTTTCAGGTAACATTAATTTTGCTAATATTAAGCCTGCTGGCGCTGCCATGAATGACGCCGCTAATAAATATTCAAGTGGTACACCTAATAAAGAATAACCAACTAACACGGAGCCAGATACCGATGCTAGTCCACCTGTCATAACGGCAAATAACTCCGATTTCGTCATCCTTCCTAAAAATGGTCTAATAACAAGCGGTGCCTCTGTTTGCCCAACAAAAATATTAGCTGCCGCATTGACAGATTCCGTCTTACTCGTTCCTAATAGTTTGGATAAACCACCACCAATTAATTTGATCATAAATTGCATAATCCCTAAGTAATAAAGCACTGAAATTAAGGACGAAAAGAAAATAATAATGGTTAGTACATTGACCGCAAAAATAAATCCAAATGCCTCTACATCAGCTAAACTGCCAAATACGAAATTGACGCCTTCAAAGGCATAACTCACTAATTTTTGAACAGCGTCAGATAACCACAAGAGCGCTTGGCGACCAGTTTCCCATTTCAATACGATGAATGCAAATGTTACTTGAATGGCTAAACCCGCTACAATTGTACGCCACTTAACGGATCGGCGATCACTCGATAATGCGAAAGCGATTCCAAAAATAATGAGAATCCCTGCAATTCCCCAGATGATATTCATAGTTCCACCTTCTCTTACTAAATTGATTTTTGAATATATTGACATACGACAACATACGACCTACAACCCATGTTATCAAATCAAAAAAATGATGTAAAATAACAATGAATTCTAAAATATTTATCAAAAATGAATATTCATGCTGTTAATTAATTTAAGAAAAAGCTTATTCACACACGTCACTTAGTCATTCCACAACACCGATTAACATATTCTCTCCTAAAAAAGAAAAAACAATTACGACAAGTGGTCATAATTGTTTTTCTGTATATTTAAAGGAATTAAAAATAACGAACCCAAAACACTCTATTGTGAATAATCAAATAAGACCACATTTAGTTAGACGAATTTTTTGCTCCATTCTCTAACTGTTTTCATCCATAAAATCATATGGCGACACACCATCCATGCCAATCATCGGATGAATATATGGTGCGGTTTCTACATTTAACACTGGCTGCAATTGTAGTGTGTTTTGTACTTCTTTAATCGGCTGCGTTTCAGTTGCTTTCTCTACGTTTTCTTCTACTATAGCCTCCACTTCCTCCATCGTCATAGGGTTAAGACGTGCCTTTAAGCTTGTCAAACGCGTTAAATCATCCGTTCGAGCTAACCCATTTGCTAACACATCTGGCTCCCCACATAAAATGAGAAAGCTTTTTGCTCGCGTAATGCCTGTATATAGTAAATTGCGTCTTAACATTTTTGAGTAGCCCCGCACAACGGGCATAATGACTGTCTGAAATTCAGATCCTTGTGACTTATGAATCGAGCAGCAATACGCTAATGTAATTTGATTTAGATCTGCTCGCTGATACGTTACTTCAATTCCATCAAAATCGACGACGAGTAAATCTTGCTTCTCAATCGTCTCTTTTGCTTTAATGATCGAAATGACTTCACCCATATCACCATTAAATACATTACTCTCAGGCTGATTAACAAGTTGTAGCACTTTATCACCAATCCGGTACACCGTATCCCCAAAGACGAGTTCCTTCCGCGTACCGTCATTCGGATTCACAAGCTCTTGGATTTGCTTATTTAACGCATCAATCCCAGCAGGCCCTTTATACATCGGTGCTAATACTTGCACATCCCGAATCGTCTGCCCTTTACTAACGGCACTTTTCACAATTTGTGTGACAACGCTTGCGACTTGTTCACCCCCCGCTTGAATAAAGGAGCGATCGCTTGTTTTTGTTGTTAATGTATCCGGTACAATCCCTTTTTTAATTTGATGGGCAATTTCGATAATGGTAGACCCATCTGCTTGACGATACACATCGGTCAATTCCACAATGGGCAGTTGCTTGGATGCAAGCAAATCTTTTAATACTTGTCCCGGTCCAACCGGCGGCAATTGATCTTGGTCCCCTACAAACACAACTTGTACATCTTCAGGTAAACTTTTCATGAGTTGATGAGCAAGCCATGTATCAACCATCGACATCTCATCAATAATGACGAGACGTCCTGTAATCTCACGACCAGCTTCTTCATCTTTATCCTCTTGACCTGTAAACCCGAGTAAACGGTGAATTGTCATGGCAGGAAGTTCTGTTGATTCGGCTAAACGCTTCGCTGCACGTCCTGTTGGTGCTGCTAATACAATCGGGAATGGTTCTTCTTTTTGTGCATAATATTTTGGATCCAGCGGTAGCCCATGAAGTTCTGCATATACTTCTACAAGCCCTTTAATCACCGTTGTTTTTCCTGTACCTGGTCCACCCGTTAAAATCATAACAGCTGAGTTAAGCGCTGTTTCAATTGCTTGTGCCTGTGTTGGAGCGTATGTAACATTGTATTGTTCTTCTACTTCGCCAATCGCTTTACGGATTTCATCTTTTGAAAAGTGCGCATGCTTGTTATTTTCTTTCACTAAATCAAGAATTTTAGAGGCGATCCCTACTTCACTAAAGTACAAGGACGGAAGATACAGCCTCGTTTCTTCCCCACAAATTTTGCTTTCTTCCCGCATTTCAATACAGGCTTTGGAAATCGCTTCATACGGGATTTCGACTCGTTGGCTTTGCTCAAGCATCTCTTTTACTTTCGGTAATACATGCTCTGCATCTAAATAGACATGCCCTTCTGATAGTGCAGCATGCGTCAACACATGTAAAATAGCCGCTTTAATCCGGTCAGGATGGTTTCCCGTAATCCCTAGCTTTGCCCCGAGTTCATCTGCTCGTCCAAATCCAACTCCTTCTACATCTTCAATTAATCGATACGGATTTTCTGTTAGTAGTAAAATGGTTTCCTCGCGATAAGCTTGATAAATTTTCATACCGAGCTGTGGACCAAATCCCCATTCATTTAACTGAATCATGACACGCTGAAGTCCAAGATTTTGTTCGACAGCCGCGCGAATTTGTGACTTTTTATCTGCAGATAATCTTGGCACTACGTCCAATGCTTGCGGATCGTCCATAATTGTCTGCAAAGCGTGAACACCTAGTTTTTCTACAATGGTTTCTGCTGTTTTACGCCCAATGCCAGGGAATAAATCACTCGATAAATAATGAACAATGCCTGTTTCTGTTGCAGGTACTTCCTTTTGAAATGTTTCTACTTGAAACTGCAAGCCGTATTTTGGATGTGACTTCATCACACCTGTAAAACGGTACATTTCATCTTCTGTTAGTTGCGGGAAATACCCGACAACGATCATTTCTTTTTCTTTAAAATCAATATTCGTTTCTTGAATTTTCACACGCACAATCGAATACATATTGGATGGGTTATGAAAAATCGACACGATTGGACGGCCTAAAATAAACAGTTTATTGATTTCAAACAAATCGAGGTTTTGCGCCATCCATCCTCGCTCCTTTTCGTAATTTCTTATATATTGGCTCTTCACCAAAATGTGTACTTGACCGCACATTTGGTTACGTCACGCGCTTTCCATGGGCGAGCCTCAAGCCACTTCCTTCGCTACATTTAGAATGTATTTTTGCTCATTATGAGTACATATTTTATCATACGTGCTGCTATGTGTCCTTGAAATTTGAAGCATTCTTTCCGTTTACAACAATTATTACCCATTTTGCAAAGGAACAATGTTATGATAGAAAAAGAATAATTATGCAAAAGAGGTGAGAAAGTATGCAATTTCGTCCTTGTATCGATTTGCATGATGGCAAAGTAAAGCAAATCGTAGGCAGTACACTAGGGCACGCCGATGTGGCGGTTGTCGAAAACTTCACATCAGAACATGATTCATCTTATTTTGCGAACATGTTTGCGAAAGATAGATTAACAGGCGGTCATGTCATTATGCTTGGATCTGGCAACGAACAAGCCGCCCTTCAAGCACTCCACGCTTACCCTGGAGGCTTACAAGTTGGCGGTGGGATTACAGCGGATAATGCGCTCCAATATATACAGGCAGGTGCCTCACACGTCATCGTCACATCGTATATTTTTCATGATGGGCGCCTTGATATGGAACGTCTTGAAAAGCTCGTGCATACGGTTGGAAAGAATCAACTGGTCATTGACTTAAGTTGTCGAAAACGCGATGATAAATGGTTTGTTGTCACAGACAAGTGGACAAAATTCAGCGACTTTGAAGTGAACGCGGAATCGATTCGTATGATTGAACAATATTGCGACGAACTATTAATTCATGCGGTCGATGTAGAAGGGAAACGCAGCGGCATGCAAGAGGAGCTTGTACAGGATTTAGCACAATGGACAACCATCCCAACAACTTATGCTGGCGGTGTCCGTTCACTTAAAGACTTAACAAAATTTGAGCAAATCGGGCGTGGAAAACTTCACGTCACAATCGGTAGCGCACTCGATATTTTTGGCGGTGACTTAGCCTATAATGCCGTAGTCGATTATTGTAAATAAAGCGGATAAAACGAGCAGCGTCTTTGTGACTCTGCTCGTTTTGTTTAAACGAAGTATTGATTAATCGGACGACCGACACTACCGTATTGAACATCGACTTTAATTAAATTACGCTTTTCCATAAAATCTAAATAGCGTCTAGCCGTTACACGCGCTACGCCGATAGCCGCCGCAACCTCATCTGCGGAGGCACCTGCCTCGCATTCTTTTATATAATTCAACACTTTATCTAATGTGGATCGGTTAAATCCTTTAGGTAGTTCAGTCAGTACAGTTTGGGGTTCTTCTACTCGTTCTGTCGCATTGCCTTTTCTCATCAATGCATCGAGCTCTTGCTGTGTCATACCTTGTGTATTTTCTACTTTTTGTTTAAATTGGCGGTAATTTTGTAACGTTTGCTCCATTCGCTCAAATGTAAAAGGCTTCATAATATAATCGTATACACCTAGATGCAAAATATTTTGGATTGTTGGCATATCATTTGCCGCCGTCACCGAAATCACATCGACCGGAATATTTTCCTTTCGAATTTTCCGCAACGTATCCACACCATTTTGTTCAGGCATAAAAATATCCATCAATACTAAATCAGGCTGTAGTTGTTTAATTTTTTCAAACCCTTCTACCCCGTTCGCTGCCATCGCGATAATGTGAAACCCCTCTACACGTTCGATAAATTGGCGGTTCACCTCGCGCACCATCGGATCGTCTTCTACAAGCAATACTTTAATCATCCCCAACTACATCATCCCCTAACTCAAATAATAGTAAGAAGCTTGTCCCTTTTCCTTCTTCGCTCGTTACTTCAATGGTACCGTTCCCTTTTGTCACAATCTCACGAATTAAATACAAGCCAATCCCACGGTTTTCCTTTGCTTTGGTGGAAAAACCATTTTCAAATATTTGCTTTTGTACTTCCTCACTCATCCCTATGCCGTTATCGTTTACTAATATCGCAAGTGTATGATCATGCTCGTCCACTGAAATGCCAATATGTTTTTCTTCACGGTATACACCTTCTAGCGCATCAAAAGCATTTTCGATTAAGTTCCCAAATAACACAACAAAATCATGATAATCTAAATGCTTGGGGAATCGCTTAAAATAACTTTCTTCATCAATTTCTACTTTAATGCCTAGCTCTTTTCCCCGTCCTATTTTACTAAGCAATAAACCTGAAATATTTTCATTATGAAAACGCTCATTCAAAAATTTCGTTAATGATTCCTCATTTTCTTTTACTTCCATTAAATAATCCATCGCCTGTTTGATATGCCCTAATTGCAACAGCCCTGTAATCGTATGGATTTTATTTTTATGCTCATGTGTTTGTACGCGAAGTGCCTGTACAAATGCTTTTACCCCTGTTAATTCCTCTGCTAGCTGTTTCACTTCTGTTAAGTCTTTAAAAATGGCCACTGCCCCTACATTTTTTTCAGCTACTTGGATCGGAATACGTGTACTTAAAATACTATGTTTATTAATATAGATTTCTTGGTTGTAAATGGGCTTACCACTTTCCACAATTTCAGGGAGGCGTGTATCAGGGAATACCTCATAAATTTTTTTACCTATGTAGTTGCTCGAATGCCAATCTACCCCTAAAATTTCACTCGCTTTTTCATTAAAAATCGTAATATTCATCTCATTATCGACCGCAATAATGCCGTCATGCATGGCGTTGAACGTCTCCTGTCTTTCTACATACAGTTGTGAAATTTCTTCTGGCTCCAAGCCAAACATTTGCTTTTTAATATGACGACCTAGTAAATGAGCGCCCCACATACTAAAAATAATCGATAATAACACCGTAATGATCATCTCTAAAAAGTAATCTTGAAAAATGTGTAGTAAAGTTGGCATTTGGTACCCTACGACCACAACACCCACTTGTCTTTTTTCTTCGTTCAGCATCGGGACGAATGAACGAATCATGGTACCGAGTTCGCCTCTTGCTTTTGACATATAATAGTGTTCATTAAATGCAGCATTTAAATCTTCTGACTGGCTTCGTTGACCAATTTCATTTGGTGATGGATGGGAATATTTCATTCTGTCCATATCCATGACAACAATATAGTCCGCTTTATTAATAACGCGGATTTCTTCCACAATCTGATTAACGGTTTTCATTGCCTGTTCTTTGTTTTCATTGACGAGCTGATTCGTTAATTCAGGCATATTTGACACTGTTCGTGCAATGAGCATCGCACGCTGACTATAGTCTTCCTCTTGTTCACTTAATAAGTTATTTAACACAAATATCCCTGCCATAAAAAAGGAAACAATGATAATAAAGAAAGTCATTAATAAAATTTTAGTGTTCATCGTGAGCTTTCGCATCGATTTCTCCCCTTTTTTGTTATAATGTTGCAAGGTATACTGTTACTCGTAATGAGCAAAAATACATTCTAAAAATACCATTAGGATAGTAACAGATATTAAACGAAAGCATAATCGTAGCCTCCGCGCTTTGCCACAGCCTACACAGGAGCTAAAACAGGCGCGGCCTGTTTGGATCTCCTGTTGCTGTTCCTGACGCTTACGCTTTCGTCGCAAAGAGAATCTTGGCTCCTGTGGCGATGGCGCGCTACGGCAAAAAGTGAATACTTCTCTATATTTTAGAAAAATATTTCTCTTCTCTAAAAGAGATTATTTTCTTTCCATTTGCACATTATAGTCCGTCTAGCCTTTACTTGTAATTAATGAGGATTTTTCATTATTTTTGAGCCAACAATTATTGTACTGAACAATAGTTGCTTGTAGCGAAGGCGCGAGAGTGTAGCTGACGGCATGGGCCTTTCGCTACAGAGCAAAGCTTCCTACGGGAAAAGCGAGACAATCAAGACCCCGCAGGAGCGAAGCATGAGCAACGAGGAGGCTTGATCTCGCCCGTGGAAAGCGAGTGCCGGAGCGGAAAGCAACGGTTACTTAAATCATAATATATATTTTAATATTTGCTCATTATGAGCTCTTACAAAGTCTTGATGAATATGGTGATGCATAATGAAATATTTTTTTACCGGTGTCATTTTAACCGTTGTAATACTAGTCTCTTTTATAGGGCACAGGCAAAATGTGATGAATATCGCTACACTTCCTTTTGATGATGAGCAAAATGGATTAAAGGAGCAAATTATTATTCATTTTAGCCATGTTGTCGCTGAAAACACACCGAAAGGGCTCGCTGCCACAAAATTTGCTGAGCTTGTCAAAGAGAAAACAAATGGGCGTGTTATCGTGCAAGTGTATCCGAATGGCATTCTATATAATGATGATAATGAATTTGAAGCATTGCAAAACAATGATATTCAAATGATTGCACCGAGCTTCTCAAAGATGACAACTTATTTACCGTCATGGCAAGTACTTGATTTACCGTTTATCATTGAAACAGATCAACAATTACAACAAGTATTAACAGGTCCTCTAAAAGACCAGCTGCTTGACCAACTTGCCCCATTGCATATCAAAGGGCTTCATTTTTGGAGTAATGGCTTTAAGCAAATTGCCGCCAATGACTCGCCCATTATTCAACTGAATGATTTTCAAAACTTGCGTATTCGCGTCATGGATAGCGATATGATTCATCGTCAGTTTAGCCTTCTTGGTGCAACACCGATTACTACAACATTTGGTGACGTGTTTTACGAAATTGAAAACAATGCCATCCAAGCACAAGAAAATACGCTATCAAACTTGTATTCAAAAGGTTTTCATCAATATGAAAAGCATATTACACTATCGAACCACGGCATTATGGGCTATGCCATCATGATGAATGAAACATTTTGGAACAGTTTAGACCCAGACATTCAGCAACATATTACAGATGCGTTAGAAGAAATGAGTGACTGGCAGTTTGAAACAAGCACAAAGATGAACGCAGCCAGCCTTCAAGAACTAGCACAAACAGACGGTATTTCCATTCATTCCTTAACAGCAGCCGAAAGACGTATATGGAAAGATGCACTGGGACAGATTTATGACAGTTACAAGCATGAAATAAACGATTCTTACTATCAATTATTAATAGAACAAGTGAAATTAAGCAATTAAACAAAATGAACAAAACTACACTTTTTGTCGGAAAGTGTAGTTTTTTATTCTCTTTTTCCGATTGTATTATAACAAAATTTGAAGCTTTTAAAGCGTTGCATAACAGAATAAATGTTGATAAATCAACTTTTATCAAAAACCCTCCGCGAAATGAACAAAATAAACGATATGATTCTTAAATACTAAATCTTCTTTTCTGAAAACTTTACGCTATGATAGACCCATGAAAGCGATAACAAAATAGAAAATTTAAAAACAAATAGAAAAGGAGATTTACCATCCATGAAATGGCTTAAAAATTTAACAGTTCAAGTAATCCTTGCAATCATTCTCGGGATTGTCGTCGGAACAATTTGGCCTGAATTTGGCGCAAGCTTAAAAATCTTAGCGGATATGTTCATCAAGCTAATCAAGATGTTAATCGCCCCAATTATCTTCTTAACGGTTGTGATTGGTATTGGTGGTATGGGGGACATGAAAAAAGTCGGTAAAATCGGAGGGAAAGCATTGCTTTACTTCGAAATCGTCTCTACAATCGCCCTTGCTATCGGTATTGCCGTTGCTGTCATCGTGAATGCAGGTGCAGGGATCGATACGTCAAAAGCAGCGGATGCAGATATTTCTAAATATACAACAGCAGCAGAAGAAACAGATCAAGGCTTAATGGCGTTTATTTATAATATCATTCCTGAAAACTTCATCGGCGCATTAGCAGATGGACAATTATTGCCAACATTATTTGCAGCTATTTTATTTGGTATTGCTGCAGCATCACTTGGCGAAAAGTCTCGACCTGTTATTACATTTTTCGAGCAAGTGTCTGAAATTTTATTCAAAATTGTTGGTATTGTGATGAAAGTTTCGCCAATCGGGGCATTCGGTGCAATGGCTTACACAATCGGTAACTTCGGTTTAGGTTCATTAAAATCGTTAGGTCTTCTAATGGCGGCTGTCTATATTACGATGTTCTTATTTATCGTATTTGTATTAGGTACGATTGCTCGTTACTTCGGTTTTAATATTTTTAAATTCATCGGTTATATTAAAGATGAAATTTTCCTAGTAATCGGTACATCTTCTTCTGAATCCGCTCTACCATCTATGATGCGTAAATTAGAAGGATTAGGCTGTTCAAAGCAAGTAGTTGGTTTAGTCGTACCAACAGGGTATTCATTTAACCTTGACGGCACATCCATTTATTTATCCATGGCTGCATTATTTATTGCACAAGCCTATGGTATTGAACTAACTTGGATTCAAATTGCAACGCTTTTAGGCGTATTAATGATTACTTCTAAAGGGGCAGCTGGTGTAACAGGTTCTGGTTTTATCACATTAGCAGCTACACTAGCAGCTTTCCCAATGGTACCTGTTGAAGGGATTGCCTTATTAATCGGCGTTGACCGCTTCATGTCGGAAGCACGTGCTGTAACGAACTTAATCGGTAACGGTGTTGCTTGTGTTGTTGTCTCTAAGTCAGAGAAAGAATTCGAAAGTACAGAAGCGGCAGCTGCCATTGCTACAAAATAAAAATGAGCGCTATGTCCTACAATGGGCATAGCGTTTTTATGATCGTTAAATAATTATTGTCTACCCCTATCACTACATCTTTTCTTACTAGTCATAGACTTCTTCTCATCCTCTCACTTCTATTTGCTATACCTATAAAATTTTTCTCTGCATACAGTGTAAAAACATCTATTTTCCAAAGCTGACTTTTGTAAAAACCTACATTGCAATAGATTGAATTTTCAGAATAATTATGAATATAAGGCAAGCGATTAATGAAAAAGGAGATGAATACATGAAAGAAACAATTGCAACGAATCGGAAGCAAATCTTATTTTTACTTTTTGTTGGATATATTTTGGCTAGTATGGATCGGTTTTTTATTAATTACGCGATTTTACCTATTTCGCAAGATTTAGCTTTAACGGCTACACAAACAGGATTTGTCTTAAGTGCTTTCTTTTTAGGCTATGCTTTAATGCAAATGCCTGGGGGTTTTTTAGCAGATAAGTTTGGGGCTCGTATTACATTAATTTGCTGTATTATTGCATGGTCTATTTTCACAGGATTAAGCGGTCTTGCTTGGTCACTCGTTTCCTTATTAGTCATTCGTTTCATTTTCGGTCTTGGCGAAGGGGCCTTTATTCCAGCCAGTGCAAAGATGTTATCGATGTCGTACCCAATGGAAAACCGTTCACGAGCGATGTCACTTTTATTAACGGCCGCAGCAGTTGCTGGGGTCATTACACCCATTATTGCGACAACGGCTTTACAAACTTTAGGCTGGCGTACACTGTTTTATGCATTCGGGGTAGTCGGTGTAGCAGTAGGGGCTTTATTCTACTTCCTATTAAAACCAAAATTTGTTTATGTCGATAATCCAGAGCAGCCCATAACGGTTCATGAGGCAGCAGATCGGAAATCACAAGGAAAAATTCCTTATCGCCAAATCTTAAAAATACCGCTACTGTGGAGTCTCTTTATCGCATCCTTTGCTGTATATGCCATTAACTGGGGGACTGCCTCTTGGGTTCCGACCTATTTAGTATCTGTACACGGGTTAGACTTAACTTCACTCGGTCTTTTACAAATGATCCCTGCTGTCACAAGTATCGCTTTTATTATTTTTGCAGGCTATTTAGTAGACAAAGTATTTGTTGGTAAAGAAAAATTACTTGGCGTCCTTTGTGGAGTAGGCTTAACAATTATCGTCTATTTCATGTTTAACGCTTCAAGCGCCGGTATGTTTGTATTTTATCAATCCGTTTTACCGATTTTTACAGGTACTGCTATTGTCCTTGTAACCACATTGCCAATTAAAGTGTTTTCTCAGCAAATAAGCGGCTCGGCGGTTGGTATTGTACAATCTGGTGGACAAATTGCCGGTTTCTTCGCGCCGATTTTAATTGGTTACTTAGTCGATTTAATGAACGGGTCTTACACAGGGGCAATTTGGATGTTACTCGGCTGCGGGGTCATTTATGGGGTCATGGCATTAACGATTTCATTAAAAAAAGGGTCTTTGCTTACGGGCAATCAACCACCAACTGCAGAAGAAGAACCTGTCGTACAAACAACATAAAGAAGTGCGTTCATTCTAACTTACAAAATGAAAAAGGCTATTCTGTAATTGTTCTTTACAGAATAGCCGATTAATTAAAAGATCAAATTTAAAATCGTGTAGAAAATGGCTGCCATTACAGCAGAAATCGGAATGGTAATAATCCACGTGAACACCATTTTACGTGCAACACCCCAACGTACACCTTTTACGCGTTGTGCTGCACCAACACCCATAATAGCAGAAGAAATAACATGTGTTGTCGACACAGGTAATGAAATTAATGTCGCACCGAAAATAACCGTTGCAGATGAAAGATCCGCAGCTGCTCCGTTTATCGGGCGAATTTTCATAATTTTACCGCCAACTGTCTTAATAATCTTGTAACCACCGACTGATGTACCAAGTCCCATTGCTAAGGCACACGCTACACGTACCCAGTTTTGTACTTCGTCACCCGATTGGAGACCACCAGCAATTAACGCCATCGTAATAATCCCCATTGCTTTTTGCGCATCGTTTGTACCGTGCGTAAAGGATTGTAGGGCCGCTGTACCAATTTGCATCGTACGGAAGCCTTTATTTGTTTTGTATAAAGGCATGTTTTTAAATAGCACTTTAAATAGCGTCATCATACAAAAACCAACCGCTAAAGCGATGAACGGCGACATAATTAACGCCTGCAAAATTTTCAAGAACCCTTCATAATTTAAAATCCCAAAGCCTGCAGCACCAATGGCCGCACCAGCAATGGAGCCAATTAATGTATGGGAAGAACTTGATGGAATCCCGTAGTACCAAGTCAGTAAATTCCACGTAATCGCTGAACATAACGCGGCTAAAATAACGATAGAGCCCGTCACATCGCCTTCAAATGCATTTAATGCAAACGGGTCCACAATATCGCTAGCAATCGCCTTGGCTACTCCAACAAATGTTAATGCGCCGATAAAGTTCATTGTTGCTGCCATCATCACCGCCACACGTGGCTTTAGTGCACGTGTCGAAACTGACGTTGCAATCGCATTTGCTGTATCATGGAAGCCATTAATAAAGTCAAATGCTAGAGCAAAGATGACAACTAATATCGTAATGAGTAATATTGTATCCATATCGTAAGTCTCCTGCTAATTACGCGTTACGCATAATAATTGTTTCAATCGTATTTGCTACGTTTTGACAGTGATCTGCAATCTCTTCAAATCGCTCATATAAATCTTTAAACTTGATTAAACGAATCGGGTCTTTTTCATTTAAGAATAATTGCTTAATGGATGAACGTTGGATTTCATCACATTGACGCTCATAATCCTTCACTAAAATAGCATGCTCACGCATACCTAATAATTCTCTTTTTGTTAACAGCTCCATCGCCTTTACAATTTCGTCCGTTGCTTTTGTAATATAACCTAAAAAATCACGCATTGATTGATCAATTTCTGTAAATGAATACATATCAAAACGTGCAACGGTACCTTCTGTTTCATCTAAAATATCGTCCATGCGAATAGCTAAAGCTAAAATATCTTCGCGCTCAATCGGTGTCATAAACGATTTGTTTAGCATGACGATTAACTCATGAATTAATTTATCGCCAGCTGTTTCATATTCCTTCATTCTTACTGAGATTTCTTTTAAATCTGCTACCGTATCGATGCGATAGTTGTCTGCGTAGTGAACGCCCTCTTGTACATTTAACGCAATTTTATGAAGCGCTGTAAAAAATGGATCTTGTCTTTTTGAACTAAACATGGACTGTGCCTCCGAAAAAATAATGTTTGCTATATTTAAACCTCAAAAATTGTAACAAATTCTTTTAGAAATTTGTATTGTTTTCAACAATTCGAGTGCAATCTTTACAATTTTGTAATATAAACCGTCACATTTACCTGAATGAAAAGACTGATATTTTATTTTGCACTTGATATAAATCTCGTATACACTCCTTAAAATTGCCTATATATCAACTATTTGTTAAATTTAAACAATCGTTCCCTTAGTATTAAAGTATGATTTGAACAATTATCTTTACAATAATCCCCTAATAAATTGTTACAGAATTGTAAAAATAAGCTTAAAAAAGGAGAGGTCCGAAAAGTAAAATCTTTCCAAACCTCTCCTCCTGCTTAGCCTGTTCTAGTATAAACTCACTATGATACCACAACACATATAATCTAGTTTTGACGTTGACACAGCATGTCGTAAATGTAACGTGCTTGATCAAATTCTGGCGCTAATGTATACGCCTGCTTCAAATGATACTTTGCATCCTCAATTTGATCGGTCGATACCGCATAAAGGACACCTAAATTGTAGTGTGCATCCGCATTGTTCATATCTTGCTCAATCACAAATTCAAGCTCTGTTTTTGCTTGTTCAAATATTTCAAGTGTACAAAGTAAAATGCCATAACCTAAACGAATTTCCACATCATTTGGCGCAAGTTCGGCTGCGCGTTGCATATATGGTAAAGCTAACTTCTGATTTCCTTCACGCTCAAAGCTTTTCGCCAGCATAAAGTAGGCATCCGCTCCTTCAATCCCATGCTCAATTGATTTTTGATAAAGCTTTGCTGCCTCCACAAAGCGTTCTGCATTGTAATATAAATTCGCTAATCCATAATAAGCCGTCGCTGCTTGCTCATCTACCGTGATCGCTTTTTGGAAAAAGCGCTCCGCACGCTCCACATCATTCATTGTCGCAAGTAAATTGCCGAAGTTGATGTACCCTACTGCATCATGTGGGTTTTGTTCAATTGCATCGTTAAATGCTTGTGCTGCATCCTCATAACGCTTTTCTTGAAATGCTTTAATTCCTACTTCATTATAGTCCACTACCATCTAGTTCACCTCATAACGAAAGACAAAGCCAAATTTGACTTTGTCTTTTTCCTATTTACCCTACATACGTAAGCTTTTCATTATTTTTGATTACTTCATGAATTGTACCGCCACCTAGGCATACATCGCCGTCATATAAGACAACGGCTTGCCCTGGCGTAATAGCACGTTGAGACTCCGCAAACGTAATCAGTGCTGTCCCGTCTTCGCGCATTTCCACCTCAACTGGGGAATCAGTTTGACGATAACGGAATTTTGCTGTACAGCTAAATTTCGCAGGTTTTGGCTCATCTGATGTAAAGCTCATCTTCACTGCTGTTAACGCCTCAGAATACAGTTTATCATGATGGAAGCCTTGTCCTACATATAAGACATTCCGTTCTAAATCTTTGCCTAAAACGAACCAAGGCTCTCCGTCACCACCAATCCCTAAGCCGTGGCGCTGCCCTAATGTATAGTACATTAAACCGTCATGTGTTCCTTTTACTTCCCCATCAAAGGTTTCCATTTTACCTGGCTGTGCCGGTAAGTATTGACTGAGGAACTCTTTAAAGTTACGCTCTCCAATAAAACAAATGCCCGTAGAGTCTTTTTTCTTCGCTGTAGCAAGACCGGCTTCTTCCGCAATTTTACGCACTTCCGGTTTCGGTAAATGCCCGATTGGGAACATCACTTTAGACAGCTGTGTTTGCGATAGCTGATTTAAAAAATACGTTTGGTCTTTATTGTTATCGACACCACGTAGCATGACTACTTCACCGTCACGCTCTTCTACACGTGCATAGTGACCTGTTGCCAAATAATCTGCCCCAAGATTCATTGCATGTTCTAGAAATGCTTTAAACTTAATTTCCTTATTACACATGACATCTGGGTTTGGTGTGCGACCCGCTTTATATTCATCTAGGAAGTACGTAAATACTTTATCCCAATATTGTTTTTCAAAGTTAACAGCATAATACGGAATACCGATTTGGTTACATACAGCAATGACGTCTTCATAATCTTCCGTTGCTGTACAAACACCGTTTTCGTCTGTATCATCCCAGTTTTTCATAAAAATACCGATTACATCATAGCCTTGCTGTTTTAATAAATACGCCGCTACAGATGAATCTACACCGCCCGACATGCCTACTACGACACGAATTTGAGACGGATCTCTTGTTTCTACCATTGTTTCTTCACCTTTTCTTAGACAAAATCGCGTAAAAGGCGCGCAGTCTTTATTTTGTTACTAAACATTTTATTATTTCACGAGCCGCTTCACAATGCTTGCTGTTCGTTTGCCTGCTTCTATGACGTCTTCGTCTGTTAATCTTTGTCCGAAGCTAAAGCGAATAGAGCTACGTAATTCCTCTGCCCCTTCACCGAACATCGAGACTAATACATGGGAAGGATCAATAGAACCAGCTGTACATGCAGAACCGCTCGATACAAGCACGCCTGCCATATCAAGATTAATTAAAAACGATTCCACATCTGTTCCCGCAAATGAAACATTCAGTACATGTGGTAATGCATCATCTAGTACACCATTTACTTTATACGAAATTTTCGCTTCGTCAAATTGTTTGATTAGCAGCTGTTTAAAGCGTTGATATTTCGCGCGATTTACTTCACGCGCTGCTACTTGAAGCTGGATAGCCGTCGCAAAACCAAGTGCTGCAGGGATATTTTCTGTACCCGCACGGCGCTTTTTTTCCTGTGAACCACCAAATAATAAATTGGCTAGTTTCACACCTTGTTTTACGTATAAAAAGCCAATCCCTTTTGGTCCATTAATTTTATGGGCTGAAACACTTAATAAATCGACACCAAGTGCTTCTACATCTAAATGTTCAATGCCGTACGCTTGTACCGCATCTGTATGAAATGTCGCTTGGTGATTTTTTAACAATTCGCCAATAGCTTGAATCGGTTGAATCGTCCCTACCTCATTATTCCCATACATGATTGTCACTAAAATCGTATCTTCTCGAAGCGCAGACGCCACATCTTCTACACGTACACAACCCGATTGATCCACCGGCAAATATGTAACATCAAAACCTTCTTTTTCAAGCTTTTGACAAGCGTGGAGAACGGCATGGTGTTCGATTTGTGTTGTGATAATATGTTTGCCCTCTTGTTGGCGGGCAACTGCAGTACCAAAGATCGCCATATTATCTGCTTCTGTCCCACCACTCGTAAAAATAATGTCGTTTGCCTTTGCATGAATGGATTGTGCGAGCACAGCTCTTGCTTCATCTAAATGCTTACGCGCTTCACGACCTGCTGCATGGATGCTTGATGCATTGCCATACACATGCGCCATCGCTTCTGTCATACGAGCGATGACGTCTTGTGTCATTGGTGTTGTTGCCGCATGATCCAGATAGATTGTATTCATTTGTTTATAAACTCCTTTAATGCTGACCTTAAATGTAGAACATATAGCCTTCGTGGATTGTATTGTCCGTATACTTCGCTAAATCTTCTAGTGTTGTTGTATCTAATACATTTTTTACCGCATCACGAATGCGTAACCATAACTCGCGCTGTGGTGCTTCCTCATTTTCAATGCCTTCCACTGGCTGAATCGGCCCTTCTAATACACGAACGACATCTGCTGCCGTAATTTCCGTAGGTGCATTCGCTAACATATAACCGCCGTATGCACCGCGCACACTTTTGACAAGTCCCGCATTACGAAGCGGCGATACTAACTGCTCTAAATACGCTTCTGATAATTCTTTTTCTGCTGCAATTTGACGTAATGGAATCGGTCCTTCTCCATAATGTTTTGCTAATTCAATCATAATCGTTAACCCGTAACGACCCTTCGTCGAAATTTTCATGTTAACACCTCTATTGTTCTAGTTCATGTATAGGTAAGTATAACACATATCCTTCTAATCCTAGTAAAAATACTCTATATATATGCATATATAAAGTGAACAAATCGTTAAAGAACAGGGAGGTAAAGTCTTCGTTTCTTCGTGTCGCTGAATCTGAAAATCATATGGTCGGTGTTTATGTTTATGGGAAAGAGGAATTGCGTCATTTTAAACCGGTATTGGAGAGCGAGCAAGGAAAGATTAAACGGTTTCAGGGAACGAAGAAAATAACCGTTACCCATGACGAAATGAAATCCGAGGAATTAAATATACGAAAGGAAAAAAGTAAAACCCATAGGAATTCAATATAATCGTGTTATGAAAAATCCGTTAGCCTGTCTTTTAAAGGCCAACGGATTTTTGCTGATATGCACTTTATATTCAGGTCTTACTAATTTGTTATGACAATATGGTAACCTGAAATTACTCTTTTAGATTCTATTTTCAATTACAGTTTTCGAATTAAAATTAACTCAGGTAATTGAAAAACACCTTTATATTCCTTTCGAGTGTCTCCTGTTTTATGAAGTTATTCAATTGATTAGCACTGATCAAAAAGCTTTCTTTAGTGGTTCCATCTATTTCTGAAAATAAATCTGGTATCTTACTATTGGCAACTTGTTCTTTCCAATCCGAATAATTTTTGATCTGCTCATCAAAGATCTGAGGATTTTCTTTGTGCGTTTTTTTGCTCCAGTTTAATGCATGCATCATGGCTGAAATCATGCCTTCTGTATCGCCGCTTTTTACCGCTTTATTCATCAAGTTACTGTATTCATGCCAAGCCGCGGGATCTTTCTTTTTCATCACGTCAAATTCGTTAATATTATCATTAGGCGCCCCTACTAATGGTCCCCGGGGAATATAATATTGAATGACGCCGTTTTGATTTTTGCCCCCATTTACCGCAATTTTCGCGATTTCTTCCATAGCACTCAGGAAATCGGTTGCTTTTTCTTTTGTCATATAGTTTTCCTATAAGTATTTTGCTTTCTCCAACCCTAAGGAAATTAACGCCTTTCTTTCTTCTTCAGTTGTGGCACCATCGCGGATTAATAAATTGTCATTGATGATACTATGGGCAACATCTATAACTTTTCCATCTGAACCGTCCAGACTATTTACTAGTCTTTCATTCAACTGAATTCCCAAATATTTTGGTTTTGAAGATGGTAACTTTCTAGCCGTTGTCCCCACTCTCCATCTAAAACTTGAAATTTACTTTCTCTTGATTTCGCTAATGTATCTTCTGATAATTCTACAATAATATTTTCAATAGATTTCGCTAGCTCTTTATTTTCTTTTTCTTCTTTTGCAATACGACTACTCTGAGCTGCTTTCAAAGCAGTGTACGTTGAAACGGCACTTTTATGGTAATTGTTTATACTATTAACTATTAGCCCGTCCTCAGAAGACTTGCAACAATATTTTTGGCGATTATCGAGCTGAGTATGCAAAGTGGTATATGAAGTCTTGTGTTTGGATACTCGAGTTATTCGAAGTATATAATAAAATTCCGCAGTAATCATAGTAATGTGTAGATACTGTGATGTATTGGGAAATAGAACCAACTGCTGGAGGTAATGCTACGTTAACAACAAACTTACCAGTACTATCTGTCGTACTTGTCCCGGTTCTTATATTATTTGCCGCCGAACCAGACCATGCTTCGTTTATATAATGACCAGTTACGTTTGTATACGGAACTCCATATACAATGCCGGTCTCAGCATCAGTAGTCGTTACATACCCAATCATATCTAAAAAACCTTTTGCTCTGTAATGCCTGCCATAATAATATCCAGATGGATAATCATTCGGACCCATCTCCGAATTGTACCCAGTAATTACGATATCCTGCGGAGTTAATACTGGAGTTAAGCTTAATGTATAGTTTTGCACATCGTTTTGATTAAAGTTACTTCCGTCATAAGAAACTTTAATGTAGAATTTGCCTGTAGTAACAGGCAAATTACCTGCATTCGATAGTACCTTTTTCATTTGAAAGTTTCCATTGGAGAGATCCGTGTATACTTCAACTTTAGTGTCATTACTTGATAACGTGGATACGCTTAAATTAATCTCATCATAACTTCTAGTTGACGGTACATTGATAACGTACCAATCACTATCTATAGATGAACTAATATTTCTTGAATCGATGTATGCCCCTGCAATCCCAAAAGTAAAATGTTTAGCTACACTTGGGTGTTCATCTGCTTCAAAATTGTCGTATGGATAACTAATAGCGTAGTCCAATGTAAAAGCTTCATTAATACTTCCACCTTTAGCGGAATGCACATACAGATAATATGTTTCTGCTGCGCTGTTTTGGTTAATTACACCCACTGATTCATCTAATGTACCGTCAGAATTTATGTACGTGTAATTTTCAGAAGCATCTAAAATGGTTGTTCCAGTCGAATCAAAGATGTATAAGTCATAGTCTAAATTACTATTGTTAGGCTGTGTTAATCTAGCTTGTAACAAAATAGATGGATTTACTGTTATACTGTAAATTTTTGCATCACCGGTTTCTAATAGATAATCACTCACACTACCATCTATAGAAGCTCTTGTATTTGCGGATTTTAGCTGTGTATGCTCATTCTCTTTTATTTCATGTTCAATTGTAAAATTTTTATTTGAGGATGATTGGTCTATCACCTCTGATAAATTAATTTCAACAGGTTGTAATTGTTCAATTTCGGCATTTGTATCGTATACAACTTTGAAACTCTCTGTATTGTCAAACAATTGTTCTCCACTTGCGAAAGCATTTGAAGGTATTATCAAGCAAGTGAATATTACCATACTACTTACGATCCCACTGATAATCTTATTCATAGTCATTTAATTACCTCCCGATATAATTGTTAAAGTGTTAAAAATATAGATCGTGATATAAAAAATTTGAGCATTCAAAAGAATGCTAATTATCCACTTACCTAATCACCTCCTAAGGCTCTGCTTTATGTATTTCTTTAAAAGAAATGGTGACACAACGCTGTTTTGTGAACTCTCAGCAATGAGAAAATTATATTGTCCATTATCTTTAAAAGGTTCATCACCGTAACTTGGGGTTGACCATATAAAGAATTTGAAAGTTGTGCATTTTAGTATAGTAGCGAAAACTTACATATCTTAATTGTTTTCCAGACAAACTATCAAATCTGTTTATTACTATAGCAATTCATTTACCCTCGAGGTACTCTGAGTCTATCATTTGTACAACCGACATTACAACCGACAGTAAAATTGTCGGTATCTGTCGGGATTGTGTCGGTATCTGTCAGTATTGTGTCGGTACCTATTGGTATTATGTCGGTATATCTCAAGATACAGATAGTGTTTATTGAATAATATATTTACACAAAGATTTCAAATTAACCTAAAAAATAAAGGCTATTTATTTTATTTAACACTATAACTTGGAGTGATTTTTCAAAAAAAAGTAATCCTTAAAATGAATGAGCGATGAAGAAAATTTGCCCTCGACCACAGTCGAGGGTACTATTTTTAATGACAACCCCGACTTTTCGTGATGAACCTGAAAAATTCCGTACTTTAGAGGGTTACTGGATTGAACCTATAGAAAACTTGTATAATTGTAATCCTTTAGTAAAAAACTTAGGCGAAAAAAATATAAATGCGAAAACCTTGATTGAAATACATAGCACACTAGCAGATGCTATTATTCAAGAAAAGACTCTAACACCTAATGAATTTATAAATGCCTTTGCTCATTTAATTAAATCTAATAACCATAATAAAGCCACCTTTCTACTCACTCATATTTTAAAAAGTCTGGATGAATCTGATATTCAAAAAGATTATTGGTCTTTAACAGATATCTGGGTTAAAGTCGGATTACCGAAAGAACTAGATGATGATATAGCATATCTTTTAAAAGCACAGCAAATTATTACACGTGCTAAATTCAAGAAACCTATTGAAAAATTATTAAGAGAATTTCATTTATTGGTTAAAGAACGGGTCAACAAGATACGCTACTTCCCCATGTAATAAAAAAGTTAGAAGGATAATGTAGTTTATCCTTCTAACTTTCAGATTGTCGACAAAAGGCCTTCAGAATGGTCTCATTCTGAAGGCCTTTTGTATTTTTAATATTTTTAGGGGTATTTTATAGTCTTATTTTAAGTAAAAGTACTCTTCGAGTATTCTAA